>CBDUCN010000035.1:0-24350 GCA_965365655.1 uncultured Gammaproteobacteria bacterium | reverse complement strand
GCGGCAACACCCGGGTGCGCGCGTTCCAGACCGGCGGCGACCTGTGGGCCGAGGACCCGGGGTGTTACCTGGACGACGCGGAGATCGGGCTCGCGCGCGGCCGCGAGGTGCGTGCGCCCGTCCGCGCCGCCGCGCGATGACGCGCCGGCGTCGGGTCCCGCGCGCGGCGCGGCTCGCCGCGCGGGCCGCCGTGGCCGTCATCGGGATCCTGCTGTCGGGGCCCGGTCACGCGACGCCGCCCGTGCGAGCCGGCGCGCCGGCGGCAACCGCCCCGGCGTCTCCGGGCGGCGAGTCCGCCACGCACGGTGCGGTCGACGGCGCGGCGCTTTACGCGCGCCACTGCGCGGCGTGCCACGGTGCGGATCGGCTGGGCGGCATGGGGCCGGCGCTGCTGCCGGAGAACCTCGGCCGCCTGAAGCCTGAGCGTGCCGCAGCGGCCGTCGCGGACGGTCTCCCGGCGACCCGGATGCCGGCCTTCGGCGGCGTGCTGAGCGCCGCGGAGATCGACGCCGTGGTGAGCCACGTGTACACCCCGCTGTCGACGATCCCGTCATGGGACGCCGACGCGATCGCGGCCAGCCGGGTCGTGCACGACGAGCCGGACGCCGGCGCGACGCCGGTGTACGACGCCGATCCGCTGAACCTGTTCCTCGTCGTGGAGTCGGGGGACCATCACGTCACGGTGCTCGACGGCGACCGGCTGCAGCCCATCCACCGCTTCAAGTCGCGTTACGCGCTGCACGGCGGGCCGAAGTTCTCCCCGGACGGGCGCTTCGCGTACCTCGCCTCGCGTGACGGCTGGATCTCGAAGTTCGACCTCTACACCCTGAAGACCGTCGTCGAGGTGCGTGCCGGCATCAATACCCGCAACCTGGCCGCGTCCGGCGACGGGCGCTACGTGATGGTGGGCAACTACCTGCCGCACACGCTGGTGCTGCTGCGCGCGTCGGACCTGCGGCTCGAGAAGGTGATCCCGGTCGATGACGGGCACGGCAACTCGTCGCGCGTGAGCGCGGTGTACGACGCGGCGCCGCGCCGGAGCTTCATCGCGGCGCTCAAGGATCTCACCGAGGTGTGGGAGATCCAGTATGCCGACGAGCCGGCGTACTACGGCCGCGTGCACGACTACCGGGTGGAGGGCCCGCCGAAGGTCGAGGAGCGCTTTCCGGTGCGCCGCATCCGCCTCGACGACTACCTGGACGACTTCTTCTTCGACCCCGGCTACGACAACCTGGTGGGCGCGGCGCGCAACGCGCGCAACGGCCAGGTCGTGAGCCTGCTCGTCGGGCGCAAGATCGCCGACGTGGACCTGACCGGGTTGCCGCACCTCGGCTCCGGGATCACCTGGGAGCGGGGCGGACGCACGGTGCTGGCGACCCCGAATCTGAAGAAGGCGGAGATCACGGTCATCGAGACCGGGACCTGGCAGGTCGTGAAGCGCATCCCGACGCTCGGCCCCGGTTTCTTCATGCGCAGCCACGACGGGACCCGCTATGCATGGACGGACGTGTTCTTCGGCAAGGATCGCGACGCGGTGCACGTGATCGACAAGCAGACGCTGGAGATCGTGAAGACGCTGCGCCCGGCCCCCGGCCGGACCGCGGCCCACGTCGAGTTCACCCGCGACGGGCGCCATGCGCTCGTCAGCATCTGGGACATGGACGGCGCGCTGGTGGTGTACGACGCCGAGACGCTGGAGGAGGTGAAGCGCATCCCGATGGTCAAGCCGTCGGGCAAGTACAACGTCTGGAACAAGATCACGCGCGAGCGCGGGACGAGTCACTGAGGCCGGGCGGCGCGCGGCGCCCTTTCACGCGCGGCGTGTGTCGTCGGACCGGGCGAAGTCGCGGGCGCGATGCGGAACCTCAGCCCGCGGGCGGCACGATCCCGGCGAGCGGGCCCGGTCTCGCGATCGCGTTGCCCTGCGCGTAGTCCACGCCCAGCGCCCGCACGGCGCGCAGCACCGCCTCGTCGTGCACGTACTCGGCGACCGTCTTCTTGCCCGTGAGGTGCCCGATGTCGTTGATGGAGCGCACCATCGCCGCGCTCACCGGGTCGGCGTTGATGTCCTTGATGAACACGCCGTCGATCTTCAGGAAGTCCACGGGGAACGACTTCAGGTACGCGAGCGAGGACAGCCCGATGCCGAAGTCGTCGAGCGCGAAGCGGCAGCCCAGATCCTTGAGCCGCTCGATGAAGCGCCGGGCGCGCACCAGGTCGGCAATCGCGGCCGTCTCCGTGATCTCGAAGCACAGCTTCGACGGCGGCACGCCACTGGCGGCGAGTCGCTCGATCAGGAGATCGAGGAACTCGTAGTCGCCGACGGTCGCTCCCGACAGGTTGATCGACCACGTCGTGGCCGGCGAGACGGCAGCGCCCGCGCCCCCGATCCAGGCCAGCGCACGCTCCACGACCCAGGCGTCCAGCCTCACCGCGAGACCGTAGCGCTCGGCCGCCGGGATGAACGCGTCGGGAAACACCAGCCCGCCGTCCGGGTCGCGCATGCGCACCAGGATCTCCGCGTGCCGCTCGTCCCCGTCCGGATCCGCGAGAGCCTGCAGCGGCTGGTAGTGCAGCTCGAACGCGTCCTCGGACAGCGCGCGGGTGATGCGGTAGATCCAGCGGCTCTCGCCCTTGCGCCGCGTGAGCGCCTCGTCCCGCTCGCGGAACACGTGCACGCGGTTGCGGCCGTGCTCCTTGGCGCTGAGACACGCGGCGTCGGCCGCCGAGAACACCTCGTCGACGCTGCCGCCGCCGACGTCCAGCGCGCAGATCCCGACGCTGGCCCCGACCGAGAACGCGTGCCCGTTCCAGTGGAACGGCTCACCGGACAGGAGATCGACGAGGCCGCGTGCGGAGCGCCTCGCGTCGTCGAGCGAGCAGTCGTGCATCAGCACCGCGAACTCGTCGCCGCCGATGCGCCCGACGACGTCGGACTTGCGCACGTGCTGCTCGAAGCAGTGCGAGACGTGGCGCAGCAACGCGTCGCCGGCGGCGTGGCCGCAGGTGTCGTTCACGACCTTGAACTGATCCAGGTCGATGAAGCACAGCGCGTGCCCGGCCTCGCGCGAGCGGTCCTGTCCGATCGCCGCCTCGAGGTGGCGCTCGAACGCGCGGCGGTTGTAGAGCCCCGTGAGCCAGTCGTGGGTCGCGTTGAACTCGAGCTCCATCGACAGGTCGCGCGCCTCGGTGACGTCCTCGGCCACGATCAGCACCGCCTCGGGCTCGGGGGGCGCGGTGGCGAGGGCGCGCGCGGTCAGCCGCAGCCAGCGCTGGTTGCCGTGGGCATGCACGATGCTGCCCTCCCAGCGCCGGATCTCGTTGGGGCGCTGGATGCAGGCCGCGACGTGCGCGTCGCTGCCGGGCTCGCTCGCGGCGCGCACGACGTCGGACAGGCGTCGGCGCTCGATCTGCTCGCGCGCGAGCCCCAGCTCCTGGCACGCGTAGTCGTTCGTCGAGACGATCAGCCCGCCGGCATCAACGCTGAAGAACATCGACGGGTGCTGGTTGTAGAGATCGCGGTAGCGCCGCTCCTCACGCTTCAGCGCGTTGCGCGCCCGTTCGAGCTCGGCCACCGTCTCGTTGAGCTGCTCGATGGTCAGGGCCGCGGCGAGTCGGCTCGACGCCATCGACGCGATGATGATCAGCATCGCGCAGTGCTCGTCGGTGTAGAAGCCGGGCTGCGAGTGCTCCGAGTCGATCACGCCGATGACGCGCTCCTCGTGCACGATCGGCACCGCGAGCTCCGAGCGGCGCGCCTGATCGTCGACGATGTAGCGCGGATCGTCGCGCACGTCGTGGACGCGCTCGGGCTGTCTGGTGCGCGCGACCGTGCCGACGATGCCGTCGCCGACCGCGATCTCGATGGGGTTGACGATGGTCTCGCCTTCGGGGCTCTTCGGGCCGAAGGCGGCCCGCTGCACGAGGACCTGGCGCTCCTCGTCGAGCAGGTAGATCACGCAGTCCTCGAAGCCCAGGCGCGCGATGGTGTTCCTCGCGACCAGCCACAGCAGCTCGTCGACGGAGTACCCGCGCAGGATCTCGATCGCGAGCTCGCGGATGATGTCGAGATAGTGGGCCTGCCCGCCGAGCGCCTCGTAGGCGTCGCTGGTCGCAACGAGCTGGGTCGACGTGCGGGGCATCGTGGTTGCCGGCTCGGCCCTCCGACCTGAGAGCTCCAGCGCGCCTGGGCGCTCGTGTGCGCCCGAAGCCGGCGCGACCCGCGGGGCGCAGCTGCGGACTCGCCGTGCGGCGCCCGCCGCGGGCGCCGGCGCCGGCCCGAATTCCTGCACGCCACCTGTGATCCGATTGTAGCGGCTGCATCCCGGTCGGGACGCGCGTTCCTGCGCCGGCCGTCGGAGCGCAGCCGCCGGTCATCCGCGGGACAACCCCCGTTCGGGTCATTAATCGCCATCTCATTGTTTTCGCAAGCTTCCGGGCCGTTGCGGGGCGGGCGCTCGAACCCCGTTCCCGGCCCGAAAATTCGTGCGCTAAAAGTGTGAAACCCATCACCTTTTCTGCCGATACAGAAGCATCCGCGCACGTGCGCGCGGCCAGTAGAGAACCCAGGAGCGCACCATGACCCGGACAGAAACGCACCGCGTGCAGCCGCTGCCGACCCGGGCCGGCGGTGCCGCGCACCGCGCGGCCCGCGGCCGGCAGGCGCCGTCGCTGCCGGTGGTGGACATCGCCCCCCTGCTCGCAAGCGACCCCCGGGCCAGGCGCCGGGCGGCGCACGCGCTCGGCCGCGCGGCTGAGGAGCACGGCTTCCTCTACGTCGAGGGCCACGGCATCGAGCAGCGGCGTATCGACGCGGTCTACCGCCAGGCGGCGGCGTGGTTCCGCCGCCCGCTCGAGGAGAAGCTCGGGTACTACATCGGGCGTTCGCGCAACCACCGCGGCTACGTGCCGCAGTCCGAGCAGGGTCTGTATGCCGACGAAGGCGCGCGCCACTACGAGGCCTTCGATCTCGCGCTGGATCTCCCGGCAGACGACCCGGACGTGCGCGGCGGCCACTGCCTGCTGGGCCCGAACGTGTGGCCCGACCAGGCCGGCTTCCGGTCGACCGTGAGCGGCTACTACGACGCCGTGGCGAACGTCGGGCGCGCGATGTGCCGCGGCTTCGAGATCTACCTGGACCTGCCCGAGGGCACGTTCACGGATGCGATGAAGAAGCCCACGTCGCAGCTGAGGCTGCTGCACTACCGCGAGAACCGGGGGGTGACGGCGTCCTGCGACATGAACATGGGCGCGCACACCGACTACGAGTGCTTCACGATCCTGCACCAGGGCGGGCGGGGGCTCGAGGTGCTGAGCCCCGATCGCCGGTGGATCGAGGCGCCGCCCGTGGAAGGCGCGTTCACCGTCAACATCGGCGACATGATGGAGGCGTGGACCAACGGGCGGCTCAAGGCGACGCTTCACAGGGTCGTGAACGACGGCCGCGAGCGCTTCTCGCTGCCGTTCTTCGTCGCGGCCGACTACGACGCGGTGGTCGCGCCGGTTCCGCGGCTCGTGCCGCCCGGCCAGCGCCCGGCCTACCGGCCCGTGCGCGCGGGGCACCACCTGCTCGGTCAGCTGCTGAGGGACTTCCCGTACCTGCGGGAGCGCCACGCGCGCGGGCTGCTGCGCCTGCCGTTCCCGATCCCGCAGGGCAATCCGTTCGAGATCGGCCGCGCGCCGCTCGCCGAGGCCGCCTGACGGCGCCCTTCACCCGCTCAAAGAGGAAACAGACCATGCCTTCGGAACAGACGATCCTGCTCGTCATGCTCGCGGGCTTCACGCTGAGCGCCTCCCCCGGGCCGTCGATGCTGTACGTGCTCTCGCGCAGCATCGGCCAGGACCGCACCGCCGGACTGGTGTCGGCGGCGGGACTCGCCACCGGCGGCGCGCTGCACGCGGTCGCCGCCGCGGTCGGCCTGTCGGCTGCGCTCGCGTACTCGCCCGAGCTGTTCCGCGCGATCACCGTCGCCGGGGCCGCGTACCTGATCTACCTCGGAATCCAGACCTTCCGCTCGCGCCACGAGACGCTGGGCGACACCCACGCGGTGAACCGGCAGTCGGGCTGGCGGATCTTCGCGCAGGGCGTGCTGGTCGAGGTGTTGAACCCGAAGACGGCGCTGTTCTTCCTCGCGTTCCTGCCGCAGTTCGTGAACCAGGACTCGGACCACCTGGTGCTGCAGGTGCTGCTGCTGGGCCTGCTGATTCCGCTCACCGCGGTGCCCGCGGACGTGCTCGTCGCGTTCACCGGCGGCACGCTGGCGCGGCGCATCGCGCGCAGCGCGACCGCGCGCTCGGTGCTCGGCGGCGTCGGCGCGGCGTTCCTGATCGGCCTCGGGCTGCAGATCTGCTTCTTCTGAAGCGCGGCCGCGAGCGCTGCGTCCGGTGCAGGGATGCACCGGCAGACATCAAGGACGTCAGCGCTTGATGTCCGGATCAAGCCGGAAGCCGCGTCTTCGGCGCAGCGAGGTGAAGACGCGCAGGAAGCCCTCTTTCACCATCCTGTCAACCGTTCGGGGCGGGCCCTGGCGGCCGCGCAATGTGCCAGGTACGTGCCGGGTGCGAGCGATTCGACGCGTCGGCCCCGCGCTCCCGGGCGTCAGCCCCGTGGCGTGCGCAGCGCGAACGCGAGCCCCGTCGCCGCGGTCATCACGGCCAGCGCGTTGGCCTGGTGCAGCGCCGCGAGGCTCACCGGAACGTGCGCGAGCAGCGTCGCGATGCCGAGTGCGATCTGTGCCAGCACCGCGCCCAGCAGCGCGTGTGCCCAGGCCCGCGCGGGGGGCGATGCCGGGCGCCGCACGCACGCGACCCACAGCGCCAGCGTCGCGGCCAGCAGCGCGCAGGCCAGCACGCGGTGCTGGAACTGCACCGTCACGACGTTCTCGAACACGTTGCGCCAGCCGGGCGACAGCGCCGCGATCTCGGGCGGCAGCCAGTGCCCGCCCATGGACGGGAAGGTGTTGTACACCAGCCCGGCGTGCAGGCCGGCGACGAACGCGCCCGAGAGCACGGTGACGAAGGCGAGCGCCAGCAGCGCCAGCGCCGGGCGCGCGAGCGCGGCGGGGCGAGGCGAAGCCGTGGGCCCGCGCAGCACCGCGAGCGCGGTCCACAGCATCCACGCATAGAGCGCGACCGCGAGGCCCAGGTGCGCCGCCAGCCGGTACTGGCTCACCCGCGGCTCGTCGACCAGGCCGCTCTTCACCATCCACCAGCCGAGCAGCCCCTGCGCACCGCCCAGCACGAACATCAGGACCAGGCGCGGCGCGAGGCGCGGCTCGATTCGCCGCCGCCACAGGAACCACAGCAGCGGCAGCGCGAAGACCACGCCCACCGTGCGGCCCAGAAGCCGGTGCGCGTACTCGAACCAGAAGATGCGCTTGAAGCCGTCGACGTCCATGCCCGCGTTCCTGTGCCGGTACTCGGGCGACGCGCGGTAGCGCGCGAACTCCTCTTCCCAGGCCGCGTCGCTCATCGGCGGCACCACGCCGTGCACGGGCTCCCACGTGACCATGGACAGTCCCGATCCGGTCAGGCGCGTGACGCCGCCCAGCACCACCATGGACGCCACCAGCGCGCAGCACACCAGCAGCCACGCCGCGACCTGTCGCCGCCCCCGGTGCGTGAGGTCGCCGTCGGGCGCTGTCGTGGGAACGTCCAGGTGCCGTACTGCGATGTTCATTGTCGATCTCCTGTTTCTCTCCGGTTCCGGCGTTCGGCGATGCACCGTTGCGCGGTGAACACCCGGCGCCGCAAACAAGAGCGGCTCAGCCCATCCTCCGGTGGAGCCTCGCGTCGCGGGTCCTGAAGTGCACCGTGAACCAGTCGGCGACGCGCGCGGCGAACGCGTCGCGGTCAACCCAGCGGCCCTCCTCGAAGTCGTCCATCAGGTCGCGCAGCTCGTCGAGCAGCCGGTCGTGGTCCGCCTTGTGCTCGCGGTACTCGTCGTAGCGGTTCTCGCGCATCAGGCGCTCCTCGAGCGCGAAGTGAGCGGAGATGCCCGCGTGGATGTCGCCCAGCACGTCGCGTGCGGCGACGCCGGGGCCGGCGTCCAGCGCAGCCGGCAGCTCGTTGATCAACGCGACCAGCGCGCGGTGCTCGTGATCCACGTCGGAGATCCCGGTCTCGAAGTCCGTGCGCCACGCGATCAGGGTCATGTCCGCAGGCTACCTACAGCACGCGGAAGCCGCCGTCGCGCGGGCTGAAGCCCAGCACGCGGCTGTCGCCGGGCGCGAGGTCGAGCTCGAACGCGCCCTCGTGGTCGAAGCCCGCGGCGCGGCGGGTGTCGCGCAGCCGTGCGAGCACGCGATGGCGGCCCGCCGGCAGCACGATGCGCGCGTAGACCGTGGACGCGCCGTCGCCGGCGAGCCCCGAGGGCGGCAGCTCGCGCGACAGCGCGACCTCGCCGTCCACGCTGAGCTCCAGCGCGAGCGGCACGCGCTCGCGGGAGCAGTCGAGCGTGCGGCGCATGTTCGGCGCCATCGCAGCGATCTCCTCGGGCGTGTAGCGCCGGCACGGCTCCACCCGCTCCCCCGCGTGGCTGAAGCTCACCCGCAGCATCGCGGTGCCCGGCGGCAGCGGCGAGTACGCGGGCGCCGTGGAGAGCACGCCCACCACCGCGAAGAACACGGCATAGGCGACGATCTGGCCGCCGACGCGAACGGGATCCGCCATCAGCATGCGTCCTTCGCCGCGCTCGTCCCCGCCGCCGGCAGTCCGCTCAGCCGCGAGCGGAAGCCGGCCAGCGCGTCGCGGGTCGCGGCGAGCCGGGTGCGGCCCGCGAAGTGCAGGCAGAGCCGCTCGCGCGGCACCCGGGCGCGCAGGTACGGGTCGCGCTCGCCGGCGATGCGTGCGCGCGTCCACTGGATCCCGAGACGCTCGTGGCACTCGCCCTCGCGGCAGCCGGTGAGGAACACGCCGTCCACGTGGCCGCGCATGAGCAGGAAGTCCAGGAACGGCGGCGGCAGCATGCCGGCACAGGGCAGCTCGATCACGGCGACGCCGTCGCCGGCCAGCGCGCGCGTGTCCACCCCGTGGCGGCAGCCGAGCACCAGCACCCGCGCGTCGCCCGCCAGCGCCGCTGCCGCGGCCTCGCAGCGCGCGCGCAGCTCATCCACCGGGACATCCGGCAGCTCCACCCCGGCGACCAGCCGGCGCCGGCGGCTGAACGGGCTCGCGGTGGGACAGGCGCCGACGCAGATCCCGCAGCTCACGCACAGCGAGGTGCGCACGACCGCTTCCTGCGCGAACGCAGCGCCATCGCTGCGCGGGCGCATCTCGATCGCGCCGTACGGGCAGTCGGCGGCGCAGCGCGCGCAGCCGTTGCACTCGTCGAGCTGCACCGTCGCGACCGCCCGGCGCCGGCGCCGGGGGATCCAGGGCGCGAGCAGCAGCACCAGCGTGCCCGTCGCGACGACCGCCCAGGTGACGCCGCCGGAGAGGCGGTCCTTGAGCGGCAGGAATCCGAGGTAGAACCAGTCCAGCGCGACGTCCGCGGGCACCCGCGACAGATCGGCCGGCGGCCCGCTCACGGCGGGCTTCGCGAGCGACAGCGCGAGCAGCGCGGCGAGGGTGCCCAGCGCCAGCGCGCGCGGCGGGTTCACCGCGGGCCGGCTCACGCGCTGGATGTGGATCCACATCGCGAACAGCATGATCAGCGGCACCGCGATGTGGATGAACACCATCAGCGTGAAGAAACGTCCGCTCAGCGTGCTGTCGTCGACGAAGTTGTGGGCGATGGGCTGACCGAACAGGCCGAGTGCGTCCAGCCACTCGCTGGTCGCGAGCGCGACGTAGTGGGCGAGATCGTCCCACACCACCCAGTAGCCGGTGATGCCGGCCGCGAACAGCAGCCACAGCAGCGCGACGCCGGTGGTCCACGCGAACCAGCGCGGTCCGCGCAGGCGATCGTGAGCCCACTCGACGAGCAGGTGCGCGAGCACCACGATCACCAGCGCGTCGGACGCGTAGCGGTGCAGGCTGCGCATCACGCCGCCGACGTACCACTGCTCGTGGGTGATGCGTTCCACCGACGCGTACGCGTCGTGCACGCCGGTGTCGAAGAACACGTACAGGTAGATGCCGCTGACGGCGACGATCCAGTAGAAGAACCAGCCGAGCGCGCCGAGCTGGGACAGCGGATTCGCGGCCGGCCCGAAGGCTGACTCGAGCGCGTCCCCGGCGCGATCGAAGAGCCTGGCCAGCGTGCGGCGCACTAGCGACGGCGCGCGCCGCGCCGCACCGGGCGCCGGCCCGCTCGCGGCGCGTGCCGCGGCGGCGGCTTCAGGCGGCGGGCCGTCCACGCCCATCCGACCACGCGCGCACAACGAACACCGCGACCGCGCCCAGGCACACGATCCCGACGAACGCGCCGACGAACACCGAGTAGTCGAAGCGGTAGCGGTCGGCCGACGGGTCGTACACGGTGCACAGAAGCTTCAGCCCGTTCACCCAGCCGTCCAGCGTCGCTGCGCGCGCCGCGGTGCCGAACACCAGCTCCTTCAGCGGCTCCACCAGTGCCGGCGTCGGAAAGCCGTCGCCGTACACCTGGCGGTACACGCGGCCGTCGGCGTCGAGCACCGTCACCTGGCTCACGTGGTCGAAGCCCCGGGGTGACGGAGCGAAGCTGAAGCCGAGGTCCGCCGCGAGGGCGTTCACCGTGGCCGCGTCGCCGCTCAGCACCCGCCACCCGGCGTCGCCGATGCGCTGCCGGCGGGCGTAGTGAGCCATGCGCCCCGGCGTGTCGTTGGCGGTGTCGAAGCCCACGGTGATCACGCCGAAGCGGTCCTCGCCCAGCGCGTCGCGAGCGACCTCCACGGCCTGCGCGAGGCGGCGCGTGATGATGCTGCAGCTCCCGTAGCAGCTCGTGTAGACGAGGCTCACGACGAGCGGCCGCCCGCGAAAGCCTGCGAGCGCCACCTCGTGACCCTCGCCATCGCGCAGCACCCGGTCCGCGACCACCTTCCCCACCGCCGCGCGGCTTGCCGCCTGTGCCTGCGCCTGGTCGAAGGCGGCGGCGGGTGCCGCGGCCGTCAGCGCGAGCAGCAGCGCGGCAACGCGACGCCGCGCGGCGATGGGGTCGTGGGCAGCCCTGGCGTTGGGATCGTGCTGCATGCCGTCACACGCGCGCCTCAGATGGCGGCGTCCAGCATCGCGCCCGCGAGCAGCAGCGAGAGCTGCGCGAGCGATGCGCGGAAGTTGCGCCGTGCGGTGTCGCGCGAAGGCCGCAGCGCGAAGCGCACGCTGGTGGCGAGGAACCACGCGCCGCCGGCCACTGCGCCGGCGAGGTAGACGGCGCCCATGCCGTGGAAGAACGGCACCACCGAGCACGCGACCAGCGCGACGGTGTGCGCGAGCACGATGCGCGCCGCGACCGCCTCGCCGGCCACCGACGGCAGCATCGGCACGCCCGCGCGTGCGTAGTCGTCCTTGTACACGAACGCGAGGCTCCAGAAGTGCGGCGGCGTCCAGAAGAACAGCACGAGCGCCAGCGCGACGACGGCCGGCCCCGGGGACGGGTCCACCGCCGCCGCGCCCGCGAGCACCGCGAAGCTGCCGGCCAGGCCGCCCCAGACGATGTTCCACACCGTGCGCCGCTTCAGCCACAGCGTGTAGACCACGCCGTACGTGAACGCGCCCAGGAACACGTAGCCCGCGGCCACCGCGTTCGTCGCGATCGCGGCGCCCGCCACCGCCAGTGCGAGCAGGCCGGTGAACAGCGCCGGCCAGCGCCAGCCCGGCGCGAGGCGCCCGCTCGCGAACGGCCGCCTGCGCGTGCGGGTCATGCGCCGGTCCAGGTCGCGCTCGACGTAGTGGTTGAACGCGCCGGCGCAGCCCGACGAGAGCAGCACGCTGAGCGCGAGCACGGCGGTCGCGGCAAGCCCGGGGGCCGGGCCAGGCGCCACCGCGATGCCTGCCAGCGCGCACAGCATGATCACGAAGCCGATGCGCAGCTTCGAAAGTGTCATGACCAGCCTGAGCGTTTGCGTCATCGCGGCATCTCCCTGTCGACCTGTCGCCCGGAGCCCGCTACGGCGATGAGCACCGTTCGCGGGCTCGTTGCCGATCCCCCCGGCCTGTCCTTCCCCGGCGCCGGGAGGAGACAGCCCGGGGTGCACGCGCGAAGCACGATTGCGCACGGCTCCTCCGGCGCCGCGCGTCAGCGCAGCGGCCACACCTCCGAGAGGTACTTCCAGTTCACGAAGTAGTAGAGGACGAAGGACGTGAAGAACACGCCCACCAGCACCGCGGTGCCGGGGATGCGCAGCGTTCCGGCACTGCCGTAATGACCGACGGCTGCCGCCTCCGCGCGTGCGCCGCCGGTCGCCGCCGGTGCCTGCAGCAGGTCCAGCGTGCGGTCTTCCTCGCCCAGCTTGCGCCCGAACAGGATCGAGCCGACGACGACGATCACGTACATCGCGCCGCCGGCGGCCGCGAGCACCGCCGCGATGCCGTTCAGCCCCATCATGAAGAATGCGGCGGCCGGGTAATCGAAGGGCAGCGGCGCGTCGGCGAAGGTGATGTCCCAGTGCCGGCGCGACACGCCCAGCGTGCCGGCGCCCATCATGAAAAGCGAGATGCCGGCGACCCCGATGCCGAACACGTAGGGCTGGTACTTCGCCCACGACTTGAGCACCAGGTCGCGGCGGAAGATCAGTGGTACTACCAGGTAGGTCATGGCCATGAACGCGAGCGTGGTGCCCGCGACCACCGTCGCGTGGAAATGACCCGGCACGTAGAGGGTGTTGTGCATGATCAGGTTGAGCTGCTCGGTGCCGAGCACGACACCCGAGATGCCGCCGAGGAAGCCGAACATCACCAGCGACATGAACATGCCGGAGAAGGCCGGGTTGCCCCACGGCGCCTTGCGCAGCCACTCGAACAGGCCGTTGTCGAAGCCGTGGCGGCGCTGCGCCGCCTCGATGGAGCCGGGCACGGTCATGCCGTGCACCATCGAGCCCAGCACCGCGAGGTACATCGCGTAGCTGGTGTTGAAGATCTTCCACTCCGAGCTGATTCCGGGCTCCACCAGCATGTGGTGCGCGCTCGCGAGCTGAAGGAACAGGATGTACATCAGGAACGCGAGCCGGCTCACCTTCTCCGAGATCGGTTTCGCGCCGAGTACCATCGCCGCAATCGCGTACCACACGGCGACGTGCGCCGAGACGTTGATCTGCTGCGAGGAGTGCCCCATCGCCCACCACACGGTCTTGTACATCAGCGGGTCGATGTTCTCGACGTATCCGAGGGACCACAGCAGCGTGGGGATGAGGATGATCGCGCCCGACGCGATCGTGAAGACCGCGATGATCGCGGCGGTCAGCGCGCCGAACGTCACCAGCGGAATGGACCCCTCGTATGTTCGTTCCTCGCGCGCGATCACCAGGGTTCCGAAGAAGATGCCGCAGCCGATCAGCGCCCCCACCGCGAACAGGATGATGCCGGCGTAGAAGTGCGGCTCGGCGCGCATCGGCACGTACGAGGTGAACATCACGCTCGAGTTGCCCTGCAGCACGGCGACGTTCGTGACGATGGCGCCGACAAGCATCATCGCGAACGCGATCCATGCGAGCCACGGCGTCGCGATGCGCGAGTTGAGCAGGATCGCGGATGCGAAGTAGAGCACCGCCATCTCGAAGAAGATGATCCACACCAGCAGCACGTCGAGACCGTGCGCGGTGAGCACCAGGTAGAACCAGTCGGCGGGCAGGATGTGGACCGCCGGCCAGCGGGTGAGCGCCACCAGCAGGCCGAAGATGCCGCCGACCGCGAGGAACACGACCGCCGCCACCGCGTTGGCCTTGATCAGCGCCTCGGCGCGCAGATCCACCTTCAGCCCGGTGACGGGGCAGGACCGGAACAAGCTCGCGTCAGCCATGGTCTTCCCTCCTCACTCGACGACGTGGATCTTGCCGACCATCGTGTGATGGCCGATGCCGCAGAATTCGTTGCACACGATGGTGTACTCGCCCGCCTCGTCGGGGGTGAGCGTGACCACCATCTCGTAGCCCGGGTGGATCTGCAGGTTGATGTTCACGGGCTGCAGCGAGAAGCCGTGCTGCCAGTCCAGCGCCGAGATGTGCAGCCGGTAGGTCTGGTCCTTCTCCAGCTCGAGGATCGGATACCACTGCCACAGCCGCCCGAGCAGGTACACCTCGCTGCCGGGCGGCGGGCGCACCACGGGAATGCCGGACTCCTCGCGCACCTTGTGCTGCTCGATCATCGCGCTGGTCTTCTCGGAGAACTGCGCGGGCGTGATGCGGTAGGCCTCGTTGGACAGGTTCTGCTCGCCCGCGCCGTGCCACCAGATCATCATGAAGAACATCACCAGCCCCCACAGGAAGGCGATGACGATCCATACGAGCTCGATGCGGGCGATGGGCTCGCGCCACCAGATGCGGTTCGACGGAGGAGTGATGGCCATGGCGATGCCCTCCGCTCAGCGAGCGATGGGGATCTGCACGATCTCCATCACTCCCCAGATGACGTAGAACACGGTGGGCACGGTGACGCCCAGGAACAGCAGCAGGAACGGGTTGTCCAGCACCCGCTGCATGAACGGAATCCGTTCCGGTCCGGTCGAGGTCCGCTCGGGGGCGCCGGCGGCGCCCTGGGAGTCGTCACTGGCCATGATGGTTCCCCTCGCTTGCCGCGTTGTGCGTGCCGTGCGGCGCGTTCGCCGGGCACGGCTGCACGGTAGGAAGGGGGGTGCCTGCGGCTCCTTGACCTAGGTCAAGCGCCCGCCGGCGGTCACGGCGCGACGAGGTGGCGCACGGTGGCGAAGCTCGCGAGTGCCAGCGTCAGCAGGATCGCGAAGAACAGCAACGTGCGGTGTTCGAGCCGCCGGCCGAGGCGGACCTCCACGGCCTGCACGGCGGCGTCGGACGCGAACCACAGGGCGACGGCGAGGAGCAGGAACAGCAGATTGTCCATCGGAGGCGGACCGCGGAGGGTTGCGGGCGTGACCTTGTCGCGGCGCGGGCGCGCCGCGCCTTGACCTCGATCAAGCCGCGAGACGGCGAGCGGCTCCCGGTCGCGCGGCGCTCGCGAGAGCGACCGGGGCGCGCGGCGCCGCATGGCCGCGGCCGCGTTCAGCCGCGGTCCGGGTCCGCCAGCTCGGTCAGGCCCTCGAGGTCTGCGAGCACGATGTCCTGGCGATTCACGCGCAGCAGGCCTTCCTTGGAGAGCCGGCCGAGGATGCGCGAGAAGGTCTCGGGCTGCACGCCGAGGCGCGACGCCAGCACGTTCTTCGGCATCGACAGGTGCACCTCGGTGCCCGACGCTGTCCCTTCCGGCACCTGGCGCAGCAGGAAGCCCACCACGCGGAAGGTCGCGTTGTGCAGCGTCAGGCGATCGATCTCGTCGACGTGATGGCGCAGCCGCACGCTCAGGTCGGCGAGCAGGCGGAAGCAGTTGTCCACCGAGTCGCGCAGCAGCTTCACCATCGTGGCGCTGTCGAATGCCCACAGGCGGCTCGGCGCGATGGCCTCGGCGCTGACCGGGTAGCCGTCCGCGCGGCGCATGAACATCACCGCCTCGGCGAAGGTCTCCCCGGGGCGCACCACCTCGATGACCTTCTCGCTGCCGTCGGCGGCGTTGCGGAACAGCTTCACCAGTCCCGCGTCCAGGTAGAAGAACTGCAGTGCCGGCTGGCCGAAGTCGAACAGCCGCTCCCCCTCGTCCAGCTCGCGCACCCGCATCGTGGCCCGGAGCGCTTCGATCTCGCCGTCCGCCATGGACTTGAACAGGACGATTCGCTGCAGCGCCTCGGGCGGGGGTTTCGGGGGGGCGGACATGACGATGACGGGCCGACAATGGCCCTCCGTGATTGACGCGGTCGTCGGATTCTAGTCGACGCGTGCGGCGAGACCCTGATCGGGGTCAGGGCGCTCCCGGACCTGCGCCGGCCGGCGGCTCGCGATGGCGGCCCCGGTGCCTGCGCGGGCCCCGGGGCCGTTCTGGCGCGTGCGCGGCTACTGCTGGATCGAGCGCAGGTAGTAGGTCAGCTCCAGGATGCGGGCGCGCACGATCGGCTGCTTCACCTCGAGGCTGTACCGATCGCCCCACACCGGCATGACCCCGCTGCCGTGCGCTGCGAGTGCGCCGCGGCCGTCGATCATCTGGAACACCTTCTCGTACGGGAACTCCCCGCCGTTGTTCTTGCTGAGCACCGTGAGATCGGACGGCTTCGGGTTGAGCTGGCTGGCCACCGGTCCACCACCCTTGCCGTCCAGCCCGTGGCAGGCGGCACACGACGAACGGAACTCGTAGTCACCGAAGAAGTTCTGCTCGGATTGCGCCTGCGCCTGCGAAAGCCCCAGCAGAGTCAGGGAAGCGGCTGCGCAGACGGACGTCAGAATCGTGCGAACGGCTGTCATGTCGGGTCTCCTCGTTGGCAATGACGACGCTGTCCGGCGCCGTCCTGGCGCCGGGCGGAACCACTTTCCTCGACGGGAGCGCGGGCGGATTGACCTGAGTCAAGGCGCGGCTTCGTCGCCGCGCGGCGGGGCTCGTTCGCGGACCTGTGCGACGGCGCGGCCGGGCGCGGGAGTGACGACGTCCGACCCGGCCCGGCGTCATGCCGGCGGGCCGTGCGCTTACGGCCGTCCCGGGCGGGCCGACGCGCGCTCTCAGCCGGCGCCTACGGCCTGCGCGATCGCCTTGCCGACGTCCGCCGTCTTCGCGTTGCCGCCGAGGTCCGGGGTGTGCGGCCCGTCGCGCAGCACCGCCTCGACGGCGTCCATGATCGCGTCGTGCGCCTTGCGGCAGCTCTCGTCGCCGTTGCCGAGGAAGTCGAACATCATCGCGCCGGACCAGATCTGGCCGATCGGGTTCGCGATCTGCTTGCCGTGGATGTCCGGTGCCGAGCCGTGCACCGGCTCGAACAGGGACGGGAAGCTGCGCTCCGGGTTGATGTTGGCCGACGGCGCGATGCCGATGGTGCCGGTGGTCGCGGGGCCGAGGTCGGAGAGGATGTCGCCGAACAGGTTGGACGCGACGATCACGTCGAAGCGCCCCGGGTCGAGCACCATCTGGATGGTGAGGCCGTCGATGTGGTACTGGCTGCGGCGCACGTCCGGGTAGTCGGCGCCCACCGCGGCGAAGCGCTCGTCCCAGTACGGCATCGTGATCGAGATGCCGTTCGACTTGGTGGCCGACGTCACGTGCTTTCCGCGCTTCATCGCGAGGTCGAACGCGAAGCGCATGATGCGATCGACCCCCTTGCGGGTGAAGGTCGAGATCTGCTGCGCCATCTCGCGCTCGGTGCCCTCGAACAGCCGTCCGCCCAGCGACGAGTACTCGCCCTCGGTGTTCTCGCGGATCACGAAGTAGTCGATGTCACCCGGCTTGCGCCCGGCCAGCGGCGACTTCACGCCCGGCATCAGGCGCACCGGGCGCATGTTCACGTACTGGTCGAACTCGCGGCGGAACTTGATCAGCGAGTCCCACAGCGACACGTGGTCCAGCACGCGATCCGGCCAGCCGGTCGCGCCGAAGAAGATGCAGTCGGTGTCGGCGACGCGCTCCTTCCAGTCGTCGGGCATCCACTTGCCGATCCTGTCGTAGTTGTCGCAGGACCAGTCGAAGTGCTCGAGCTCGACGGCGACGCCGAAGCGATCCGCCGCGGCTTCGACCACGCGCACGCCCTCGGGCATCACCTCCTTGCCGATGCCGTCGCCGGCGATGACTGCGATCTTGAAGGTGTTTCTGCGCTTGGCCATGGTGCTCGTCCTGCGTCGATGTCGTGTGCGGGCGCGGCGCGGTGCGTGGGTCCGGACACGCGATGCGGTGCCGGGAGCGCCGCGCGGGCGACGCATCGTACAACAGCCGTCGCGCGGCGCGGCAGCGTCCGCGGGGCCGTGGCGGCAGGGCGGTGTCCGGGGGAGAGGGCAGGGCATCAACCGGCGAACGCGCGGCGCGTCGGCCCGACGCGGTGCAGGTCGCGATCACGGCTCGTTGCGAGAGCGCCCGGGCGGGCGTTTCGCGAGGGCCTGGCAGGATGGTGAAGAAGCGCGTCCCGCGCTTCGCTGCGCCGAAGATGCGGTTTCCGGCTTGCCCCGGTCATCAAGCACTTACGTGCTTGATGACTTCAGGTGCACCCCGGCTCCGGGCGCAGGCCGGTGGAAGACGGAGTTCTCGAGCGGCCTGCCGGCGGCGCCGCGCGCCGCCGTTCGAGCGGGGCGTCGCGAGCGGCGCGCGGCCGCTCAGTCCCCGGCCGCGATCCGCCGCGGCGCCGGCGCGGGAACGGCCGCGAGCGCCGGCTCCTTCGCCTGCGCGAGGCGCTCGATGCGCCCGTCCGCGCCGAGGCGCACGAGGTCCCCGGTGCGCAGCCGGTCGCAGGCGTCGCTGACGCCGACGATGGCGGTGAGGTTGAACTCCCGAGCCACGATCGCGGCGTGGCTGAGCCAGCCGCCGATCTCGGTGACGATGCCGCCGGCGCGCGGGAACAGCGGGTACCACGACGGGTCCGTGAGTCGGGCGACGACGATCTCGCCGTCGCGCAGGTGGCGCACGTCGGCGGCGTCGCGCAGCACGTGCACCCGGCCCTCGACGCCGCCCGTGCCGGACACGCGGGTGCCGGCCAGGTCGCCGGAGGACGGGCGCGCGAGGCGGGCACCGTTGAGCGGCTCGAGCGCCTCCAGGTCCTTCACCGAGAGCTCGGCCGGCAGGCGCACCTGGCGCCAGTGCTTCTCGGCCTCGCGGCGCGTCGCGATGCACTCCTTCAGCCGCTCGGCTTCCCCGGCACGGGCGAGTCCGGGAACCTCGTCGACGTGGAGCTGGAAGATCCCGCCGTCCAGTCCGAAGCGCCCGTCCAGCTCGACGAGCACGCGCCGCAGCTGCGCGAGCTGGCGCAGGCAGTGGTGCTTCGCCTCTTCCTTCAGCACCTGGAAGCGGCGGGCGCGGTCCACCGTGAGGCGCAGCACCGCGTCGGCCGGAAGCTCCACGCCCGGGTTCATCCGGGTGCCCATGCGCCGCGCGCGCGCGGCCTGGCGGATCACCAGCTCCGGGCTCTCGCTGTAGCGCGGCTGCGAGAGCTCGTAGTCCTCCGGCGCACGGTGTCCGAACAGGTCGAGGAACTGGCGCACCTGGCCGGAACCGCGCGCGCTCGCGCCGAGCAGCGTCATCGCCCGCGTCACCACCGTGTCCGACTCGTGGGCCAGCAGCGACACCGCGTCGTGGCCGCCGGCCTCGAGCTTCTGGCGCGCCGTCTTCCAGTAGAAATCGGTCGCGAGATTGATCACCTCCGCGTGCACGTAGGTCTCGGTGACGAACTCGTTGCTCCAGCGCTCGAACAGCGTCGCCAGCTCGTCGTCACTCAGCCGGCCGAGATCCAGCGCCTCGTGCATGCGCAGCTTGCGCAGGAAGCCGGGCAGGAAGCCCTCGCGGAAATCGGCCTCGATGGCCTCCGCGGCGCGCGCGAGGCGGAACGCCGCGGCGGCACCGGGGCCGCGCCGCAGGCGGCGCTGCTCCTCCCCGCGGTTCACGTACAGCGCTCCGAACACGGTGACCACGTACGGCGGCGAGTCCTCGTCCACGTCGTACGGGATGCCGAGCATGCGGCACGCGATGTCCGTGCTTCCGTGCGCGGACCACAGCCGCTCCATCAGGGACGCGCTGACCGGCGTGGGGTTCGCCAGCAGCTCGGAGAGCTCGTTCTGCACCAGCACCGGTGCGCCATGATCCGGCGCGTCCTTGACGAGCGTGAGCACCCGCGCGCGCTCGCGCTCGTCGGTGCCGTCCGTGCCGCCCCGGGCGTCGGCCCGGCTCGTGATGTCGCGCGACTGCAGCAGCACGAAGCGCCCGCCCGCGTACGCCCACTCGACGTCCTGGGGGCCGCCGAACAGCTCCTCGAGGCGGCGCCCGAGGTCCAGCAGCGGCGCGAGGTCGACCGGCGGCTTCTCGCGGTCCAGGCGCTGTCCGCTGAAGCGCCCGAAGCGGTAGCACTTCGGGGTCACGCGCCCGGCCACCAGGGCCTCGCCGAGGCCTTCCACCAGCTCCACCATCGCGCAGCCGGCGCTCGCGGGGTGCTCGGTGAACAGCACGCCGGCATACTCGGCGTCGACCATGGCCTGCACCAGCACGCCGCCCTGCTCGGACTCGGATGCACCGTAGGCGCTGCTGATCTCGGAGCTGAGCGACGCGCTCACCTGCTCCAGCGCGGACTCGAAGTCGTCCCGGGTCACGTTGAGCACCGACTCGAAGACGCCCGCGTAGCTGTTCACCACGCCGTCCTCGTTGACCCCGGAGCTGCGCACGGCGACGGCCTTGGCCTTGAGCCGGCGCCACAGTCGCTTGAACGCGCTGCGCTCGGTGCGCGAGAAGCGCCACTTGCCGGTCTTCGGGTCGCGTCCCTTCACGACCGTGTCGTGGGTGATCACGAATCCGTCCGGAACGCGGAACCCTGCGCGCATCATCTTCGCGAGCCGGGCGGCCTTCTGCCCGGCGGCCGGGTGACGGTCCGCGTCGGCGAGCGGGACGATGCCCGCGGTGAGGGGGCGCCTGACGGCGTCGCGCCCGTTGCCCACGCCGCGCCGCCACAGCAGCGCGAACATGCCGTGCTGCGCGAGCAGCAGAAGCAGGCCGCAGGTCAGGTAGATGTTCACCGCCGCGTCGAGGGCGCACGCGAGGGCCGTCATCGCGGCGCCCGCGGCGACGTAGAGCGCGAGCCAGGCGCGGCCGCGCCGACCGACGGTGATCGCGAGGAACGCCGCGAACAGCACTCCGAACAGCGACGGCAGCACGTACATGGGATCGGGGCGGCCCGGCGCGTCGATCCACAGCAACGGCTCGCTCCAGCCGCCCGCCGCGCCGTCGACCACCGAGAAGAAGACCAGGAACAGCATCAGCTGCAGCATCGACCCCAGCGAGTTGAACAGCGTGCGGATGCCGTGCTTGCGGTACAGCGACAGCATCGCCCGCGAGGCGCGCCCGGGATCGCGGGAGAACTTCTCCTTGAGGGCCGCCACCTGCGGCGCGAGCGAGCGCTGCACGCGCTGGTCGCGATCGGCCTTCCATGCGAGCGGCAGCATCGCGAGGCGCAACGCCAGCACCAGCAGCACCAGCGCGGACGCGTAATGACCCGTGTGCGAGCGCAGCCAGTCGAGCGCGTCGTGCAGCGGCTGCGACACCTTCGCGAGCAGCGTCTCGCCCTCGCGCATGCGCTCCCATTCCGCGATGTGCGCCTTCTGGCGGCGCGGCAGGTAGAACTCGTGCGGCGTCGTGTAGCGCCCGCGGTAGTCGAGACCCAGGCGCGAGAGCTTGAGGCCGGCGATCTGCGAGTAGAAGCAGGTCCGGCGGTCGTAGCACGCGCTGAGCACGGGCTTGTCCCGGGGCAGCGACGCGAGCGCCGCGTCCACCTCGGCCGACGTCATGCGCCGCAGCGGCAGGTTCACGGCCCCGGGAAGGTGCCCGGACTCGAACTCCATCGGGTAGCGCACGTCGACGATGGTCGCCCCCAGCTCCGACACCAGGCGCACCGCTTCCGGTGTGTCCAGCAGGGTTGCCTTGTTCGGGAAGTCGGGGATCTCGCGCAGCTCCGCGCGCGTCGGCGCTCCGTCGCGCTCCAGGGCGCGGCCCTCGGCGATCCACTTCTCGTACCCGCCGACCACGAAGCGGCAGCTCTTGCCCTGCTTCGCGAACGTGTCGCAAAGCTCGGAGCTGCGGTTGCCCGAGTAGCACAGCAGCACGGTCTCGCCGGCCGCGTCCAGCGGCGACGGGTCCTGGCGCAGATCCGGGTAGCGGACGTGGAGCGCGCCCTCGATGCGCCCCGTCTCGACCTCCTCGTCCTCGCGCACGTCGATGATCTGGACCGCGCGGCCTTCGCGCCTCCACGCGTCGAGCTCGGAGGTCTGCAGGCCCAGCGGGTGCGTCTGCTGGTCGCTGAACGACAGCGTCTTCAGCGACACGTCGCCGACGCGCTTGCCATTCTCCGTGGACGGACGCACGAGGTTGGTCTGCAGCCGCTGGTTCCGGTCGTCCACGCGCTGCGCGTGCTGCAGGGCGTTGCCGACCAGCGACACCGCGAGCAGCGCCAGGCACAGACGGAAGCACCACTTCAGCATCGGCGACGCGGCCTTCTGCGCGCCGGCGTCGCCGACGGCCACGCGACGGCGGGAGAACACGATGCCGCCGAGCACGACGCTCAGCAGTCCCGCGAGCTGCGCGACGCTCGCCGACAGGTTGATGATCAGGTCCGGGGACGGGATGGCGTGCGCCGCCGACGGCAGCGCCGCGCCCAGCGCGATCCCGATGATGTGCTTGAGCTGCTTCATGCGCCGGTCCACCCGCTCACAGCGCCTTGCGCGCGGGCAGCGGCTCGCACGGCGATGCAGCCTCGCCGCTGTCCGGTCGCTCGCGTGGCAGATCGTCCACCGGCCTGGGCTCCGCGCCGCCGAGAATCCAGCGGTCCAGCTTCTGCTCGAAGGCGATCACCTCGAACGGCTTCGCGAGGTAGTCGTCCATCCCCGCGTCGAAGCACTTCTGCGCGTCGCCGGCCAGCGCGTTCGCGGTGAGTGCGATCACCGGCAACCGGGTCGCGCCCGCCTCGCGCGCACGCAGGCGGCGGGTCGTCTCGTACCCGTCCATGCCCGGCATCTGGCAGTCCATCAGGACCAGGTCGAAGCCGTCGCGCGCGAGCGCTTCCAGGGCCAGGATGCCGTTGTCCACCACCTCGGCGCGGTAGCCGAGGTTGTCCAGCATGCTGGTGACCACGGCCTGGTTGACCTCGTTGTCCTCGACCACCAGCACCCTGGCCTTCTCGCGCAGCGCCCTGCGGGCCGAGTCGTCGCCGGTTCCCGTGTGTTCCGTATCCACCGCGACCTGGATCCCCAGGGCGTGCGCGAGGCAGCCGTACAGGGCCTCGGCGCGCACCGGCTTGCGCACGCTGCCGGCGATGGCGTCGCCGTGCGCGGCGAGCTTGTCCGAGCCGTGATCCAGGAACGACGTCATCAGCAGCGCCTGCGCGTCGGCGGCCTGCACGTCCGGGAGGGACTCCAGGGCCGCGTCGCTGTCGCCGAGCAGCACGAGATCGAAGGGCGCGCCGTCGCGCCGGTTCTGCTCGAGCAGCGCCGACGCGGCCGCACGGTCGGCGGCGCACTCGCACGCGACCTGCCAGCGATGCACGATGCTCGCGATCGCGTCGCAGACGCTGCGGTTCCCGTCCACCACGAGCAGACGGCGGCCGCACAGCGCGTCGTGGGCGCGGCTGCCCGGGGCCTCGCTCGCGGTCGTGCGCGCCTCGAGGGTGAACGTGAACGTGGTGCCGACGCCCACCTCGGAGACGGCGTCGATGTCGCCGCCCATGTGCTCGACGAGGTGCTTGCAGATGGCGAGACCGAGTCCGCTGCCGCCGAAGCGCCGGGTCGTGGATCCGTCGGCCTGGGAGAAGGACTCGAACACCCGGGTCAGCGCATCGGGCGGGATCCCGACGCCGGTGTCGCGCACCGCGAAGCTCAACGTCACGGTGTCCGTGTCGCGGCGCAGGCTGCGCACGGTCAGCACGACCTCGCCGCTCTCGGTGAACTTGACGGCGTTCGCGAGCAGGTTCGTGAGGACCTGCCGGATCCGGGTGGGATCCCCGGACACCACGTCGGGCACTCCGTCGTCGATCACGCACGCGAGCTCCAGGCCCTTCGCGTGTGCCTGCTCGGCCAGCAGGTCCAGGCTGTCCTCCACCAGCGGGCGCAGCGGCACCTCGATGCTTTCCAGCTCCAGCCTGCCGGCCTCGATCTTCGAGTAGTCGAGAACGTCGTTGATCAGCGTGAGCAGCGTGCGCCCGGAGCTCGCCGCGACGCCCACCCACTGGCGCTGCTGGCCCGTCATCTCGGTGTCCCGCAGCAGGCTGAGCATGCCCAGCACGCCGTTCATCGGCGTTCGCAGCTCGTGGCTCATGTTCGCGAGGAACGCGGACTTGGCGCGCGACGCCTCCTCCAGCTCCTGCTCGCGGCGCTGCTTGAGCTCCAGCACGTCGCCCAGCGCGTTGACGGAGCGGCTCAGGCGCACCAGCTCCGCGGCCGAACGAAGCTCCAGCGGCGGACCGCTCTCGTCGCGTTCCAGCTCGGTCAGGCGGCGGTGGATCGCCTTGATCGGCTTGACGACGAGGCGCTCGATCCACAGCAGGATCAGCAGTCCCAGCAGCAGCAGCAGTCCCGCGCCGAACAGCCGCATCTTGTTCACGTGCCGGTCGATCTCGGCGTAGAGGTCCTCGACGTCCCAGCCGATGCGGATGCGGCCGAACGACTCGCCCTCGAACACCACGTCTTTCTCGAACTCGCGCAGCAGCGCGGTATCGGGAACCGCATCCTTCTTCCATTCCGCCAGCGGCTCGCCCAGCTCGTTGAGGATGCTCAGCGACA
>CBDUCN010000034.1:0-24468 GCA_965365655.1 uncultured Gammaproteobacteria bacterium | reverse complement strand
GGTGCCCCATGAACCACAGGCTGTGGCCCAGGTAGCTGTAGCTGATCACGCCGGGGTCGGTGCCGTAGACGAACGCGTGGTGCCGGTGGCGCTCGGGATCGAACAGCGCGATCGCCTGCTCGGCGTGGCGGCGCGCGTCGGCGAACTCGCCGAGCAGCGTCAGGCTCAGCGCGAGGGACTTGTGGGCCTCGAGGCGCGCATCCGGGTCCCCGGACGTGTCGGCCATCTCCAGCAGCTCGTGCGCGTAGTCCGCGGCGGTGCGGTGGTCGGCGCGCACCACGTGATAGCGGTACAGCCCGTGCACCGACAGGAAGCGCTTGCGCGGATCGTCCACCTCGAGGCACAGCTCGCGGGCGCGGGTCACCAGCGCCTGCACCTCGGGCGCGACGTAGCCCTTCACCGCGGTCAGCGGGACGGTGAGCAGGATCTTGAGGTCCAGCTCGAAGCGCCGCCGCTGCTCCTCGTCCGCCACGCCGTCGAGCAGCGCGATGCCCCGGCCGAGGTGCGCGATGGCGTCGGCGTCCGCCGATCGCTCGATGGCCCAGTGCCCCGCGGCCAGCCAGTAGGGCACCGCGCGCTCCGCGATGCCGGCCTCGGTGTAGTGGCGGGCCAGCACGGCGGCCTGCGTGCCGCCGGCCCTGCCGGTGCGCGACTCGATCGCCTCGGCGATACGCCCGTGCAGGGCCTGGCGGCGCCGGCGCAGCAGGCTCTCGTACGCCGCGTCCTGCAGCAGCGCGTGCCGGAACGCGTAGCGGTCGTCCTCCTCCGACAGCATCTTCTGCAGCAGCCGCGCGTCGACCAGCGCCGCGAGATCCTGCTCGATGCGCTCGGCCGGCAGGCCGGTCACCTCGGCGAGCAGGGACTGCGAGAAGTCGCGCCCGATGGCGGCACCCACCTGCGCCAGCTCCTTGGCCCGGCCGAGACGATCGAGGCGCGCGAGCAGCGACGCCTGCAGCGTCGCCGGAATGGCCGCGGCGTCGAGCGCCGCCGGCGACGCGCGGCCCTCGGCGTCCGCGTCCAGCAGCCCCGACTCCCCGAGGCTGCGCGTCAGCTCCTCGACGAACAGCGGAATCCCGCCGGCGCGGGCGATGATGCGTTCCACCATCTCCGGGGACAGGTCGGAACGGCCCGCGACGTCCGGCACCAGCCGCGCGCAGTCGCCGGGCTCCAGCCGGCCCAGCGCGATCGTCGTGACGTGGGGCGCGTCGCTCCAGGCGTCGGTCTCGCCGGGCCGCGTGGTGACGATCACCAGCACCCGCGCGTCCCGCGCCCAGTCCACGATCATCTGCACCAGCTCGCGCGACGTCGGGTCGATCCAGTGCATGTCCTCGACCAGCAGGACCAGCGGCGCGGGCTGCGCCTCGCGTTCCAGCATCTCCATGATCACCGCGAGCGTGCGCGCCTTGCGCCGCTGCGGGCTCAGGTTGAGCGCCGGGTACACGCCCTCGGTCGGGATCGACAGCAGCGCCGCGACCAGGGGCACCATCTCGTCGCGCCGTGACGGCGGCGGATCGAGGAACGCTTCGAGCTTGCGCAGCCTGGCCGGCGCGTCGTCCCGCGGGTCGAAGCGCGCGCGGCGCTCGATCTGGCTCGACAGCGGGTAGAGCGCGCTGTGCACGTGGTGAGGCGAGCACTGGTAGCGCAGGCGCACGTGCGGCTGGTCGGCCAGGGTGTCCATCAGCGCCTGCGCGAGGCGTGACTTGCCCATCCCCGCCTCGCCCGACAGCACCACCACCTGGCCGTGTCCGGCGGCCGCGCGCACCCAGCGCTCGCGAAGCGTCGCCAGCTCCGCGTCGCGGCCCACCAGCGGCGTCTGCACCATGCTGCGGATGGCCTCGAAGCGGCTCGCGTCCACCGACTCGGCGAGCACGCGAAAGCCGGACACCGGCGTGTCGAAGCCCTTCAGCGACAGCCCCTCCAGCGCCTCGTACTCGAACAGCCGCCCGGCCAGGCGCTGGGTGGTCGCGTCGATGACCACCTCGTTCTCGCCCGCCTCGCCCTGCAGCCGGGCGGCGAGGTTCGGCGTCTCGCCCAGCGCCGCCTTCTGCGCCGCTGCGCCTTCGCCGATCCGGTCGCCGACCACCACCAGCCCGGTCGCGATGCCGACACGCACCGCCGGGCGCGGCGCGCCGCCCACCGCGGGCAGCTGCTGCACCGCGTGCACGATCGCGAGCGCCGCGTGCACCGCCCGTTCGGCATCGTCCTCGTGGGCCTGCGGATAGCCGAAGTAGACCAGGATGCCGTCGCCCAGGTAGCGCGCGAGGTAGCCGCCGAAGCGCTGGATGACGGGGCGGCACGCGTCCTGGTACGCGACGATGACGTCGCGCAGATCCTCCGGATCCAGCGCGCGCGACATCGCGGTGGAGCCCACGAGGTCGCAGAACATCACCGTGACCTGGCGTCGCTCGGCGGAGGGCTCGTCGCGCGCGGGGGCCGCCGCGCCCAGCGTCGCACCGCACTGCCCGCAGAAGCGGTCTCCCGAGACGGTCGCGGCGCCGCACTGCGGACACGACGGGTGCAGCGCGGTGCCGCATCTCGAGCAGAACCGCGCCACGTCGGGGTTGGGTGCGTGGCACCCGGGGCAGTCCATCGTGTTTCCTTCCCCCTGGTTTCGCCGCGGCCCGGTACCGGCGAAGAACGTGGCGCGACCGCGCCGTGACGGTGCGATCCGCTTCGAGCGGTGCGCAGACCCTCGAACGGGTGAAGTCCTGAGCGGGTCAAAATGTGCACCGCGGGCGCGGCGCTTTGCAACGGCGAAGGAACGGTGTCGGGCGCCGCGCGTTGTATGCTGGGCCGTGGCAAGCAGTCAGCCGGTGACGCTGGCCCGGCGCCTCGGGCTCGGGCTCCTGACCCTGTACGGGCTCGGCAACATCCTCGGCGCCGGCATCTACGTGCTGGTCGGCGAGGTCGCCGGTCTCGCCGGGATGTCGTCGCCCGTCGCGTTCCTGCTCGCGGCGTGCGCCGCCGGCTTCACCGCGCTCACCTACGGCGAGATCTGCGCCCGCTTCCCGGTCAGCGCCGGCGAGGCGGTGTACGTGCACGAGGCCTTCGCGCTGCCGCCGCTGTCGGTGCTCGTCGGCCTGCTGGTCGCGCTCGCGGGCATCGTGTCCGCCGCGACCCTGGTGCGCGGCTTCGTGGGCTACCTGCAGCTTCTAATGCCGGTGCCGGGCGTCGCGGTACTGGTGCTCACGCCGCTGGCGCTCGGGGCCGTGGCCGCGTGGGGCATCGCCGAGTCCATGTGGGCGGCGGCGGTGATGACGATGTTCGAGGTGCTGGGGCTGCTCGTGGTGATCGCCGTCGCGGCGCCCGGCGCGGAGACGCTCGCCGCGCGCCTGCCCGAGGTGCTGCCCGACGCGTCGCTCGAGGCGTGGCAGGGGATCGCGCTCGCGACCTTCCTCGCCTTCTACGCTTTCCTGGGCTTCGAGGACATGGTCAACGTCGCGGAGGAGGTGCGCGCGCCGGAGCGCACCATGCCGCTCGCGATCCTGATCGCGCTGGCCGTCGCGACGATCCTCTACGGGGTGGTGGTGCTGGTCGCGGTGATCGCGGTGCCGCCGGCGGTCCTCGCCGAGAGCGACGCGCCGCTGGCGCTCGTCTACCAGACCGCGACGGGACGCACGCCGGTTCTGATCGCGGCGATCGGCGTGCTCGCGGTGATGAACGGCGCGCTGGTGCAGATGATCATGGGCGCCAGAGTGCTGTACGGCATGAGTCAGCGGCGCTGGCTTCCGGCCGCGCTCGGTCGCGTGCATCCGCGCACGCGAACGCCGCTCGCCGCGACCGCGCTCGTGACCGCGACGGTGCTGGCGCTGGCGCTGTGGGTGCCGCTGGTCGGGCTCGCGGGCGCGACCAGCACGCTGGTGCTGGCGGTGTTCTCGCTGGTCAACGCGGCGCTGATCCGCGTGCGCCGACGGTCGCCGCCGCCGGGCGTGAGGCCCTGGCCCGCCTGGGTGCCGTGGGCGGGGCTCGCGAGCACGCTGGGGCTGATCGCCGCGCAGGCCGTCGCGCTGCTGTGACGCGTCCCCGGCGCGGTCGGGCCGGGGGCCGCTCCAGGTCGGCCGATCGCCGCGTGGCCGTTCGCGGGCAGCCGGTCCCACAGCGCGTCGATCGCGGTCCACGGCGGCCCGGCCGATGCCGCGTGCGTCGCGCCGGGGCGCGCGGACGATGCGCCGCTAAAGAGTTCTCGCGCCCGGCCGATTCCCCTTTGCAGAGCCCCGACTTCTGACGGCGTACACGATGAGCACCCTGGCCCGCCTCGTCCGAGGCCTGCGAGCACCCGCGGCAGGCGCCGCGCCCGAGCGGCGCGTGGAGCCGCGTGTGTCCAAACGGCTGCCCGTGACCATCCTCGGTTTCAAGCTCGAGTCGACGAACGTCGCGTCCAGTGGCATGCAGGTCGAATGCCCGGGACGGCGGCTGCCGCTGCTGCGCGCACAGTGGGACCCGTCGGCCGTGCCGCTGCAGGCCGTGCTTCCCGACGGCGAGACGATCGACGCGACGTGTGCGGTGTCCTACGTGTGCGAGTGCGACGACGATTTCCTGATCGGGCTCAGCTTCGTGCACCTCGACGAGCGCTCCGCACGGCTCTGGGAGGCCTACGTCCTCGAGGTGAACCGCCCGGACTGACCCGCGGCGCCCGCCCGCGGTCTTGCCGCGCGCGCCATGCGCGCCATCGCGGCGATGCGCCTGATCCTCTGCCGACCGTGCCGCGTCCCGATCGCGAACGACACTGCGCCTCGCGCGCGGCGTGCAGTCGCGCGGCCCGTTTTCCCCCTTCGCCCGGGTTACTCTTCGCAACGGCCCGGGGAATACGCCCGCGCGCCGCGTGTATGGCACTGAAAGCGGTCCCGCGAACGCAGGACGGGCCGCGACCACCGGACGAGGAGCAGTTGATGACACGTTTGATGACGAAGGGGATCGCCGTCGTGATGCTGGCCGCGCCGCTCGGCGTGCTGGCCGACGACGAGGGGGAGATCAAGTACCGCCAGGCCCTGATGAAGAGCGCCGCGGGGCACGCGGGCGCCATCGCGCAGATCGCGAAGGGCAAGGTGAGCCATACGGACGCGCTGCAGGGGCACGCCCACGCGCTGCTCGAGGTGAGCAAGCAGGTGCCGTCCGCGTTCAAGAACAAGACCAGCGGCGACAGCCGCTCGAAGCCGGTGGTGTGGTCGGACTGGCCGGGTTTCGACGGCAAGGCCGGGGACTTCGAGCGGGCGGCGCTCGCGGTGGCCGACGCGGCGAAGGACGGGCCGGGCGCGGTGAAGGCGAAGCTCGGCGACCTGTTCGACAGCTGCAAGGGATGTCACAAGGAGTACCGCGCGAAGAAGGAGTGACGGTCACGCGCCCCTTCGCCGGGGCGCGGTTCACTGCACGGCGCCGGCGCCCGCACGGCGGGCGCCGGCGGTCATGGCCGGTGCGCGCGTGTCACACTCCGCACCATGAGCACCGACACCGTGCATCTGTCGCTGGAGCAGGCGGAGGGCCTCGGCCGGCGCGCGCTGGCTGCCAGCGGCGCGAGCGCCGAGGTTGCGGCGCTGATGGCCCGGGTGCTGGTGCGCGCCGAGGCCGAGGGCCTGGCCGGCGTCGGGCTCGCGCACCTGGAGAGCTACTGCGACGGGCTGCGCGCGGGGCGCATCGATGGTCACGCCGAGCCCGCGATCCGGCGCCCGTCCCCGGCGGCCTTTCACGTGGATGCCCGCGAAGGCGTGGGCCACCTGGCCTTCGAGCGCGTGTTCGACGAGCTGGTGGCCGTGGCGCGCGAGACGGGCGTCGCGGTGTTCTGCCAGCGCAACAGCTACACCAATGCCGGGCTCGGGTGGTTCGTGCACCGGCTGGCGCTCCAGGGGCTGGTGGCCCTGGCCGCGACCAACGGGGGGCCCGCGCTGCTCGCGGCGTCCGGCGCGCGGCAGCCGGTGTTCTGCACCAACCCGCTGGCCTTCGCGGTGCCGCGCGGCGACGGCCCGCCGCTGGTCATCGACCAGTCCAGCAGCGCCACCGCGTACGTGAACCTGCGCCTCGCCGCGGAGCGCGGCGAGGACATCCCCGAGGGCTGGGCCCTGGATGCCGGCGGCAACGCCACCACCGACCCCGCGGCCGCGATGGCCGGGGTGCTGCTGCCGTTCGGCGGCGCCCGCGGCGCGAACGTCGCGCTGATGGTGGAGCTGCTCGCGGCGGGGCTGTCCGGCGCGAGATGGTCCATCGACGCGCCGTCGTTCCTGGACGGCGACGGCTCGCCGGGGATCGGGCTGTTCGTGCTCGCGCTGGACGCCGGCACCCTGTCCGGCAGCGGTGCCCGCGCGCACATCGCCGCGTACGTCGATCGGCTGGAGCACGAGCTGGGCGTGCACGTGCCGGGGCGTGGCCGCGACGAGCGGGCGGCGCGGGCCGCGCGCGACGGCCTCGACGTTGCGGCGGATCTGCACCGGCGGCTGTCGGCGATCTGCGCCTGACCGCCGGCCCGCGCCCGGCGTCCGTGCAACGCGGCGCTAGGCACGCGCCGCCCGGCACGGTAGCGTGCGCGGCCCGCGGGACGCCGGTCCCGCACGCGGCGCGAGCGCGATGCACGACGACCATTCCACCCACCTGCGCGGCATGCTGGTGTGCCTCGCGGCGCTGGCGCTGTTCGCCGGCCAGGACGCGTTCACGAAGATCCTTGCGCGCGACTACGCGGTGCCGCAGTTCCTGCTGGTGCGCTTCTGGGCCTTCGCGGTGTTCGCGACGGTGTTCGCGGCGCTGCGCTGCGGGCTGCGCCCGGCGCTGCGCTCCGCGCGCCCGGTGCTGCAGCTCGTGCGCTGCACGGTGCTGGTCGTCGAGATCGGACTCTTCGCGTTCGCGCTGCGCTACCTCGGGCTCGCCGAGATCCACGCGCTCAGCGCGACCTTTCCGCTGATCGCCACCGCGCTGGCGGGCCCCGTGCTGGGCGAGCCCGTGGGCTGGCGACGGCGCGCTGCGGTGGCGGTGGGCTTCGCCGGCGCGCTGATCATCATCCGCCCGGGCGCCGGCGTGATGCACGGCGCGGCGCTCGTCGCGCTCGCGGCGGCGGCAATGTTCGCGAGCTACAACATCATGACGCGGCTGGTGAGCCGCAGCGACCGCTTCGAGACCAGCCTGCTGTACCTCGCGTGGGTCGGTGCGATCGGCACGACGCCGTTCGGTCTCGCCGCGTGGCGCCCCCCGGACGCCGCCGCGTGGGCGATGATGGGCATGCTCGCGGCGAGCGGCATCGCCGGCCACCTGCTGTTCATCAAGGCCCTGGAGCTCACGCCCGCGTCGCTGCTGCAGCCGCTCAACTACTCGCTGCTGGTGTGGGCGACGCTGATCGGCTTCCTGGTGTTCGGCGAGCTTCCGGACGCATGGACCGTGACCGGAGCCGCCGTGATCGTCGGCAGCGGGCTGTACGCGATGTTCCGGGAGCGCGTGCGCAAGGGCGAGGACGCGGTGCCTACCAGCATGGTGGCGTCGTCCGGGCTCGCCGACGACATGGTGCACCCGGACGGCGAGGACGCGCGGCGCCCGCACACTGCCGATTGACGGTCGTGCGGCAGGTCAGCACGATGCCGGCGACGCGTCGCGCCGGTCCCGCCGCGACGCTCGACCAGCGGCCTGCGAGCAGCCAATGTCCCGGAATTTCGACCGTCTCGTGCTGACCACGGACAGGCTTCGCCTTCGGGCGCTGCGCCACGGCGACGTGCCGGCCCTGGTCGCGATCTACTCGGACGCGTCGGTGATGCGCTACTGGAGCACCCCGGCGTGGTCGTCCGAGGTCGACGCGCACGCGATGCTGGAGGAGGACCTCGCAGCGATGGCCTCGGGGGAGTACGTGCAGCTCGGCGTCGAGCGTCCGGGCGACGGTGCGCTGGTCGGCACCTGCACGCTGTTCGACTTCAACTGGCAGTGCCGCCGCGGGGAGGTGGGGTACGCCCTGGGCGCGTCCTACTGGGGCAACGGCTACATGCACGAGGCGCTGGTCGCGCTGCTGAACTACGGCTTCTCGGTGCTCGACCTCAACCGCGTCGAGGCCGACGTGGACCCGCGCAACACGCCCTCCGCGAAGACGGTGGAGCGCCTCGGCTTCGTGCGCGAGGGCCTGCTGCGCGAGCGCTGGATCGTCGACGGCGAGGTGTCGGACACCGCGTTCTACGGTCTGATCCGGCGCGACTGGCGATTCGGTCCGTGACGGCGCGCAGGCGCGCGGACTGCCCGCGCGTTCGCGATGCCGCACGCCCGGCGTGCCGGCCCCGTTGCTGGTCGCGGCCGCAGGTGCTCTCCCGCGCGCCGCCGCCCGTCAGGTGCCGGGCGTTCCGAGCCTCGCGGTGCGCGGCGCCAGCGCCGCGATGCGCGACCAGAACAGCTCCACCAGCACCGAGCTGGTGACCACGACGATCGCGAAGTCGAGCGCGACGTGGAACGCGAGGTACGCGCCGGACACGCCGATCAGCGAGTACCAGGTGAGCTGCAGCGCGTGCGTGCGTAGCGGCTCCAGGAGATCGCGTGGGCCGCTCACGGCGAGCGCGACGACGACCAGTCCGGCGCCGCCGAGCAGGTAGCGCCACACCGAGACCTCCGGCCCGGAGATGCCGGACAGCACGGCGAAGAACTCCGACGACGCGTGGCCCAGCACGCCCACGAACACCGCGAGGTACGCGAAGCGCGGCGAGATGGTCATCGTGCGCCCTCCTCGAGCCCGGCGCCGAAGGCCGCGAGGCTCGCGGCCAGCTTCTGCGGGCGCTCCTGCGGCAGCAGGTGGCCGGCGTTCGGCCAGTCCTCGCGCCGCGCGTCGGGCAGGCGTGCGTAGAGCCGGTCCACGACCTCGCGATCCAGGAACACCCGGTCCTCGAGGCCGCTGATCACGAGCGTCGGCAGGCGCAGCGCCTCGTACGCGATGTCCCAGTCGGTGGCGGCGGCGTTGCGCATCAGGTTGAGGTGCGGGTGCGCCGCGTCCAGCGGCCGGTAGTCGCCCGCGAGGGCTGCGGGGCGTGCCGCTGCCGCGAACTCCTGGTTCACCAGCAGCGGCAGCAGGGCATCCATCAGCAGCGTGACGCCGCCGGCGGCGACCAGCTTCGGCATCGCGTCGTTGATCCAGCCGATGCGCGGCCCGATCTCGCGCAGCGTGTTGAGCAGCACGAGGCCGGTCGCGCTCGCGCCCGCGAGCACCGCGTGGGCCGCGAAGATGCCGCCGATGGAAAGCCCGACCAGCACCGGGCGCTGCGGCGTGAGCTCGCTCAGGATGCGGCGCAGGTCGTCGACGATCAGCGACGGCGTGAGCTCGAGCGCCGGGTCGTGCCGGGAGCGGTTCTGGCCGCGGAAGTCGTAGCTCAGCGTGCCGAAGCCCTGCTCGCGAAGCCGCGGCGCGACGGCGGCCTCCCAGGCCTCGGTGTTGCCGGTGAGCGCGTTGACGAAGACGAAGGTGACGGCGCTGCTGCGCGCGGGGGCGGTGTGCTCGTAATAGAGCGCGTTGTCGGCGTCGATGTCGAGCAGGGCCATGCGTGGGCTCCATGAGTCGGTTCGTTCGCGGGCGCGGCCCGGCAGGCCGGGCCGCCCCGGCGCGGCGGCCGCGTTCTCGACGGCCGCGCGGCCGGCTGCCCGACGCGGACCGGCAATGCGCGGCGTCGGCCCGTGCCATCCGGATTACGGAATTCTGAATTCAGAAATGCGCGGCGTCAACGGGCCTTGCCAAATCCGACCCGCCCACCCGAGCGACTCCCCGGGAGGGGGGGCGGCCCCGCGGCGCGGCGACGGGCGACCTGCGCGGTCGCCCCTCCCGGCTCACGGCGGTTTCAGGAATACCCGCAGTTCGTCGCGCCCCGCGAGGTCCGCGCCGTAGCGGAAGGTGCCGTGCGCGGCGATCTCGCACGCCGCGCGCAGGAATGCCGTCGCCGCGGCACGTGCGAGCGCGCCGCCGACGCTGATCCGCCTGACGCCCGCCGCGCGGGCGTCGGCCACCGTGAGGTGTGCGTTGTCGGAGCCGATCAGCAGGTTGAACGGCTTGCCGATCGCGCCGAGCACCGTGCGCAGCATGTCCAGATCCGCGATGCCCGGCGCGTACAGCACGTCCGCGCCGGCACGCTCGTACGCCTGCAGGCGACGGATGGTGTCGTCCAGGTCGTCGCGGCCGCGGATCAGGTTCTCGGCGCGCGCGGTCAGGGTGAACGGGAACGGCAGCGCGCGCGCGGCCTCCGCCGCCGCGTGCACGCGCTCCACGGACAGGTCGAAGTCGTAGATGCCCACTCGCGGGTCGCACGAGAAGTCCTCGATGGAGCAGCCGACCAGGCCGGCCTGCGCCGCGAGCGGGATGGTCTTCGCAGCCTCCTCGGGCGCGTCGGCGTAGCAGTTCTCGAGATCCGCGCTCACCGGCAGGTCGCTGGCCTCGCAGATCGCGCGGCAGTTCGCGAGCGCGGCGTCGCGGCTCACCGCGCGGCGGGCGTCGGCGGCGCCGATCTGGATCGCGAAGCCGGAGCTGGTGGTGGCCAGCGCCTCGAAGCCGAGCGCGGCGAGCGCGCGGGCGCTGGCCGCGTCCCACGGATTGGGCATGACGAACACGTCCTGCCGTGCGTGCAGCGCGGCGAAGCGCGCCGCCTTCTCGGTCTGGTCACTCATGCGGGCTCCCGTTCGTCGTGGCGAGGGCGGTCCGCCGCGATGCGGGTCCGCTCAGTACTCGTGGCTCATTCGCGTCCGGGCGCCGTCGCGGCAGGTGTCGTGAAGGATCCGCGAGGTGTGTCAGTCGGCGTAGCCCGGGAGCTCGCGATCGAGCACCCGCTTCATGGCCTCGAAGAACAGGCGCTCGCGCTCCGGGCGCGCATGGGTGTCGTGCGGCGCCGGCGCCTGCACCTGCGCGATGACGTCGTCGGCCAGCGGAGCGAGTCGGCGTCCGGTGCTCATGGCCAGCACCTGCGCCTTGCAGATGCGCTCCAGCGAGTACAGCCGGCGGTACGCCTGCGCCACGGTGTCGCCGGTCACGAGCACGCCGTGATTCTTCATGAACAGCGTGTGCTGCCCGTCGCCGAGGCAGCGTGCGAGACGTTCGCCTTCCGCCGGGAAGTCCGCGGTGCCGGTATAGCGATCGTCGTAGGCGACGCGGCCGTGGAAGTACGCGGCGCTCTGGCTGCCGGGCACGAGTCGGTTGTCGTCCAGCATGTTGAGCGCCAGGGTCCAGGTCTGGTGCGTGTGCAGCACCACCGGCGCGCCGGTGACGCGGTGCACCGGCGCGTGTATGCACCAGGTGGACAGCTCCACCATGCCCTCGCCCTCGACGGTGCGTCCGTCGTCGTCGAACATGACGAGGTCGCTTGCGCGCGCCTCCGACCAGTGCAGGCCGTAGGGCAGACCGAGGTAGCGGTCGCCGCAGCCGGGCACGGTGACGGTGAAGTGGTTGTCGATGGCCTCGTCGAGGCCGTGCAGCACCGCGAGGCGGTGCGCCGCGGCGAGGTCGACCCGGGCCTGCGCGAGCGCATCGGCGGTACGGGCGTCGGACATGGAATGCACGGGCACGGTGGACTCCCCGCGTGGCCTGGACTCTGCGGCGAGTATAGCGGCCCCCGGGGCCGGCCCCGGCCGCTGCCGGGCGGCGCGGTCGTGGCCTCGCCGCCCGGATCACCCCTCGCGCGACGTCCCGCCGTCGTCGCCGTGCAGCGCGGGATGGTCCTCGACCGGCACGTCCAGGTGGTATCCCTGGAGCATGTCCACGCCGAAGCTCGCGAGCAGCGTCGCGGTCTCCTCGTCCTCCACGTACTCGGCGATGGTGGTGCGGCGCAGGCCCCGCGCGACGTCGGCGATCGCGCGCACCAGCAGCTGGTTGTCGCGGTCGTTGGGCAGATCCCTGATGAACAGTCCGTCGATCTTGATCGCGTCCACCGGCAGGTGCTTGAGGTAGGCGAACGACGAGAATCCGGTGCCGAAGTCGTCCAGGCACACCGAGCAGCCCGCGCGGTGCAGCAGCTCGATGAAGCGTTGCGCGTCGTGCAGGTCGGACACCGCGGCGGTCTCGGTGAGCTCCACGATGAGCCGCTTCGGCTCGACCTCGTGGTGCGCCAGGATCGCCGTGATCTCACCCGGCAGGCCGGGCACGTCGAAGGAGCGGGCGGACACGTTGACTGCCACCGCGGGAAGCTGCGGGTGTGCGGCCAGCGTTGCGACCGCGCGGTCGATCACCCAGCGGTCGATGTCGACGATCTGTCCTGACTGCTCGGCGATGCTGATGAAGTGCCCGGGCATGATCAGCCGCTCTGTATCGTGCTCGTCCACCATGCGCACCAGCGCCTCGACGTGCGTGACGCGCCGGTCCGTGCTCGAGTGCACGCCCTGGAAGTGGATCCGCAGCAGGTCGCGGTCCAGCGCCCGCGCGATCCGGTCGTGCCAGCTCATGCGCGCGACGTGGGCCCGCGACGCGTCGAGGTCCGGGCGGTACACGCGCCACGCGTTCTTGCCGGATTCCTTGGCCTGGTACATCGCGGCATCGGCGTGGGAGACCAGCTCCTCGGCGCTGCGCCCGTGGTGCGGCGTGATCGCGATGCCGATGCTCGCGGTGAGGCGAAGATTCTGTCCCTCGACGCGGAACGGGATCTGTGCGACCGCGCGCACGATGCGCTCGGCCAGCGCGCAGGCCTCACTCTCCCCGGCCTCCGGGATCAGCACCGCGAACTCGTCGCCGCCGAGCCGCGCCAGCACTTCGTTGCGCCGCACCAGCGTGCCCAGCTCGCCGGCCACGCGGATCAGCATCGAGTCGCCGGCGCGGTGGCCGTAGGTGTCGTTGACGTACTTGAACTCGTCCATGTCGAAGAACAGCAGCGCGCCCTCGCGGCCGAAGCGCGCGCCGGTGGCGAGCATGCGCCCGAGCTCGTCCTGGAAGCGGTGCCGGTTGTACAGGCCGGTGAGGGAGTCCCGCTCGGCGAGGTACAGCAGCTGCTCGGCGGTCTGGCGTTCGCGGGTGACGTCCTCGTAGATCCACAGCCGGCCGATGATGCGGCTGCCGCCGTCGCGCACCGGGTAGGTGAACTGGGTGAGCACGCGCCCGTCGGCGAGCGTGATCTCGAAGCTCTCGCTGGCCTCGTGGGTGGACGTGACCTGCAGCACGTGCCGCGAGAAGTGATCCGGGCGCGACAGCATGTTGGGCGACTTCCGGATCAGCTCGAGCGCCGGCATGCCTTCCGGGACGAGGTCCTCGGGCAGGCGCCAGATCCGCCTGAGCGCCGGGTTGACGTAGATGGTGCGCCCCTCGCGGTCCTCGAACAGGATCCCGATGCTCATCGCCGAGAGCAGCGCGGACATGCGTCCCTGCTCGGCCTGGGCGATGCCGGCGTGCTCGCGGGCCCGGGCCTCCGAGCGCGAGATCGTCGCGACGTGATCGCGCACCGCCTGCGCCATCAGGTTGAAGGAGCGCCCGAGCTCCGCGATCTCGTCCTCGCCGCCGGCGGGCACCTGCTGATCGAGATCGCCGGCGGCCATGCGGCGGGCGGCGTCGGTGAGCGTGTGCAGGTGGCGCGTGAGCCACAGCCCGATGGACGTGAGCAGCACGACGGTGAGCGTCACCTCGGCGGCGGCGATCAGCAGGCTCTGGCGCAGCAGCCGGGTCTCGGCCTCACGCTGCCGGGCGGTGGAGACGCCGATGTGCAGCGTGCCGTAGCGCTGGCCGGCCAGCGTGATCGGGATGCGGGTGTCGTAGCGGGCCGTCTCGTCGTGGTGCGAGGCGGCGAGGCTCGCGTCGGGCTCCGGCACGGCCTTTGCGCGCTCCCAGCCCTGCGCGGCGAGGACGTTGCCGCCGTGGTCGTGCAGCACGAGGTAGGCGATCCCGTGCTCGTTGCGGCTCTCGCTCAGGATCTCCTGCAGCGTCGCCAGGTCGCGAGCGGCCAGCGGCGCCGCGAGCGCGGCGTTGAGCAGCGGGCGCAGCTCCTCGAGGCGCCCTTCGGCCTGCGCGCTCAGCTCGGCGTGCATCAGGCGGTGGCTGTTGTAGACCAGCAGCGACAGCAGCACGACCTCGACCACCACGCTCGCGAGCACGAGCCGCACGCGCAGGGAGCGGCGCGTCACGGCACGCTCCGCTGCCCGCGGCACGGCGCGGGCAGCGTCCGGGCGTCGTCAGGCATCGCGGCGCGCACCTCGACGTGCGGGCCGTGAGTCGGCGGGGGCTCGGCAGGCACTGACGGCGGTCCTTCGCTAGACTCGGCATTGCGGGCGGGAATTGCGGGAGATCATGCCAGCCAGCGGCACACGGTGCATGGGCCGGCCGAACGCGCGGACGCGGCGATGGATCGGCCGGCTGTGGGCGGCGGCCCTGTGCGTCGCGGCCGCGCCGGTGCGCGCGGCCGAAGACGCGCAGGCGCAGACCATCGAGGTCGGCCTGCTGCCCACGCTGAGCGCGCGCCGCATCCTGAACACCTACCAGCCGCTGCGCGAATACCTCGAGCGTGCGCTGGGGCGGCCGGTGCTGCTGGTCACCGCGCCGGACTATCGCACCCATGTCGAGCGCACCCGAACGGGCCTGTACCGCTACGCGGTGACCGCCCCGCACTTCGCCCGGCTCGCGCAACGGCGCAGCGGCTACCGGGTGCTCGTGCGGGTGCGCAGCGCTCTCGCGGCGTTGCTGGTGGTGCGTGCGGCCGACGGGGTGCGGCGCGTGGAGGCGCTGCGCGGACAGACGGTGGCGACCCCGGACGGGCTCGCGATCGTGTCGATGCTGGGCCGCGCGGTGCTGCGCGAGCACGGGCTGGTGCCGGGGCACACGGTATCGCTGCGCGACTACCGGGCCTTCAACTCGGCGGTGCTGGCGGTGAGTGCCGGCGAGGTCGCCGCGGCGGTGACGGCGGAGACCGCGCTGAACCAGATGCCGCCGGCGGTGCGCGGCGCGGTGCGGCGGATCGCGAGCTCGCCCGTGGTCCCGCACGTGATGCTGATCGCCCACGGCGCTGTGCCGGAACGCGAGCGCGAGCGCGTGTACGCGCTGCTGCTGGCCTTCGGCGACGATCCGGCAGGCAAGCGCTTCTTCGAGCGCACCGGTTTCGGTGGCTACGAGCCGGTCGCGGAGCCGGAGCTGCGCGCGCTGGACCCGTTCGCGGACGACGTGGAGGCGGCGCTCGGAGCGCCCTGACCCTGGACGGGGCGCCGCGCGTCGCGTGCGCGCCGTGCAGCCGTGTGCGACCGTGCACCGCAGGCTCGCCGGCCTGCTCCACTGCGCGACGGGTCGTAGCGTGCCAGGGCGCCGCGAGCCCGCGCTCGCGAGCGCGGCCCGTGCGCGTCGAGGATTCCCGGGCCGCCCGTGCGGCGCGCGAGCGCTCGATGCGCTTCTCCGCGACCGTTACCGGAGCTGGCTGTCCTTGCTCCCGCGGCGGTTGATCGCGGCCGCCGGTGCGGCTCCGCTCTCGGCGGCCTCCTGGCACGCGACGCAGCGCGTCACGCCCGGAACGGCCCGGCGGCGCGCCTCGGGAATGGCTGCGCCGCATTCCTCGCACTCGGCGAGGCTCCTTCCGCCCGCGAGCTGGCTGCGCGCGCGCTTGACCTCGTCCTCGACGCTCGCGTCGATCTGATCCTGAACGGCGCCGTCCCGGGTCCAGCCGCCTGCCATCGCAACCTCCTCGCGCCGCGCGCGCGATGCCCGCCGCCGGACGTACCGTACCGCCGTGCGTCCGGCGGGGCGAGCCGCCGTGCAGGCCGCCGGTCGCGGCCGGACGGCACGCCGCGTCGAATTGCAACAGCCTGTCGGCACTGCGTCGGATCTCAGCAGCCTGTCAGCGCTCGGTCGTCGGCGCAGGCGCGGCTTCTTGCGCTCGACGTTGTCGCCCGGGGTCCGCGTCGCCGCGCGCCGCTACCCGTCGTAGCTGGTGCGCCCGGTGCTGCGGTGCCACGTGCGCACCAGGTGCCGGCGCCGCTCGGGATCGGGGTGGTCCTTGAACTCGCTGCGGTAGTGGCCGATGTCGACGTTGTCCAGGTACTGCATCTGGCCCCGTTCGATGGGCGCCTCCAGCCACAGCGAGTCGTCCTCGGTGATCGCCTGCAGCGTCGCGAGCGCGGCGTCCAGGTCAGGGTCCAGCGCGATACCGGCGACATCGTGGCCCTTGCGCACCAGGCTCGTGTTGGCGCGCACGCTGAGCCGCCCATGCTCGAAGCGGAACACGGGTGCGCGCGCGACCCGCGGCGCGCCCGGCGCGTGCTCGGCCTGGCGGTCCCAGAGCACGGGCCGGTACAGCAGTGCGAGCTGTTCCGGGTGCTCCGCGAGCATGCGGTCGTGCACCGCCGCCATGCTGCAGAAACGGCTGACGCCGCCTTCGCGCGCCGGGTGGAAGCACAGCAGTCCGACGTGCTCCGGCGGCGCGGCGCCGAACGCGTTGTCGGTGTGGAACACCAGCTCCACGCTGGTGTACGAGCCGCGCACGCCGTAACCGTAGGCCTCGCCCTTGTCGGTCACGTCGTAGAGCATGGTGCCGTCCCACTTCTGGGCCACCTCGCGCCCGATCAGCTGGCCGAGCGTCCAGAACACGCTGCGCGCCTCGTCGCGGCTCATGTCGTCCAGCGGCAGCCGGTCGACGATGGCGACGCCGGCGCCGCGCGCGAGCGTCTCCTTCGCGCGCGCCATCGCGGCGCGCAGGCGCGGGATCTCGAACTGCTCCGGCGTGCACAGCAGGATCGGCAGCGGATCGCGGCGAAGCTGCGCCACCATCGCGTGCACCTCGTCCACCTGCGCAGCGTCGAGGTGCACGACGCAGTCCGCCGGCGCCACGTCCGCGCGGGTCCAGCAGCGCACCGCGCCGGCCAGCGCCGCGCGCGGCATCGGGGTCGGAGGCGGCCCGACGTCGATGACGTCGCGGGACGGGGGCTGGGCGGGGCTGGCTGCGGCCATGCTCGGGCTCCTGTTCGGGTTGCGCGGTGCGCACGACGTCTCGCGGCGCGTCCGCTGCCGCGCGGGTCAATTCCACGTCCTGCGACGCGCGAAGGCAAGGTCGCGGCGTGCGCGGCGCCGCGCGCACTTCCGTCGCGCCATGCCCGCGTGATGGAATCGGCGGCGAATCCGCCCGGAGGGCGCTGCAGGTGTCAAGTCGCGACCTCGTCGGCTACGGCCGCACCACGCCGCACCCGCGCTGGCCCGCAGGGGCCCGGCTCGCGATCAACTTCGTCGTGAACTACGAGGAGGGCAGCGAGCGCTCGTTCCCCGACGGCGACGGCGCGAGCGAGGCACACGGCACCGAGGTCAGCGCGTCGCCGGTGCCGGCGGGCACGCGCGACCTGGCCGCCGAGTCCATGTTCGAGTACGGCAGCCGCGCCGGATGGTGGCGACTCGTGCGCCTGTTCGAGGCGCGCGGCCTGCCGTTCACGGTGTTCGGCTGCTCGCTCGCGCTCGAACGCAACCCTGAGGCGGCGGAGTGGATCCGCGACAGCGGGACCGACGTCTGCGCGCACGGGCGGCGCTGGGCGGAGCACTTCCGCATGGGCGAGGCCGAGGAGCGCCGCGAGATCCGCGAGGCGGTGGCCTCGCTCACGCGCACCACCGGCCGGCCCCCGGGCGGCTGGTACTGCCGATACGGCCCGAGCCCGAACACCCGCCGGCTGCTCGTCGAGCACGGCGGCTTCGAGTACGACTCCGACGCGTACAACGACGACCTCCCGTACTGGACACACGTCGGCGCGAGCGCGCATCTCGTGGTGCCGTACACGCAGGTCAACAACGACATCAAGCTTGCCCGCGGCACCATCGGCACCGGCGCCCAGTTCCTGGACGTGCTGCGCGACGCGTTCGACCTGCTGTACCGCGAGGGCGAGACCGCACCGCGCATGATGAGCGTGGGGCTGCATTGCCGCATCGTGGGCCACCCCGCGCGCGCGGCGGCCCTCGCGCGCTTTCTCGACCACGTCGCGGCGCACGAACGGGTGTGGATCGCGCCGCGCATCGACATCGCCCGGCACTGGAAGGCGCAGTTCCCGGTCCCGCCCGCGCCGGAGGACGCGACGGGCGAGCCGGGAATCGACGCGTCGAACGGGCCCGTGCGTGCGGGTCAGTAGCCGTCGAAGATCAACAGCCTGCTAGCATCCGGGCGTTGATTTCCGGTGGCCCGCTCACGGCCCGTGAACCCGGCGCACGCCGCCCCGTCCAACACGAGGATCCGAACCCGTGCACAGCGTGACCATCGACCGCGGCAAGCGGCTGCGCGACGAACCCTGGACCGGCCACAACCGCTGGCATCCGGACATCCCGGCGATCCTGGAGGTGGACCCGGGCGACCCGGTGACGCTGCAGACGCGCGACGCTGCCGACGGGCAGATCAAGGCCGGCATGACGGTCGAGGATCTCGCCGGCCTGGACGCCAAGGTGGCGCACCCGCTGACGGGGCCGGTCGCGGTGCGCGGGGCGCGGCCCGGCGACCTGCTGGAGGTGGAGTACCTGGACATCGTGCCCGAGGACTACGGCTGGACGCGGGTGCGCCCCGGGGCCGGCTTCCTGCGCGACCTGTTCCCGGATCCCTATCTCGCGCACTGGCACATGGCCGGCGGCGTCGCGACGTCGCCCCAGCTTCCCGGCGTGCGCATCCCCGAGGCGTCGTTCATGGGCACCGCGGGCGTCGCGCCGTCCCACGCGCAGCTCGAGCTGTGGACCGCGCGCGAGGCCGATCTGGTTCGCCGCGGAGGCATCGCGCTGCCGCCCGACGCGCAGGACGCGGTGCCGGCGGGCGGCGACATCGCGGCGACGGGATTGCGCACGATCCCGCCGCGGGAGAACGGCGGCAACCTGGACGTGAAGCAGCTGACCCGCGGCTCGCGGCTGTTCCTGCCGGTGGCGGTGGACGGCGCGCTGTTCTCGGTGGGCGACGCGCACTATGCGCAGGGCGACTCCGAGTGCTGCGTCACCGCGATCGAGATGGGCGCGACCGTGACGCTGCGCTTCCACCTGCACCCGGGCCGCGCCGCGGCCGAAGGGATCCGTTTTCCGCGCTTCGCCCACCCGGACTTCTTCACCCGCCCCGCGATGGCGGCGCCGCGCAACTTCGTCGCCACCACCGGCATGCCGATCCGCGACGACGGCACGCAGGAGGGCGAGGATCTGACCCTCGCCGCGCGCAACGCGCTGGTGCAGATGCTGGAGCTGCTGCGCGGACGCGGCTGGACGCTGGAGCAGGCCTACGTGATCTGCTCGGTCGCGGTGGATCTGCGGGTGAGCAACCTGGTGGACCTTCCCAACGTCACCGTGTCGGCGCTGCTGCCCGAGGAGATCTTCACGGGCTGAAGCGCAGCACGCACCGCGAGCGCTCCGGCCTTCGTCGCCCGTTGCCGCCGCGCACGCGCCTCACGGCGATCCAGCCGGCGGGCTGGACCCGCACGCAGGCGTGCGGCTCGCGACTCCTCAGCCGGCGACCCGGTCCAGGTCGCGCAGCGCGCGCAGCGCCCGCGTCTGCTCGCCGTCCAGCCGTTCCAGCAGCGCCGGCACGCTGCTCAGATCGCCCGTGCGCGCGGCGTCCTCGATGGCCGCGCACGCGGCGCTGACGCCCCGCGCGCCGAGCATCGCGCTCCCGGACTTCAGCCGGTGCGCGGCGCGGCGAACCGTTTCGCCGTGGCCGGTCTGCAGCGCCGTGTCCAGCGCCTTGCGGTCGTCGACCCAGGCCGCCTCGTACTTCTGCATCAGCACCGAGAAGAATGCGGGACCGGTCGAGCGCACGGACGCGAGCACCGCCGGGTCCAGTGCCGCGGAGTGCGCCGCGCCCGGCTGCGGCGCGGGTGCCTGCGCGGCAGGGCGCGGCCGCGCGCCGCGGGCCGGGCGGTGGGCCTCGATCGCGGCGCGAAGCTGGCTGCGGCTCATGGGCTTGCTCAGGTAGTCGTCCATGCCGGCGGCCAGGCAGCGCTCCCGGTCGCCGCGCAGCGCGTTCGCGGTGAGCGCCACGACCGGCAGCCGCGGCGCGCCGCGGCGCGCCTCACGCGCGCGCAGGCGGCGGGTGGTCTCGTAGCCGTCCAGCCCGGGCATGTCGCAGTCCATCAGCACGACGTCGAAGGGCTCGCGCTCGAGACGGGCCAGCGCTGCCTCGCCGCCGTTCTCCACCGCCGTCTCGCAGCCCATCTGCTCGAGCATGCTCAGGACCACGTCCCGGTTCACCGGGTGGTCCTCCACCAGCAGCACGCGCGCGCCGAGGCGCTGCACGGGCCCGGTGTCGCGCGTGGCGCCGCCGTCCGGCGCCGGCGCGTGCAGCCGCGTGAGCGTCGCGCGCAGCTCGCTCAGGCGCACCGGCCGCGTGACGTGCTCGTCGATGCCCGCCGCGCTCCAGCAGGCGGCGCGCGCACGCTCCTCGCCCGGGCGGCTGAGGCACACGCGCCGCGCCCCCGGCGCGAGCCCCTCGGCGTCCAGGGTGCGGGCGAAGGCGATGTCGCCCGCATCCGGCAGCCGGCCGTCGAGGAGGATGCAGTCGGGGCGGGCGCCGGTCTCGCGCAGCCGCGTGAACGCGGCGGCGGGACTTTCCAGGAGGTCGAACCGCACCCCCAGGCGCAGGAGTTGCTGTGCGAGGCCCTCGCGGGTCGGGGCGTGCGCGGAAACCGCGAGCACGCGGATGGGCAGGGCCTCGCCCCGCACGTCCCCGTTCGCCGCCGCGTCCGCGTCGTGCCGCGGCAGCGTGAACCAGAACGTGGAGCCCTTGCCGGCCTCGCTGCGCACGCCGATCTCGCCGCCCATCAGGTCGATCAGGTGGCGCGACACCGCGAGGCCCAGCCCGGTGCCCCCGAAGCGCCGCGCGGTGCCGGCGTCGCCCTGGAAGAAGGGCTTGAACAGCGTCGCGAGCGCCTCGCGCGGCACGCCGATGCCGGTGTCGTGCACCTCCGCCCGCCACAGCGCGGCGCCGTCGTTGCCGGTCGCCGGGCTGACGCGCACGGTGACCTCGCCGACGTCGGTGAACTTCACGGCGTTGCCCACGAGGTTGACCAGCACCTGACGCACGCGCGCCGCGTCGCCCAGCAGCCGCTGCGGCATCGCGGCGTCCACCACCACCGACAGCTCCACTCCCTTGCCGTGGGCGCTGCCGGCGAGCAGGCTCGCGACGTCCTCCACCGTCTCCAGCGGGTCGAACGGATCGTGGGCGAGCTCCAGCTGGCCGGCCTCGATCTTCGAGAAGTCCAGGATGTCGTTGATCAGCGTGAGCAGCGCCTCGCCCGAGCGGCGGATGGTCTCCACGCGGCCGCGCTGGCGGTGATCCAGATCCTCGTCGAGGAGCAGCTCCGTCATGCCCATCACGCCGTTCATCGGCGTGCGGATCTCGTGGCTCATCGTCGCCAGGAACTGCGACTTCGCGCGCGTGGCGGCCTCGGCCCGATCACGCGCGCGTTCCAGCTCCGCCTGCGTGCGCTTGCGCTCGCGGATGTCCTGCGCGATCAGGATGCCGCCCAGCCGCCGCCCGCTGGCCGAGCGCAGCACCGAGCCGGACACCGATACCGGGATCAGGGTTCCGTCGCGGGCCTGGTAGCGGGTCTCCCGCGTGCCGTTGAGCAGCGACAGCAGCTCGAGCTCCGAGGTGGACTCGGCGTCACGCAGCGAGTCGTCCTGCAGCAGCCGCGTGGACGGTCGGCCGCGCAGCTCCTCTTCGCGATAGCCCAGCAGCCGGCACGTGGCGTCGTTGACCAGCACCACGTTGGAGTCGGTGTCCAGCACCACCAGCGAATCGTTCATGGACGTCACGATCGCGTCGAGGAAGTTCCGCGACACGGTGGTGGAGCGCAGCTCGCGCATCACCTGCTGCACCGCCCGGGACACCGCTCCCACCTCGTCCCGGGCGTCGGCCTGCTCGGCCGTCACCGCGTCGCCCAGCGTGACCCGGAGATTCTCGATGGGCGCGGAGATCCGCCGCGCGAGGCGCACCGCGAGCACCGTGCCGAGCGCCAGCGCGAGCAATCCTGCGAGCGCGGTCGTCGTCATGCCCTGCGCGACGCTGACGTCGAGCGCCGCGCCGCGCTCGGCGATCGCCGCGCTCTTCGTGTCGATCAGGCCGTCGACGATCGCGAGGTATGCCTTCTCGGCGGCCTCGAACCGCTCCTTCTCCCCGGCGGGCGGCCCGCCCGCCGAGAGCATCGCCTCGCTGATCGCGAACAGCCCGCTCGCGGCGGCGCTCAGCTCGGCGAGGCCCGGCGCCGGCTCGCCGCTCTCCCCGGCGGCGAGGGCCGCGTAGCGCTCGAGGGCGGCTGCGAACCGCGTGCGGGCGCCGCCGACGAGCCGGCGCTCCTCGTCCATCGCCACCGTGGCCTCGTCGCCTGACGTCGCGCTCAGGAGCGCGAACTCGCTCGTGGAGGACACCACACGCACGCCGGCGAAGCGCAGCTCCTCGAGTGCCAGCACCTGCTGCAGATCCGTCGCGATGATGCTGTCGATCTCGACGTGCATGCGGTTGATCGCGGCGAGGCCGAGCAGGATCACCGCGGCGAGCAGCGCGAACGCGGCCAGGAACGCGAGATTGAGGCGGGTGCGCAGCGTGAGACCGCGGGGCGGCGAGGCGGCGTTCATCGGGGTTCGCGCTGCGGGGGCGGGGCGCGACGGGCGGGCCCCGGGCGATGCCTGGGCGGCGGCTCCGCGCGACGATGCTGGCGGCCGGTCATGGTGCGCGACGATAGCGAATCGCAGCCTGTCACGAATCGGTCATAGGTCGCACTTTCGCTTGCCTTTTGGTACAGGTGCAGCGGTGCGACGTGAGGGTCGGGGCGGGACCCGTGCGGCCCACGGTCGGGCACGGCGCGTGGCACAATCGGGCATACCGGGCCGCGGTCCGGCCGTTCAGCACGCAGGAGGATCCCATGCAGCTCGGCATGTTCATGCAGCCCGTGCACCCGCCGTCGAGGGACTACGGCACGGTCCTCGAGGAGGATCGCGAGGCCATCCGGCTCGCGGACCGCCTCGGCTACTCGGAATGCTGGATCGGCGAGCACTTCACCGCGACGGTGGAGCCCATCACCGTGCCGTTGACCTTCTGCGCCACGCTGATCCCGGAGACGACCCGCATCAGGTTCGGCACTGGCGTGATGAGCCTGGCCATCAACCATCCGGTGCAGGCCGCGGCGCACGCAGCGATGTTCGACCACCTCGCGAAGGGCCGCTTCCTGTTCGGGGTAGGGCCCGGCAGCCTGTCCAGCGACGTCGAGGCGTTCCGCACTGGTGACCCGCCGGACCGCGGGCGCAAGGTCGGCGAGGCCCTCGACATCGTGCTGGACCTGTGGGCGGGCGAGGCGCCGTATCGTTTCAACGGCGAGTTCTTCGACTTCGCGATCGAGGACCTGTCGCGCATCGAGTGGGGCGTGGGACGGCTGGTGAAGCCCTACCAGCAGCCGCATCCGCCGATCGCGCTGTCGCTGGTGACGCCGAACTCGTTCAGCGCCGGCGTGTGCGGCGAGCGCGGCTTCATCCCCGTGTCCGGCAACTTCATCCAGCCGCGCTACGTGGCCACCCACTGGACCGGCTATGCGGAAGGCTGCGCGCGCGCCGGGCGCGTGGCGGATCCGTCGGTTTGGCGGGTCGCGCGTTCCATCTTCGTGTGCGACGACGACGGCTTTGCCCGTGACTACGTGGCCGACCCGGACGGCGTGATGGCGTGGTACTTCGGCTACCTGATGAGCGGTTTCGCGAAGCGCGGTGCGCTGTTCCTGCTCAAGGACGACGAGAGCACGCCGGACGACGCGGTCGACGCGGTGCACGTCGCGAAGTCCATGACCAGCGCCGGCACGCCGTCCAGCGTGCTGGATCAGCTCGTCGCGTTCCGCGACGAGGTGGGCGACTTCGGCACCCTGGTGTCCGTGGCCCACGACTGGGACGAGCCGGAGCGCTGGAAGCGTTCGATGCAGCTTCTCGCCGAGGAGGTGATGCCGCGCTTTCGCCAGCACTGCGCGGCGGTGCAGGCGGCGGAGTAGGCGGCGGGCATCACGGAGGAGCCGCGGATGAGCGCGCCGGGGCCGCTGCACGCGGTCTGCGTGGACGCGGTGGCCCGCTTCCTGGAACCGGAGCTGCAGGCGCTGGTCTCGCGGGCCCGCGAGACCCTGCTGACGGCGGCCCGCGATGCCGCCAGTCAGGATGACGAGGATCGCCTGATCTCGGCGATGGAAGAGGTCGAGGCGCTGGCGCCGGTGGCCGCGCGGCGTTTCCGCGACAGCGCGCTGGCGAGCCTGCGCTCACCGGGCGCGGCGGCTGAAAGCGCCGGTGAGGAGGTCACCGGCCTGTCGCTGGTGGACACGGCCAGGGTCGACGACTGGCTGCGGCTGAACAAGCTGCTCGCGCAGCATCCGGAGTCCGCGCGGGACGCGGAGGCGCTGCTGCTGCAGCGCCTCGCCGCGGTCCTCGGCGAGGCGCCGCGGCCCGAGGACGTGCCGGTGACGCTGGCCGGCGCGTGCGCGCTGTTCCAGGCCGCGATGCAGGGCCTGGGCGCGGGGCGCGACGCGCGTGGGGCGATCTACGATGCGTTCGAGCAGACGGTGGTGGCGGGACTCGATGCCCTCGGCGCGCGGCTGCGCGGCCTCCTTGCCGCGGGCGTGCCGGCGGCGGGC
>CBDUCN010000033.1:0-24964 GCA_965365655.1 uncultured Gammaproteobacteria bacterium | reverse complement strand
CGCATCAGGTCGTCTTCCAGCGACAGGTAGAAGCGGCTGGAGCCCGGGTCCCCCTGGCGCCCGGAGCGCCCGCGGAGCTGGTTGTCGATGCGCCGCGACTCGTGACGCTCGGTGCCGATGATGTGCAGCCCGCCGGCTTCGAGGGTCGCCGCGTGCCGTTTCTCCCAGTCCTCGCGCATCGCCGCGTGCGCCGCCTCGTCGTCCTCGGGAAGCTGCGCGAGGTCCGCCTGCAGGTTGCCGCCGAGCACGATGTCGGTGCCGCGGCCGGCCATGTTCGTCGCGATGGTGACCGTGCCGGGCCGCCCCGCGTGCTGGATGATGTGCGCCTCGCGCTCGTGCTGCTTCGCGTTCAGGACCTGGTGCGGGATCCCCTCCTTCTCCATGAAGCGCGACAGCAGCTCCGAGGTCTCGATGGAGGTCGTGCCCACCAGCGCCGGCTGCCCACGCTCGGCGCAGTCGCGGATGTCCTCGAGGATGGCCTCGAACTTCTCCTCCTTCGTGAGGTAGACGAGGTCCGCGCGATCGTCGCGCACCATCTGCTTGTGGGTGGGGATCACCACCACTTCGAGGCCGTAGATCTGCTGGAACTCCGGCGCCTCGGTGTCGGCGGTGCCGGTCATGCCCGACAGCTTGTCGTAGAGCCGGAAGTAGTTCTGGAAGGTGATGGACGCCAGCGTCTGGTTCTCGTTCTGGATCGGCACACCTTCCTTGGCCTCGATGGCCTGGTGCAGCCCTTCCGACCAGCGCCGGCCCGCGAGCGTGCGGCCCGTGAACTCGTCCACGATCACGACCTGCCCGCCGCGCACGATGTAGTCCTTGTCGCGGCTGAACAGCGCGTGCGCGCGCAGCCCCGCGTTCAGGTGGTGCATGAGCACGATGTTGCCCGGGTCGTACAGGCTCTCGCCGGACTTCAGCAGGCCCGCGCTCTCGAGCAGCTCCTCGCAGTGGGCGTGGCCTTCCTCGGTCAGGAACACCTGGCGCGCCTTCTCGTCCACCGAGTAGTCGCCGGGCCCGTCCTCCTCCTGCTGCCGGGTGAGGCTGGGGATCAGACGGTTGATCTGGATGTAGAGGTCCGAGTTCTCGTCGGTAGGCCCGGAGATGATCAGCGGCGTGCGCGCCTCGTCGATGAGGATGGAGTCCACCTCGTCGACGATCGCGAAACCGAGCTCCCCCTGCATCCTCTCCGCGGCGCTGAACGCCATGTTGTCGCGCAGATAGTCGAAGCCGTACTCGTTGTTGGTGCCGTACACCACGTCGCAGCGGTACGCGGCGCGCTTCTCCTCCGGCGACTGGCCCGGCACCACCACGCCGGTGGTCATGCCCAGCGCGCCGTAGACACGGCCCATCCACTCGGCGTCGCGCCGTGCGAGGTAATCGTTCACCGTCACGATGTGCACGCCCTTGCCGGTGAGCGCGTTCAGGTACGCGGGCAGCGTCGCGACCAGGGTCTTGCCCTCGCCGGTGCGCATCTCGGCGATGTGCCCCTCGTGCAGCGCGATGCCGCCGATCAGCTGCACGTCGAAGTGGCGCATCTCCAGGACGCGCCGGCCGGCCTCGCGCACCACCGCGAAGGCCTCCGGCAGCAGGTCGTCCAGCGACTCGCCGGCGGCGTGCCGCTCGCGGAACGCGACGGTCTTCGCCGCCAGCGCGGCGTCGTCCAGCGCGCCCATCTCGGCCTCGAGCGCGTTGACCCGGGTCACCACCTTGCCCATGCGGCGAAGCTGCCGATCGTTGCGGCTGGGCAGCAGCTTCCTGAGGATGTTTCCTGCCATGTCGGAGATGCGTCGCTGAGCGGCCGGCGGCGGGTGCCGCGCGGGCCGGAATGCCGTTGAGAAGCGGCGTAGTGTAGCAGGGCGCGGCCGGGCGTCGCGCGCCGCGGCGGGGGGATCAGCCCGCGGGCGCGGCGCCGGGCTTGGGATCGGCGGCGCGGATGTACTTCATCGGGTTCACGTGCCGGCCGTTGACCAGGACCTCGAAGTGCACGTGGTCGCCGGTGCTGCGCCCCGTGGAGCCCAGCAGCGCGATGTGCTCGCCCTTCGCCACCCGCTGGCCCGCGGTCACGAGGTTCTTCTTGTTGTGCGCGTAGCGGGTCACGTAGCCGTTGCCGTGGTCGATCTCGACCACCCGGCCGAGGCCGGAACGCACCCCGGCGAAGAGCACGATGCCGCCGGCCACCGCGCGGATCGGGCTGCCGCGGCGCCCGGCGAAGTCGACCCCGTAGTGCATCGCGCGCTGACCCGTCAGGGGGTCGGTGCGCCGGCCGAAGCTGGAGGAGATCCAGCCGCCGTCCAGCGGCCGCCCGGACGGCGCCAGGGAGCGCGCGACGCGCGCGCTGACCAGGCTTGCGCCCAGCGCCTCCAGCTCCTGCGCGCGCAGGTCCAGCAGACGCTCCAGGCGCTCCAGGTCGGCCACGAAATCCGGCAGCCGGTTGGGCTCCAGCGCCGACTCCTGCGGCGCCGGACCGCCGCGCGGCGGCGGTGCGCCGAAGCTGAACTCGGCCTCGTCCAGGCCCGCCAGCTCGACCAGCCGGCTGCCGAGGGCGTCGATGCGGATCGCGCGCGCCTGGAGCTCGGAGAGCCGCAGCGCGAGCGCGTCCAGGTCGTGGCGCGCATCGCCCAGCGCGCGCCGCACCTCACGGCGCTGATCCGCCAGCTCGCGGCGCATGGACACCGTGGCGCGGGCCGGCACCGGCTCCGGCGCCGCGGCCCGGCCGAGCTCCGCCCCCAGCCATACGGCACCGCCCAGCAGCCCGACCGCGGCCGCGCCCAGCGCGGCCACGCCGATGCCGCCGAGGTGAACCGCGCGCTTTACGCGCTGGCGGTGCGTGAGGACAATCAGCTCCATCGTGACCCGTGTTCCCCCGTCCCGTTCCGCTCCCCGTGCGACGGCCATGCGCCGCGTGAACGATCTGCTCGCGGCGAAGAGCTCGCCGCTGGGCGCCCTCGTTCGCGGCGCCCGCCGCCAGCAGCGCCTCGACGCGCTGCTGGCCGGCTTCCTCGACCGCCCGCTCGCCGACCACGTGCAGGTGGCCAGCGGCGACGCGGACGTCCTGGTCCTCGCCGCCGATGCCCCCGTGTGGGGTCACCGCATCCGCTACCTCGCACCCGCCATCCTCGAGCGGATGCGCGACGAGGTGCCGCACCTGCGCGACGTGCGCATCATCGTGCGCCCGCTCGCGCAACCGGCCCCCGACGCGACCGGCGCGCGTCGCGCGACGCTGTCGCCGGCCAGCGCATCCCTGCTGCAGGAGGTCGCGGGAGGCTGTGCCAACCCCGCGCTGTCGCGCGTCCTCGCGCGTATCGCCGCCCGTGCGCGCCGCGGCGCGTGAGCGTCAGGCGCAGCCGTCAGGCCGTCAGGACGCGGACGCCGGCTGCGCGAAGATGATCGGGACCTGCACCTCGTCGTCGAAGGTGACCGTCTCCCAGGCCGACTCCTGCGCGAGCAGCGCGCGAAGCAGCTCGTTGTTGAGCGCGTGGCCGGACTTGTAGCCGCTGAAGGCTCCGATCAGCGGCTGCCCCAGCAGGTACAGGTCGCCGATGGCGTCCAGCACCTTGTGCTTGACGAACTCGTCCTCGTAGCGCAGGCCGTCCTCGTTGAGGATCCGGTAGTCGTCGACCACGATGGCGTTGTCGAGGTTGCCGCCGAGCGCGAGGTTGTTCTCGCGCAGGCGCTCGAGGTCGCGGGTGAATCCGAAGGTGCGCGCGCGGCTGACCTCCTTGACGAAGGAGGTGGTGGAGAAATCCACCGTCGCGTAGTTGCTGCACTCCCGGAACACCGGGTGGTCGAACTCGATCCCGAATGAGACCTTGAAGCCGTTGAACGGCTCGAAGCGCGCCCACTTGTCGCCGTCCTCGACCCGCACCGTCTCCTTGATGCGGATGAAGCGCTTGGGCACGTTCTGCTCCTCGATCCCGGCGGACTGGATGAGGAACACGAACGGACCGGCACTGCCGTCCATGATCGGCACCTCCGCCGCGCTCAGGTCGACGTAGGCGTTGTCGATGCCCATGCCGGCCATCGCGGACAGCAGGTGCTCGACGGTGGAGACCCGCGCGGCGCCGCTGCTCAGCGTGGTGGACAGCCGGGTGTCGCCGACGTTCTCCGGGCAGGCCCGGATCTCGACAGGGTCTTCCAGATCCACCCGGCGAAACACGATGCCGGTGTTGGGCTGGGCCGGGCGGAGCGTCAGATAGACCTTCTCACCCGTATGGAGCCCCACCCCCGTGGCACGAATGACGTTCTTCAGCGTGCGCTGACGAATCATGTAAAGAGCAACCCCCGAGAGACGACTTTTTTTGGTCTTCGTGACGCCTCCAGGGCACACCCCGAGCGTCGTTGGCCGCGGATGCTATCACACCCCACGTTCGCGGGCGACATCCGGCAGGCCGGCGAAAACCCTTTAATAACGAAGGGTTGCAGGGGTCTCCGTGCCTCGCCGGTGTCCGCCCCCGGCGCGTGCGCCGGGGGCGGGGCAGCCGGGGCCGGGCCACCCCGCCCCCGCGGCTCAGTCGGCCTGGCGGCGCAGGAACGCGGGGATGTCCAGGTAATCCGGGTCCTCGGCCAGCGCCGTCACCGCGTTGCCACGCTCGCGCGGCGGCTGGTTGCGCACCACGGTGGGGGTGTCGAAGTTGCGGTAGTCCACCTCGCCGTTCGCGGCACGCACCACCCGCAGGCCCTCCTGCTTGCCCTGGCGGACCGCCTCGCCCGCGCCCAGGCCGGTCGCGACCACGGTGACCCGGAGCTCGTCCTTGAGCCCGTCGTCCATCGCGGTGCCGATGACCACCAGCGCGTTGTCCGACGCGAAGTCCCCGATGGCCTCGCCCACCGCCGCGAACTCGTCCATCGCGAGGTCCGAGCCCGAGGTCACGTTCACCAGGATGCCGCGCGCGCCGGCAAGGTTGACGTCCTCGAGCAGCGGGCACGCGATCGCGGCCTCCGCCGCGCGCTGCGCGCGGTCCTCGCCTGTGGCGCGGCCCGAGCCCATCATCGCGCGACCCTTCTCGCTCATCACCGTGCGCACGTCCGCGAAGTCCACGTTGATCATGCCGGGACGCGTGATCAGCTCGGCGATGCCCTGCACCGCGCCGTGCAGCACCTCGTTCGCCGCGCGGAACGCGTCCTTCAGCGAGATGCCTCGCCCGAGCACCGAGAGCAGCTTCTCGTTCGGCACCGTGATCAACGAGTCCACGTGCTCCGACAGCGCGCCGATGCCGTCCTCGGCGATCGCCATGCGGCGCTTGAGCTCGAACGGAAACGGCTTGGTGACCACCGCCACCGTCAGGATGCCCATCTCCTTCGCGAGCTGCGCGACCACCGGCGACGCGCCGGTGCCGGTGCCGCCGCCCATGCCGGCGGTGATGAACACCATGTCCGCGCCTTCCAGCACCTCCTGGATGCGGTCGCGGTCCTCGAGCGCGCTCTGGCGCCCGACGTCCGGGTTCGCGCCGGCGCCGAGGCCCTTCGTGACCTCGTTGCCGAGCTGCAGCTTGCAGTGCGCCGACGAGGCCCGCAGGGCCTGTGAGTCGGTGTTCGCGCAAACGAACTCCACCCCCTCCACGCTGCTCTGCAGCATGTGCTCGACGGCGTTTCCGCCGCCGCCGCCGATGCCGATGACGCGGATGACCGCGCTGCTCTGGCTGTACGAATCCATGAGTTCAAACATCGTTGCCCCTCCTTAAACGGACTTGTCCGTGTGTTCGTCCTGACTTCAGAAGTTCCCCTGGAACCAGCTCTTCATGCGATCCCACACCGCCTTGAACCCGCCCTCGGACACCCGGTCCGAGTGGCGCGCCGAGGCGTGGCGGTGGCCGAAGAGCAGCAGCCCCACCCCGGTGGAATAGATCGGATTGCGCACCACCTCGCCGAGCCCGGTGACGCTCTGCGGCGCGCCGAGGCGCACCGGCATGTGCAGGATCTCCTCGGCCAGCTCGACGAGCCCCTCCATCTTCGAGCTGCCGCCGGTGAGCACCATGCCCGCGGCGCACAGATCCTCGAACCCGGAACGGCGAAGCTCCGCCTGCACCAGCGTCATCAGCTCCTCGTAGCGCGGCTCCACCACCTCGGCGAGCGTCTGGCGCGCGAGGCGCCGCGGCGGGCGCTCGCCGACGCTCGGCACCTCGATGGTCTCCTCCGGCGTCGCGAGCTGCGCGAGCGCGCACGCGTACTTGATCTTGATCTCCTCGGCGTTCTGCGTCGGCGTTCGCAGCGCCACCGCGATGTCGTTCGTGACCTGGTCGCCCGCGATCGGAATCACCGCGGTGTGACGGATCGCGCCCTCGGTGAACACCGCGATGTCGGTGGTGCCGCCGCCGATGTCCACCAGCGCGACACCCAGATCCTTCTCGTCCTCCATCAGCACCGATTCCGAGGACGCGAGCTGCTCGAGGATGATGTCGTCCACCTCCAGGCCGCAGCGGCGCACGCACTTGATGATGTTCTGCGCCGCGCTCACCGCGCCGGTGACCATGTGCACCTTCGCCTCCAGGCGCACGCCCGACATGCCCACCGGCTCGCGGATGCCTTCCTGGTTGTCGATGATGAATTCCTGCGGGAGGATGTGGAGGATCTTCTGATCCGCCGGGATCGCGACGGCGCGCGCCGCGTCGATGACCCGCTCCACGTCGCTCGCGCTCACCTCCTTGTCGCGGATCGCGACGATGCCGTGCGAGTTCAGGCTGCGGATATGGCTGCCGGCGATGCCGGCGAACACCGAGTGGATCTGGCACCCGGCCATGAGCTCGGCCTCCTCCACCGCGCGCTGGATGGACTGCACGGTGGACTCGATGTTCACCACCACCCCCTTCTTGAGCCCGCGCGAGGGGTGGAAGCCGATGCCGATGATCTCGATGCTGTTGTCGACGCCCACCTCGCCCACGATGGCGCACACCTTGGACGTGCCGATGTCCAGCCCGACCACCAGGTTGCGGTCGTTCTTCTTCACCCCTTTTCTCCCCCCGGCTGCACCCCGGTCCGCCCGTCGGTTTCCGTTCCGGCCACCGGCGCGGGCGGCTCGCGCCAGCGCACGGCGAAGCCGTTCGCGTAGCGAAGATCGATGCGCTCGGCGTCGCCCAGGCGATCGCCGAGGATCCGCGGCAGCGCTTCGGCGAAGCGCGCGAGCTCGTCGACGTCCAGCGGCGAGCGCGGCACCAGCGTGAGGCCGTTCGCGAACTCCACGGTCCAGCCGCCGCGCTCGCTGAGCGAGAGCGCGCTGACGCCGCCGGCGACCGTGCCGAAGGTGGTCGCGAGGCGCTTGAAGCGGGCCAGCACGTCGCCGTGGCGCCCGGGCGGCCCGGCGAGGCGCGCGAGCGGATAGCGCTCGACGCCCTCCGCCGGCCGGAACAGGCTCGCGTCGTCCTCCATCAGCTGCTCCGCGTTCCAGCGCGCGACCGCGACCCGCTCCTCGACCGCGATGTGGATGCTGTCGGGCCACACCCGGCGCACGGTGGCCTCGCGCACCCACGGAAGCGCGGTGGCCGCGCGGCGCACCTTCTCCACGTCCACCGCGAAGAAGCCCCCGGCCGCGAGCTCCGCGCGCACCGCCGCCTCGAGGTCCTCGCGCGACACGCGATGGAAGTCGCCGGCGATGCGCACCGCGCCCACCGCCTGGCCGCGCAGGTCGCCGGCCAGCGGCACCGCGACCACGGCCACGCCGGCGAGCAGCGCCACCGCCGCGAGGCTTCGCCGCACGCCCACGCTCATGCGCTCTCCTCCAGGATGCGCACGACCAGGTCCTCGAAGCTCAGGCCCGCCGCCGCCGCGGCCATCGGCACCAGGCTGTGCGAGGTCATGCCGGGAGCGGTGTTGACGTCGATGAACCAGGGCTCGCCGGCCGCGTCGCACAGCAGGTCCAGGCGTCCCCATCCGCTCGCACCCACCGCGTCGAACGCCGCGAGGCTGAGCTCGGCGAGGCGCGCCTCGTCGTCGGGCCCGAGGCCGCACGGGCAGTGATAGCGGGTGCCGGCGCCGTCGGCGTACTTCGCCTCGTAGTCGTAGAAGCTGCGCGCGGGCTCGAGGCGGATCAGCGGCAGCACCTCGCGCCCGAGGATGGACGCGGTGTACTCCGGCCCGTCGATGCGCCGCTCCACCAGCACCTCGTCGTCGAAGCGCGCGGCCTCGTACCACGCGCGGTGCAGCGACTCCTCGTCGTCCACCGGCGCCATGCCGACGCTCGAGCCCTCGTGCACCGGCTTCACGAAGGCCGGAAAGCCCACGTCGCGAACGGCCGTCGCGATCTCGTCCTCGCCGCGCACGACCGCGTACTCGGGCGTCGGGATCCCGAGCGCGCGCCACACCAGCTTCGCCCGGTGCTTGTCCATCGCGAGCGCGGAGCCCAGCACGCCGCTTCCGGTGTAGGGCATGCCGATGGTCTCCAGCGCGCCCTGCAACGTGCCGTCCTCGCCTCCGCGCCCGTGCAGCACGATGAACGCGCGCTCGAAGCGCTCGTCCTCCAGGTGCGCGAGCAGCTCCACGCCGGACATGCGCCCGGTGTCCACCGCGTGCGCGTCCACGCCGGCGTTGCGCAGCGCGCGCAGCACGCCGTCGCCGCTCGCGAGCGACACCTCGCGCTCGGCGGAGCGTCCGCCCAGCAGGACCGCCACCTTGCCGAAGCTCATGGCGCCTCTCCCACCACGCGCACCTCGGGCATCAGCACCACACCGTGGCGCTCGGCGACGCGCTCGGCGACGCGGGCGATCAGCGCCTCCACGTCAGCGGCGCGCGCGCCGCCGGTGTTGATGATGAAGTTCGCGTGCTTGCGCGAGACCTCCGCGCCGCCGATGCGCTCGCCCTTCAGGCCGCAGTCCTCGATCAGGCGCGCCGCGAAGTCGCCGGGAGGATTGCGGAACACCGAGCCGCAGCTGCGCTGGCGCGTGGGCTGGGTCTCGGCGCGCCGGCGCAGCAGCTCGCGGATGCGCGCCTCGCCGCGCGCCGCGTCGCCCGGGTGCAGCCGGAACAGCGCCGCGACGAACCACTCGCCCGGCGGCACCGCGACGTGCCGGTAGCCGGTCTCGACCTCGTCTCGGGCGCGCTCACGCAGGTCGCCCCCGCGGGTCACGGTGCTGACGGAGTCCACGATGTCCCAGGTCTCGCCGCCGAACGCGCCGGCGTTCATCGCGAGCGCACCGCCCACCGTGCCGGGGATGCCGGCCATGAACTCGGCGCCGGCGAGGTCCGCGCGGGCGCAGAAGCGCGCGAGCTTCGGACACGCGACGCCCACCTCGGCGCGCACCCCGTCCTCGCCCTCGCGGCGCAGCGCCGACACCGTCGCGCCGAGGTGCACGACGGTGCCGCGGATCCCGCCGTCGCGCACCAGCAGGTTCGAGCCCAGGCCCAGCCAGAACAGCGGCTCGCCCGGCGGCAGCCCGCGCAGGAACACGCACAGGTCGTCGAGGTCCGCGGGCTCGTAGAGGCAGTCCGCCGGGCCGCCGATTCCCCACGCGGTGTAGCGCGCGAGGGGTTCACCGCGGCGCAGCGTGCCGCGTAGCGCTGCCGCGCGCGACGCATCCGGCGCGGCGATCACGACGTCCCCTCCGCCGCCGGCCAGGCCGCGGCCAGCACCGGCGGCACGCCGCCGATGTCGCCCGCGCCCAGCGTCAGCAGCACGTCACCCCCGGCCAGCAGCCCGGGCAGCAGGTCGGGCAGGTCCGACAGGCTGTCCGCGAACACGGGCTCCACGCGTCCGCGGCCGCGGATGGCGCGGCACAGCGCACGGCCATCGGCGACCGCCAGCGGCTCCTCGCCGGCCGCGTACACCTCGGTCACGACCACCACGTCGGCGTCGCTGAGCGCGGCCGCGAAGTCGTCCATCAGGTCGCGCAGGCGGCTGTAGCGGTGGGGCTGGAACACCGCGACCACGCGCCGCTCGGGCCATGCCGCGCGCGCCGCCTGCAGCGTCGCCGCGACCTCCCGGGGGTGGTGCGCGTAGTCGTCCACGAGTCGCACCGCGCCCGCGGCGCACACGCGCTCTCCGAAGTCCTGCAGCCGGCGCGCGATGCCCTGGAAGCCCGCGAGCCCGCGCGCGAGCGCGGCATCGTCCACGCCGACCAGCCGCGCGACCGCCACCGCGGCCAGCGCATTGCGCACGTTGTGAAGGCCCGGGAGGTTCAGCGTGACGGGCAACGGCGGCGCGCTGCCGTTCTCGACGACGAAGTGCGTGCGCATGCCGTCGGGTCGGATGTCGCGAGCGCGGATGTCGGCATCGTCACCGAGGCCGTAGGTCACCACCGGCTTCGCGATCGCCGGAATGAGCTCGGCCACCGTGGGGTCGTCGGCGCACAGCACCGCGCGGCCGTAGAACGGCAGGTGGTGCAGGAACTCGAGGAAGGTGGCCTTGAGCCGCGCGAAGTCCCCGCCGTAGGTTTCCATGTGGTCGGCGTCGATGTTGGTCACCACCGACATCACCGGCTGCAGCAGCAGGAACGACGCATCGCTCTCGTCGGCCTCGGCCACGAGGTAGCGCCCGGCGCCGAGGCGCGCGTTCACGCCCGACGCGATCACGCGACCGCCCACCACGTAGGTGGGATCCAGCCCGCCCTCGGCCAGCAGGCTCGCGACCAGGCTGGTGGTGGTGGTCTTGCCGTGGGTGCCGGCCACCGCGATCCCCGGGCGCAGGCGCATCAGCTCGGCCAGCATCTGCGCGCGCGGCACGATGGGCACGTGCGCGGCGCGCGCCGCCGCGAGCTCGGGGTTGTCGTCGGCGATGGCGGTGGAGCGCACCAGCAGGCCGCAGCCGGCCACGTGGGACGGATCGTGGCCGACGTGCACGGTGACCCCGAGGCGTTCCAGGTGGCGGGTCATGTTGCCGGCGCTCGCGTCCGAGCCCGAGACGGTGAAGCCCAGGGTGTGCAGCACCTCGGCGATGCCGCCCATGCCGGCGCCGCCGACGCCCACGAAGTGGATGCGGCCGACGCCGCGCGCCCACGCCGCGGGCACCCGGGTGGTGTCCGCGTCGGCGGCCGACAGCAGATGGGTGAGCGGCTCAGGCACGGGCCGCCTCCACGCACGCGTCGGCCACCCGCGCGTCGGCGTCCAGCACCGCGACGCGGCGCGCCGCGTCGGCCATACCCGCGAGCCGGTCGCGCGCCGCGGCGAACTCCGCGAGCAGCCCGGCGAGGCGCGCCGGCTGCAGCTCGCGCTCCGGCACCACGAGCGCGGCGCCGGCGTCCGCGAGGAAACGTGCGTTCGCGCTCTGGTGGTCGTCCACCGCGAACGGGTACGGCACCAGCACCGACGCGACACCGGCCGCCGCGAGCTCGGCGACGGTCATCGCGCCGGCGCGGCACAGCACGAGATCCGCCCACGCGTAGCTCGCGGCCATGTCGTCGATGAACGCCAGCGGCTCGACGTCCAGTCCGTGCGCGGCGTAGGCCGCGCGCGCCGCGTCCAGGTTGCGCTCGCCGGCCTGGTGGCGCACCTCGACCGCCGCGCGCGCACCGAGCGCCGCGAGCGCCGCGGGCACCGCCTCGTTGAGCGCGCGCGCGCCCTGGCTGCCCCCGAGCACCAGCACTCGCAGCGGCGCGCCCTCGGCGCGCTGCCGCGGCTCTTGCCCGGCCAGCGCCGCGATCTCGGCGCGCACCGGGTTGCCGGTGTGGCGCGCGTGCGTGCGCGCGGGAAAGCTTCCGGGAAAGGCCTCCAGCACGATGCGCGCGAACCGCGCCAGGATGCGGTTCGTGAGCCCGGGGATCGCGTTCTGCTCGTGGATCACCAGCGGGCGGCGCAGCAGCCACGCGGCGACGCCGCCGGGACCGCTGGCATAGCCGCCCATGCCGAGCACCACGTCCGGCGCCACGCGGCGCAGCACGCGCAGCGCCGCGCCCGCCGCGCGCAGCACGCGCCACGGCGCCTGCAGCCAGCCGGCCGCGCCCCGCCCGCGAAGACCCCGCACCGCGACCGCGTGAAACGGGAAGCCGCGCGCCGGAACCAGCCGCGACTCCATGCCGCCGCGCGATCCCAGCCACTGCACTGCCGCGCCGCGCGCGCGCAGGCTCTCGGCCACCGCCAGCGCCGGGAACACGTGCCCGCCGGTGCCGCCGGCCATGACCAGCACGCGCAGCCCCCGGGCTTCACGCGCGGCGGTCACGACGGGCGCTCCGGGCGCGCACGCGTCTCCGCGTCCACGCGCAGCAGCAGTCCCACCGCGAGCGCGTTCGCGACGAGACTGGAGCCGCCGTAGCTCATCAGCGGCAGCGTCAGTCCCTTGGTGGGCAGCAGGCCGAGGTTGACGCCGATGTTCACGTAGGCCTGCAGCCCCAGCAGCAGCGCCACGCCGTAGGCCAGGAAGCCGCCGTACGCGTCGCCGGCGACTATCGCGCGGCGCCCGATCGCGAACGCGCGCCAGGTGATGAACGTGAACAGCGCGATGGTGCCGGCGGCGCCCATCATGCCCAGCTCCTCGGCGAGCACCGCGAACAGGAAGTCGGTGTGCGCCTCCGGCAGGTAGTGCAGCTTCTGCACGCTCTGCCCGAGCCCCACGCCCAGCCACTCGCCGCGGCCCACCGCGATCAGCGCCTGCGTGAGCTGGAAGCCGCTGCCGTACGGGTCGGCCCACGGGTTCAGGAAGGTGAACAGGCGCTCCATGCGGTACGGCGCGGAGACCATCATCACCGCGAACACCATGACGATCGCGAGCACCCAGCACGAGAAGCTCAGGAACGGAACGCCGCCGAGAAACAGCAGCGTCAGCGTGGTCGCGAACAGCACCACCGTCGCGCCGTAGTCCGGCTCCGCGAGCAGCAGCAGCGCGATCAGTGCCATCAGGCCGATGGGCTTGAAGAAGCCGCTCAGGCGGCTGCGCACGTGGTCGCCGCGGCGCACCAGGTAGCCGGCGAGGTAGAGCACGCCGAACACCTTCACGAGCTCGGACGGCTGCAGGTTCACCGGCCCCAGCGCGATCCAGCGCATCGAGCCGTTGACCTCGCGCCCGATGCCCGGCACCAGCACCAGCGCGAGCAGGCCGGCGCCCAGCAGCAGCAGCCACGGCCCCGCGCGCCGCCACAGCACCATCGGCACCCGCGTCGCGAGCAGCATCAGCGCCGTGGCCACCGCGGCGTACGCGAGCTGGCGCCAGAACAGCGCGAGCGGCTGCCCGCTGTCCGCCGCCGTGGTGATCGACGACGACGCGACCATCACCAGGCCCAGCAGCATGGCCGCGGCCACCGCGACCAGCAGCGGCAGGTCGAAGCGCAGCGCACCGGTGGCGCGCTCGCGGGCGCCCGCGGCGAGCGCGTGGGGCACGGCCTGCGCCGGCACGCTCATCGCCGCACCCTCGCGCGCACGGCGCGGGCGAAGGCCTCGCCGCGCGCGGCATAGTCCCGGAACTGATCGAAGCTCGCACACGCCGGGGACAGCACCACCGCGTCACCCGCGCGCGCGGCCTCGGCGGCCAGCGCGACGGCCTCGTCCATGTCCGCCGCGTGCACGCAGCGGGTGGACGCGGGCGCCACCGCCTCGATGCGCGCGGCATCGCGCCCGATCAGCACCACGGTGTGCACGTGGCGCGCCAGCGGCGCGGCGAGCGGCGCGAAGTCCTGCCCCTTGCTCAGCCCTCCCGCGACCAGCACCAGGTCGCGGCCGTGGGCGATGCCCTCGATCGCGGCCACCGCGGCGCCGACGTTGGTGCCCTTGGAGTCGTCGATGAAGCGCACGCCCGCGATCTCGGCCACCGTCTCGCAGCGGTGCGCCAGCGTTCGGAACGCCGCGATCGCGCGGGCCATCGCGGCGCCGGGGATCCCGAGCGCCTCCGCCATCGCCATCGCGGCCAGCGCGTTCGCGAGATTGTGCCGCCCGGCCATCGGCACGCTGTCGGCGGGCGCGACCGGCACGCCGCCCAGCGCGAGCCAGGTGCGGCCTTCATGCGCCGTCAGCGTCGCGTGCGCACCCTGCGCGCCGGCGATGCTGAAGCCGCGCACCGACTCCGCACGCGCTGCCATCGCGGCGACCCTCGGGTCGTCCAGGTTCAGCACCGCGCACGCCGCGCCGTCCAGGATGCGCGCCTTGGCGTCGGCGTACGCGGCGAGGTCCGGATAACGATCCAGATGATCCGCGCTCACGTTGAGCACCGCCGCGGCCGCCGGCGACAGGCTCCAGGTCGTCTCGAGCTGGAAGCTGGACAGCTCCAGCACGTACAGCGCCGGCGTGTCGTCGCGGCGCAGCAGCTCCAGCGCCGGGGTTCCGATGTTGCCGCCCACCGCGACCTGCACGCCGGCCTCCTCGGCCATCGCGCCGAGCAGCGCGGTCACGGTGCTCTTGCCGTTGGATCCGGTGATCGCCGCGACCGGCGCCGGCGCCTCGCGGGCGAACAGCTCGACGTCACCCACCACCTCGACGCCCTTCGCCGCCGCGGCGGCGATCGCAGGCTCGGCGAGCGCCACGCCCGGACTCACGACGATCTGCGACGCCGCGGCCAGCAGCGCCGGCGCGAACGTCCCGGTGCGCACGTCCACCGCGGGCAGCTCGCGCGCCAGCGCGTCGCGCGCGGGCGGGCGCTCGCGGCTGTCCACCACGACCAGCGGCACGCCGCGCGCCGCGAGGTGGCGCGCGACCGAGAGGCCGGTCACGCCCAGGCCCACCACCACCACGGTGGCGGGGCGGGCGGCGGAATGCGGGTCGGTCATCGCGAGGGCCCGCATCACCGCACCTTGAGCGTCGCGAGGCCGATGAGCACCAGGATCACGGTGATCACCCAGAAGCGCACGATCACGCGCGGCTCCGGCCAGCCCTTGAGCTCGAAGTGGTGGTGCAGCGGCGCCATGCGGAAGATGCGCCGGCCGGTCAGCTTGAACGACGCGACCTGCAGGATGACCGACACCGTCTCCATCACGAACACGCCGCCCATGATCAGCAGCACCAGCTCCTGGCGCACCAGCACCGCGAGCACGCCCAGCGCCGCGCCCAGCGCGAGCGCGCCGATGTCGCCCATGAACACCTGCGCCGGATAGGTGTTGAACCACAGGAAGCCGAGGCCGGCGCCGACGATCGAGCCGCAGAACACGACCAGCTCGCCGATGCCCGAGATGAACGGGAAGCCCAGGTAGCCCGAGAACCGCACGTGCCCCGTGACGTACGCGAAGATGCCCAGCGCGCCCGCGATCAGCACGGTGGGCATGATCGCGAGCCCGTCCAGCCCGTCGGTGAGGTTCACCGCGTTGCTGGTGCCGACGATCACGAAGTACGCGAGCGGAACGAACAGCCAGCCGAGCGGCACCGCGACGTCCTTGAACACCGGCACGATGAGCTCCGTCTGTGCCGGCTGGGTCGCGGTGAAGTAGATGAACAGCGCGCAGCCGAGACCGATCACCGACTGCCACAGGTACTTGTCCCGCGCGCGCAGGCCCTTCGGATCGCCGCGCACCAGCTTCTTGTAGTCGTCGACCCAGCCCACGGCGCCGAACAGCAGCGTCGTGATCAGCACCACCCACACGAACGGGTTCGCGAGATCGGCCCACAGCAGCGTGCCCAGCGCGATCGCGACCAGGATCAGCGAGCCGCCCATCGTGGGCGTGCCGGCCTTCACGCTGTGGCTCTGCGGGCCGTCGTCGCGCACCGTCTGCCCGATCTGCAGCGCCAGCAGGCGGCGGATCATCATCGGCCCGACCAGCAGCGAGATCGCCAGCGCGGTGAGCACGCCGAGGATTGCGCGAAGCGTCAGGTACTGGAACACCGCGAAGCCGGGATCCCACACGGTCAGCCATTCGGTGAGCTTCAGCAGCACGTCGTCTCCCCCTCCAGCAGCGCCTTCACCACCGCTTCCATCGCGGCCGAGCGCGAGCCCTTCACGAGCACGTGCACCTCGGGCTTCGCGTTCGAGACGGCCGAGCGCAGCGCGGCGACGAGCGCGTCGCGGTCCGCGAAGTGCTCGCCCCCCGCACCGAACTCATCGACCGTCTCGCGGCTCAGATCGCCGACCGCGAACACGCGCTCGACGCCCGAGTCGCGGGCCAGGCTGCCCGCCTCGCGGTGCAGCCGCGCGGCGTCCGGGCCCAGCTCCCCCATGTCGCCGAGCACCAGCCAGCGCGGCGCCGGGTACTCGGCCAGCACGCGAAGCGCCGCGCCCAGCGACGTGGGGTTCGCGTTGTAGGTGTCGTCGAGCACGCTCAGACCCGCAGCGCGGCGCACCTGCAGCCGCCCGGGCACCGGGCGCATCCGCGAGAGCCCGTCGCCGATGCACGGCAGCGGGACGTCCAGCGCGAGCGCCGCGGCGGCGGCCGCCGCCGCGTTCAGCGCGTTGTGCCGCCCCGGCACGCTGAGCTCCACCGCGACCTCGCCGAGCGGCGTGTGCAGCGTCACCCGCGCGCCGTGCGCGCCCGGCGCGTGCTCCGCGCGCACGTCGGCGTCGGCGCCGAAGCCGAACGTGATCATCCGCCGCCCGGCGGCCAGCTTGCGGAACAGCGCGAGGTAAGGGCCGCCGGCCTCGACCACGGCCACCCCGTCCGCGGGCAGCGCCTCGAGCAGCTCACCCTTCGCGTGCGCGACGCCGTCCACGCTGCCGAAGCCTTCCAGGTGCGCCGGCGCGACCTGCGTGATCACGCCCACCCGCGGGCGCACCAGCGCCGCGAGCATCGCGATCTCGCCGGCGTGGTTGGCGCCCATCTCGACGACCAGCCGGCGGTGCTCCGGCGCGAGGCGCGCGAGGGTGAGCGGCACGCCGATGTCGTTGTTGAGGTTGCCCGCGGTCGCGAGGACCGGCGCGTCCCGCGACAGGATCGCCGCGACCATCTCCTTCACCGTGGTCTTGCCGTTGGAGCCGGTGATGCCCACCGCGGCGACGTCGAAGCGCCCGCGCCACTCGGCTGCGAGGCGGCCCATCGCCGCGCGCGCGTCGTCCACCCGCACCGCCGGCAGCGGCGACGGCACGCGCTCCACCAGCGCACCGGCGGCGCCGGCCGCGCGCACGGCGTCGAGGAAGTCGTGGCCGTCGAAGCGCGGCCCGTGCAGCGTCACGAACAGCTCGCCCGCGCGCACCGCACGCGAATCGGTCGCGAGCCCGGTGAAGGGCCGGTCCTCGCCGTGCAACGCGCCGTCGGCGATGCGCGCGGCCTCGCTGAGCGACATCGCGATCACGACGCGTGCTCCCGCGCCACGATCGCGACTCGGATCACCGCGCCGTCGCGCGTCGTGCCGGGCGCCGTGGACGTCACCGTGCATCCTCCCGCCACGCCGCGCGCACCGCGGCGACGTCGCTGAACGGGCGGCGCTCGCCGCCGGCGTCCTGGTAGGTCTCGTGGCCCTTGCCGGCCACCAGCACCACGTCGTCCGGCGCAGCGCCGTGCACGGCGCGCGCGATGGCCCGCGCGCGGTCGCGCTCCACCTCCACCGCCGCGCCGCCGCGGGCGATGCCGGAGACGATCTGAGCGACGATTCGGTCGCCGTCCTCGCGGCGCGGGTTGTCGTCGGTGACGATCACGTGGTCGGCGCGCGCGGCGGCCGCCGCGCCCATCAACGGGCGCTTGCCCGGATCGCGCTCGCCGCCGGCGCCGAACACGCACCACAGCCGTGCCGCGCACAGCGGCCGCAACGCGTCCAGCGCCGCCTCGAGCGCCGCGGGCGTGTGCGCGTAGTCGATCACCACCAGCGCCCCGCCGTCGCGGCGCAGCGGCTGCATGCGCCCGGGCACCGGGCTCGCATGACCCAGCAGATCCGCGGCGCGCTCGAGCGCGACGCCCTGCGCCACCAGCACCGCGCAGGCCGCCAGCAGGTTCCACGCCGCGGGACGTCCGATCAGCGCCGAGCGGATCCGGTGCACCGCCCCCGCGTGGCGCACCTCGACGGTGAGCCCGTCGGCGCCGGTCTCGAGCAGCCGGCCCGCGAGCGCCGCCGGCACCGCGGGGTCGAGGCTGTAGTCCAGCACCGGCACCCCGGGCGCGACGGCCGCGCGCATGCGCGCGGACGCAGGGTCGGCGGCGTTGATCACGGCCCGCTCCACGCCCGGCAGCGAGAACAGCCTCGCCTTCGCGGCGGCGTAGCCGTCCATGTCGCCGTGGTAGTCCAGGTGATCGCGGCTGAGATTCGTGAACACCGCGCTGCGCACGAGCACGCCCGCGAGCCGGCCCTGGTCCAGCGCGTGCGACGACGCCTCCATCACCGCGGCGCGCGCACCGGCCGCGACGAAGTCCGCCAGCGCGCGCTGCACCGCGATGCAGTCCGGCGTCGTGAGGCCGGTGTCCAGCACCTCGCCGGCGATACCGCGCCCCAGCGTGCCCAGCACGCCGACGGGCTCGCCGGAGTCGCGCTCCAGCGCCTCGGCCAGGAAGTGGCTGACCGAGGTCTTGCCGTTGGTACCGGTGATCGCGGTGACCGACAGCGCCTCGGAGGGGCGCGCGAAGAAGCGGTGCGCGGCGCATCCCGCGGCCGCCGTCACGTCGCGCACCGGCACCTCGATCAGACCGGCCGCGGAGCGCCGCGGCGGGCCGTCGCCGGCGCGCACCATCGCGACCGCGCCGCGCGCCGCCGCGTCGTCGGCGAAGCGCGCGCCGTCCACCGTCGCGCCGCGGCGCGCGAAGAACACGCTGCCGGGACCGGCGGCGCGGTGATCCATCACCAGGTCGCTGATCGGCGCGTCCAGCGCGTCGGGCACGGTCGCGGCGCCGCGCAGCAGATCGCGCAGGCGGGGCAACGGCTTGCCGGGCGCCGGCGCCATCATCGGGTCGCCTCCACCGCCGCGTCCACGGCCCGCGCGAGGTAGGCGTCGCCGCTCGGCGGCTGCGGCGCGCCGTCGGGCGCGATGCCCAGAACGCGCAGGCTGTCGGCGGCGATGGCCGCGAACACCGGCGCCGCGATCTGGCCGCCGTAGTAGCGCTCGCCGCCGGGCTCGTCGATCACCACCACGATCGCGAGGCGCGGTGCGCTGATCGGCGCGATGCCGGCGAACAGCGCGAGGTAGCGATCCTCGGAGTAGCCGCCCGGCTCCGGCTTGCGCACGGTGCCCGTCTTGCCGCCCACGCGGTAGCCGTGCACCCGTGCCAGGCCGCCGGTGCCGTCCGGCGCGGTCACCGCCTCCAGCATGCGGCGAAGGCTGCGCGCGGTGCCCGACGACATCACGCGCTCGGCCGGCGCCGGACCGTCTCGCTCGAGCAGCGTCAGCTCGGGCAGCCGGCCGTCGTTCGCGATCGCCGCGTACGCGCGCGCGAGCTGCAGCGGAGACACCGACAGCCCGTAGCCGAAGGACAGCGTGGCGCGATGGATGGTGCCCCATTCGAAGAAGTGCGGCAGCACGCCGTCGATCTCGCCCGGGAAACCGGTGCCGGTCGCGGCGCCGAAGCCGAGGCGGCTGAACATCTGCCACAGCGAACGCGGCTCGATCTCGAGCGCGAGATGGGTGGCGCCGACGTTGCTGGACTTCGCGATCAGCGTCTGCAGGTCGATCACGCCGTAGTCGCGGGCGTCACGCACGGTGTGTCCCGCGACGCGCAGGGTCCCCGGATGCGTGTCGATGGTGCTGTCCATGCTGAAGCGCCCGCTCTCCAGCGCCGCGGCCACCGTGAACGGCTTGATCGTGGAGCCCGGCTCGTAGAGATCCGTCATCGCGCGGTTGCGAAAGCGCGCGCCCACGCGATCGGCGCGACGGTTGGGATTGAACGAAGGCTGGTTGGCGACGGCGAGGATCTCGCCGCTCACGGGGTCGAGCACCACGGCGCTGCCGCCGCGCGCGCGATGACGCGTCACCGCCGCGGCGAGCGCGCGATAGGTGAAGTACTGCACGCGCCGGTCGATCGCGAGGCGCAGATCGCGCCCGGCGCGCGTCGCGCGCACGCTGCGCACCGACTCGACGATCTGACCGCGGCGATCGCGCAGCACCTGCTCGCGACCGTCCCGGCCCTGCAGGGTGTCGTCGAACGCGAGCTCCACCCCTTCCTGGCCGCGGTCGTCGACATCGGTGAAACCGAGCAGGTGCCCGAGCATCTCCGCGCTGGGGTAGTAGCGGCGGTACTCGCGCTGCAGGTACACGCCGGGCACCTCGGTGGCGCGCACGCTCGCCGCCTGCGCGGGCGGCAGGTGACGCTTGATGTACACGAACTCGCGCTCGCGGCGCTGCGCGAGCATCTGCGCGGTGCGCGCCGGGTCCACCCCCAGCACGCGCAGCACGCGCTGCCAGTCCGCGCCGCCGGTGTCCAGCTCCTGCGGATTCACCCACACGGAGTCGACCGGCGTGCTCACCGCCAGCGCCACGCCGTTGCGGTCCACGATGCGGCCGCGGTGCGACGGCACGGCGACCGTGCGCAGGTAGCGCGCCCGGCCTTCGCGCTGCAGGAACTCGCCGTGCGTGAGCTGCAGATCCGCCGCGCGCCACAGCAACGCGGCGGCACAGGCCGCCAGGGCGCCCAGCACCATGCGGCGCCGCCAGCGATAGTCGACGGGGAGCTCGGGCGCGTCCATCGCGTCACTCCGCCACCAGCACGACACGATCCGGCGACGGCACGCGGAAGCCCAGCTTCTCGCTCGCGACCTGCTCGATGCGGTCCTGCGCCGCCCACGTGCTGGCCTCGAGCTGCAGCTGCCCCCACTGCACCTGCATGCGGTCGCGCTCGCGCTCCAGCGCCCTGAGCTCGGTGAACAGCTCGCGGCGCAGGTGCTGCACGTACACCAGGCCCACGCAGGACGCGAGCAGCGCACCGGCGAGCAGCACCACGCCCAGCAGCCGCGCACTCATGCCAGCTTCTCCGCGCTGCGCAGCACGGCGCTGCGCGCGCGCGGGTTGCGCGCGACCTCCGCATCGCTCGCGCGCACCGCGCGCCCGAGCAGGCGCAGCCGCGGCGCCGGCAGATCCTCCGGCAACGGCAGGTGGCGCGACGGGCGCGGCGGCTGCGCGAGATCGCGCATGAAGCGCTTCACCCGACGGTCCTCCAGCGAATGGAAGCTGATCACGGCCAGGCGGCCGCCGGGGACGAGGCACTCCACGGCCTGCTCCAGGCCACGATCCAGCTCGTCGAGCTCGCGGTTCACGTGCATGCGGATGGCCTGGAAGGTGCGGGTGGCCGGGTGCTGTCCGGGGTCGGCGCGCCGCGAGCGTCCCGGCATCGCCGCCGCGACCAGCGCCGCGAGACGCGCGGTGGTCTCGATCGGCGCCTCGTCGCGCGCGCGCACCAGGGCCGCGGCGATGCGCCGCGCGTGGCGTTCCTCCCCCAGCGTATGCAGCACCGACGCGATCTCCTCCTGCGGGGCCGCCGCCAGCCACTCGGCAGCGGACGGGCCGGCGCCCGGGTCCATGCGCATGTCCAGCGGGCCGTCACCGCGCAGGCTGAAGCCGCGCGCCGGGGTGTCGATCTGCGGCGACGACACGCCGAGGTCGAACAGCACCCCGTCGAAGCGCAGCCCGCGGCACGCCGCGACCTCGGCCAGCGCGCTGAACGGCGCGTGCACGACCTCCAGCCGGGGCTCCCCGGCCGCGAGGACGCGCGCGGCGCTGACCGCGTCCGGGTCACGGTCCAGCGCGAGCAGCCGTGCGCCGGGTCCCAGCCGCGCCAGCAATGCGCGCGCATGGCCCCCGCGCCCGAACGTGCAGTCGGCGTAGACGCCGGCCTCGCGCGGCGCCAGCGCCTGCAGCACCTCGTCGAGCAGGACCGGGACGTGATGCGCGTCGTCGCGGTCCACGCCGTGCTCAGTCGCGTGGACGGCGCGAACGGAAAAGCGCCCGTCCCCGCGCGGGAGCCGGCACGCGCGGCGCACGCTCGCGCGGGGGCGGGCGTGCATGCGATGAGATGTACAGCCGGGCCCGGTGCACGTGCGTGGCGCCACTACAGCACCAGGTCGCGAAGTGCCTGGGACTCCGAGGCCTGCACCTGGAGATTGCCCACCTGGCCCAGCAGATCGTCGCGCCGCGCGTTCCATGCGTCCTCGTTCCACAGCTCGAACTTGCGAACCTGGCCGACCATGTGCACCCGCTTGTCCAGCGACGCGAAATCGCGCAGGGACTGGGGCAGCAGGATCCGGCCGTGGCCGTCGAGGTCGCACTCGGTGGCGTGGCCGATCAGCAGGTGGCTGATGGCCCGCACCTGCGGGTCCAGCGCCGGCAGCGCGCGGATCTCCTCCTCGATGCGCTGCCAGTCGGGGAACGGGTACACCGTCAGGCACTTGTCCATGAGGCTGATGGTGACGACCAGCTTGCCGCCACAGACCTCGGAGAGCCGATCGCGGTAGCGCGTCGGCACCGCGAGCCGGCCCTTGGAGTCCATGCTGAGCGAGCACTCCCCCCTGAACACCGAACGCCCCCGCTATGCCCGTTGGATCCGCCAGGATCCATTTTTCACCACTTCACCCCACACGAGCGATTATGGTGACCGCGATCCGAGGGTGTCAAGAAAATCGGGCGAAAAAAGCAGGAATTCTTGCTTTCCAGTCAGTGACTTAGCGCAGATCCTGCAAGTGGGCGGGAGGGCCTCGAATAGCTGATAGGTATCACCGTGTTGGCAGTGACACTTAAAGTGCTGGATGAGATGTTGGCGCGCGCCGGGACGGCTGCGCGGACCGCGGCGGAGCGGCCGGCGGCCGAGGCCGCCGGCGTCGGTTTCCCACTTCGCGACGTGCGGGAGATGATCGAGGCGCGGGTGCCGGTCTGTAAGCCGGGTTCTGTCAGGAGCGGACAGTCATCCATCTGGGACGTGCGTCGCCGCACGCCTCTAGCGACCTACCCGGGAGCAGCGCGGGCCACGCCTCGCCGACGCCCGAAGGCGGCGGACCGCTCCCCTATTTGGTCTTGCTCCGGGTGGGGTTTGCCCTGCCACTCCTGTTACCAGGAGCGCGGTGCGCTCTTACCGCACCATTTCACCCTTACCCGGAGCCTCGCGGCGCCGGGCGGTATATTTTCTGTGGCACTTTCCGTGGGCTCTCGCCCCCCAGGCGTTACCTGGCACCCTGCCCTGCGGAGCCCGGACTTTCCTCCACGCGCATGACACGCGCAGCGACTGTCCGACCGGCTCCCGCGCACCGACCATCTTGGGGCGTGCGCCGCGCCGGATCAATTCCCGTCGCCGGGCTCCCCGGCGTCGTCGCCGGCATGCGGGGCGCCGGACCCCGGCGCCCGCTCGCGCAGCCGCAGCGCCAATGCGTAGGCCTCGTTGCGCCGCGCCCCGGTGATGCACGCCGCGGCGGCGGCCGCGGCGCGCGGCGGCAGCACGTCGATCAGGCAGCCCAGCACCCGCGCCAGCTCGTCGTCCGACGCGCGCGCCGCCGGCGCGCCGGCCACCAGCAGCACGTACTCGCCGCGCGGCTGCGACGCCGCGACACGCGCCGCGAGGTCGCCCAGCGGCTCGCGGCGCACCTCCTCGTAGCGCTTGCTCAGCTCGCGCGCGAACGCGGCCTCGCGGTCGGCGCCCAGCACCTCGGCCATGTCGCGAAGCGATTCCGCGACGCGGTGCGGGGCTTCGAAGAACACCAGCGTGCCCTGCATCGCGGCGAGCGCGTCCAGACGCTGGCGGCGCGCCTCGCGCCGCGGCGGCAGGAAACCCTCGAACCAGAAGCGTGCGGGTGGAAGCCCCGACACGCTCAGCGCGGCGGTCACCGCGGACGGTCCCGGCACCACCCGCACCGCGACCCCGGCGTCCTGGGCCGCACGCAGCAGCAGGTAGCCCGGGTCGCTGAGCAGCGGCGTGCCGGCGTCGCTCACCAGCGCCATGCGCTCGCCGCCCAGCAGGCGCGCGAGCAACGGCTCGACTGCACGCGCCTCGTTGTGCTCGTGCAGGCTCTCCAGCCGGGTCGAGAGGCCACACGCGTCCAGCAGGCGGCGCGTCACCCGGGTGTCCTCCGCGAGCACCGTGTCCACCTGGCGCAGCGTCTGCCCGGCGCGCGTCCCCAGGTCGCCCAGGTTGCCGATGGGCGTCGCCACCACCCACAGGATCCCGGTCGGCTCGGACATGCGCGCACGATACTCCATCGCCACGCGCGGACCGTGCGTGCCGCGACGCGCGCGCCGCCTTGGAACCACCGGGCGATTGCCGCAGAATCCGCCGCTGCCCCACCGCGGGCCCACGAGCCGCCCCGGGCCGGCCGGTGCCGGATCACCGGCCTCGCATCATCGACGCCGCTACACCGGCTCCCCGTTCGTTCGCGGCCCAGCAAATCGTCTCCGAGGAAATCGACCCGATGCGCCGCTCCCTCGCCGCCCTGCTCCTGACGGCCACGCTGCTCGCCGGCTGCGGCGCGCCGCAGCCGGACCCGGAAGAGCGCGCACGGCTGGAGGCGCCCGCGCGCAGCCTGGAGGCGCGCGGCGCGTGGCGCGAGGCGGCGCTGGCCTGGCAGCAGGCCGCTGACGCGCAGGGCGAAGGACCGCTGGCGGGCGTGTTCCGGCTCAATGCCGCGGACGCGCTGCTCGAGGCCGGCGACGGCGCCGGTGCGCGCGCGGTCGTCGAGCGCCTTCCGGAGAGCCTGCCACCGCCGCTGCCGTTGCGCCGCGCGCTGGTGCTGGCCGACGCGGCGCTGCTGAGTGGCGACGCCACCGACGCGCTGCGCCGGGTGGGGCCGGCCGTGACCAGCACCGACCGCTCGCTGCTCGCACGCTACCGGCGCATCCGCTCCGACGCGCTGGAGATCACCGGCGACCTGGCCGGCGCGGCCCGCGAGCGCGCGCTGCGCGACGCGCTGCTGGTGTCCGCGGAGCAGACCTACCGCAACCGCCAGGAGACGTGGCAGCTCCTGGAACGGATCCCGCCGGACACGCTGGCGGCCCAGCCGCTGCGCCCGCCCGACGCGATCAGCGGCTGGTTCGAGCTCGCTGCGCTGGCGCGGCGCAATGCGCTCGACGCCGAAGCGATGGAGAACGCGGTCCGCGAGTGGTCGGTTCGCTACCCGGGCCATCCGGCCGGCGAGCAGATCGTGCCGCAGGTCGTCGAACGCATCCGCGCCGAAGCGCAGCCGCCGGGCAAGGTGGCGCTGCTGCTGCCGCAGAGCGGGCCGTTCGCGCGTCCGGCGGCCGCGGTGCGCGACGGCTTCATGGCGGCGTGGCTTGCGGATGCGCCCAATCCGCGCCGCCCGGAGCTCG
>CBDUCN010000032.1:0-24988 GCA_965365655.1 uncultured Gammaproteobacteria bacterium | reverse complement strand
CGCCGCCGGCGTGGCGGCGCCGGACGAGGAGAGCGCCCGATGGCGAAGAAGGTGGACTGGTACTACCACCGCAAGGGCTGAACGAGCTGTGGCAAGGCATCCGGATTCCTGGATGCCCATCGTCTCGTGCCAGATGATGTCGTCCCAGCATCGCGCAAGCTCGGCCGCGACGACGCCGAGGCGCTGGCCGCGAAGGCCCGCTCGGTGATCGTCGCGAAGGGGAAGAAGGTGGACACCTTCGAGGTCGCCGGCGGCAAGCCGCCGTCCGACGCGGTGGACGCCATGCTCGGGCCCACGGGCAACCTGCGCGCGCCGACGCTTCGCGTCGGCTCGACCGTGGTCGTGGGCTTCAACGAGGAGCAGTACCGGCGGGTGCTGCTGTAGCGAAGGGTACGCCGCGCAGGCCCCCGCGCGGGGCCTCGCGGCGCAACGACAGGAGCCCGGGCGGCGCGCCGCCCGGGCTCCTGTGCATCAGGGTCGGGCGATCAGCCCTTCTTGACCCAGGACTTGCACCAGCCCTCGGCGGCCACGGACTTGCCGGGGAACAGCGGGCAGCCGCCCCACGCCGCGTCACCGCCCTGCCAGAAGTTGCAGTTGTTGCAGTGCTGGCCGTCGACGGCCGACTTCTCCACGTACCCGAGCGCCTTCGCGGACGGATCGTCCAGGCTCAGCTTGGGCATGTCCGCAGCGCTGGCGGCCGGGATGCGCACCAGGCCGGCGAGGGAGACGGCCATCGCGCCGGCGCCCGCCGTGCGCATGAACTGACGGCGCGAGGCGCGCGTGTCGAGCTTGCTCATTTGTTCAGATCTCCGGTATTGGAAGCTTCGTGAGGCTGTGGGGACGGGGCGTCCCGCGGGCGGAAGATTACCCGCACACCCTGCACCGCGGGTGATCTGGATCACGTGCAGCACGGGAAATGCTGCAGGTGCACATCCAGCGCCCGCGGCAACGCGCGGCCGGGCTCAGCGCCTGCCCAGGTAGCTGCGCGGCGAGGCGCCCAGCGCGCGCCGGAACATCGCCGAGAACGCGCTGGTGCTCTCGTAGCCCAGATCGAGGGCGACGCGGGTGACGGAGCGGCCGTCGGCGAGCATCTCCAGCGCGCGCAGCAGCCGCAGCTGCTGGCGCCAGGCGCCGAAGCTCATGCCGATCTCGGCGCGGAACGCGCGCGCGAGGGTGCGCTCGCTGGTGCCGGTGTCGCGCGCCCAGCGGGCCAGGGTGCGCCGGTCCGCGGGATCCGCCTCCAGCGCAGAGGTCACGCGCCGAAGGCGCGGATCGGTGGGCACCGGCAGCGCCAGCGGCGCCGGCGCGAGATCGCGCACGAGGTCCAGGATCACCGCCACCAGCCGCGCCTCCGGGCCATCGGCCGGGTAGTCGTTGCCGCGCGCGACCGCGGCCAGGATCAGCTCGCGCAGCAGCGGGCTCACGGCCACCACCCGCACCTCGCGCGGCAGCGGCGGCGCGCGCGCCTCGTCCACGTACAGCGTGCGCATCGCGACCGCGGTGCGCGCGTCGATGCGGTGCTCCATCCCGGCCGGCATCCACACCCCGCGCTCCGGCGGCACCAGGAATGCCCCGCGCGCGGTGGTCACGCTCATCACGCCCGCGCTGGCGTACACCAGCTGCGCGCGGCGGTGGCGGTGCGGCGCGATGCGCTCACCGGCGGCGAGGTCGCGGCGGTGCACCACCACCGGCTGCGGCAGCGACTCGAGGTGCGCCACCGCGGTCGCGAGAACGTTGCGGGTGTGGCCGTTTGACGACATATCGTGTCCGATCATCGCAAGACGGCCACCGCGACGGAAGCCAGGATGAGACTCTTCGGCGCGCGCCCGCAGCGGCGCGGGCCCCAGCCGGGCCGCGGGAACGCACACCGCCTCGCCCGCCACGGAGACCGCCGCATGAGCCGCGACCGCGTGAGCTTCCTGTTCCTGAACGTGGGCCACTTCCTGGACCACCTGTTCGTGCTCATCTTCGCGACCGCCGCCGCGCTGCGCCTGGCCGGCGAGTGGAACATGAGCTACGCGGAGCTGATCCCGTACGCGACGCCGGGCTTCGTCGCGTTCGGCCTGTGCGCGATACCCGCCGGCTGGCTCGCCGACAAGTGGAGCCGCGAGGGGATGATGATCGTGTTCTTCATCGGCATCGGCGCGAGCTCGCTGCTCGCGTCGCTGGCCACCACGCCGCTGGAGATCGCGGCCGGCCTGCTGCTGATGGGCGTGTTCGCCGCGATCTACCACCCCGTCGGGCTGGCGATGGTCGTGCACGGGCGCGAGAAGACCGGCATCCCGCTCGCGGTGAACGGCATCTTCGGCAACCTCGGGGTCGCGAGCGCGGCGCTGCTCACCGGGCTGATGATCGACGGCGCCGGCTGGCGCGCGGCCTTCGTGCTGCCGGGCGTGATCTCCATCGCCATCGGCATCGCGTACGCCGCGTTCGTGCACGGCGGGCGCGCGCGGCGCGCCGAGGAGGCGGCGAGCGGCGCCGCGGCGCGCAAGGCCGCCGCCGGCACGCTCGCGCTGGATCGGGCGACGCTGCGCCGGGTGTTCGTGATCGTGATGTTCGCCGCCGCCGTCGGCGGGCTGATCTTCCAGAGCACCACCTTCGCGCTGCCCAAGATCCTCGACGAGCGGCTGGTGGACCTTGCCGGCAGCGCGACGTCGGTGGGCTCGTACGCGTTCCTCGTGTTCGCGCTCGCGGCCTTCGCACAGCTCGTCGTGGGCTATCTCGTGGACCACCACTCGGTGCGCGTCGTGTTCGCGACGGTCGCGGGAGCGCAGGCGGTGCTGTTCGCGGTCATGCACGAGCTGACCGGGCTGCCGGCGCTGGCGGTGTCGCTCGCGTTCATGCTCGTGGTGTTCGGCCAGATCCCGATCACCGACGTGCTGGTGGGGCGCATCACGCGCAGCGAGTGGCGCAGCCGCGTCTACTCGCTGAAGTACATCATCAACTTCTCGGTGTCGGCATCAGCGCTGCCGCTGATCGCGTGGCTGCACTCCGGCTGGGGCTTCGGCGCGCTGTTCGCGGTGCTCAGCGTCGCGGCGGCGTGCATCCTCGCCGCGGTGCTCGCACTGCCGCGCTCGGGCGAGGTGGTCATGGGGCGGCCCGCGGCGGCGGGCTGATCGGCGCGCCCCCGCCCGCGCGCTGGCACGCCCCGGGCCGCAGCCCGCGCGCGCCGCAGGGCGGTCGGGCCGGGGGGCGCCGCACGCACGCATCGCGGGACGCGCGGCCGCGCCGGGCACGCGCGCCGGCCGCCGCTCAGTGATCGTCGTGGTGGTGACCGATCTCGCCGTCGGTGAACAGGTACTCCTTCAGCTGTCCGGCGAAGTCCTCGTTGTTGCGCCGCAGCCACTCGAGCACCATCGCCGCGTGCTCCATCTCCTCGCGCATGTTGTGCAGCAGGATCTCCTTCAGCGCCTCGTCCTCGCAGTCGTCCGCGCGCTGGCGGTACCAGTCCACGGCCTCCATCTCCTCCATCAGGGAGACGATGGCGTGATGCATGGACAGGGTTTCCTTGCTCAGGCGCTCGCGCGGCGCGTGCAATCCCTCACTGGACATCGGCGGACCTCTCTCGCGGGTTCACGGACAGGCGACGCAGCGTACCCGCTCGCCCGGGCGCGCGGTACACCCCGGCGCGGCGGCGCCCGGCGTCAGCCGCGGGCTGCGGCGGCAACCGCGTCCGCGTACTCCACGGCCTCGGCGTAGATCGCCGCGAGGGACGGCGGCGCGAGGCCCAGCGCGTGGTCGCTTGCCGTGCGCCACGCGCCGCGCTCCCACGCCAGCACGCACTCCACGACCTCGCCGGCCTGCCCGTCGTGCTCGAGCAGCGCCTGCGGCACCTCGGGGGCCAGCGGCAGCCCCGCGAGCAACTCGTGCAGCGGACGGTCCATGAACGCGTCCAGGCACGAGAACAGGCCCACGGTGAAGCCCATGTCGGGGTCCACGCACCCGCTCTGCGCCGCGATGCGCTCCGCCATGCGCGCGCGCAGCACCGCCGTGCGCACCAGCTCGGCGGGCTTGTCGTCGTGGCTCGCGATCGCCATCAGCATCGCCCAGCGACGGATCGTCGCGAGCCCGACGAAGGTCACCGCGCGCTGGATGGTGGTCACCCGGGTGGGCAGACCCACGAACGCCGAGTTGATGAAGCGCAGGACGCGGTAGCTGAGCGCCGGGTCCTGCGCGACGATGGCGGCGACGTCGTCCATCTCGTTGCCCGGATCCTGCAGCGCGGCGATGAGCCGCAGCACCGCGAGCTTGCTCTCGGGCACCCGCGCGCCGCTCACGATCTTCGGGCGCGCGAAGAAGTAGCCCTGGAAGTACTGATAGCCCATGTCGCGCAGCGCCGCGTACTCGTCCGCGCTCTCCACCTTCTCCGCGAGCAGCGCGACGCCGAACGGCGCGAGGCGCTCCACGTGATCGCGTGCGCCGTCCAGGCCGATCGCCATCACGTCCACCTTCACCACGTGGGCGATCTCCAGCAGCTCGCGCCACCGCTCGTCGAAGCAGAAGTCGTCGAGGGCGAAGCGGTAGCCCTCGGCAGCCAGCACACGCACCGCCGCCACCAGCGCGGCGTCCACCTCGACGTCCTCGAGGATCTCGAGCACCACCTGCCGCTTCGGCAACGCGCGTGCCGCGTCCGAGAGCAGGAAGTCGCGGGTGACGTTGATGTAGGCCGGGTGGCTCTCCACCAGCCGCTCCAGCCCGATGTCCAGGAACGACGACGTGAGCACCGTGGCGGTCGCGTGCTCGCCGTCGAGGACGTTCGCGGCGTGCTCGCCCTCCGCGCGGTACAGCAGCTCGTACGCGTGCACCCGCTGCTCGCGGTCGAAGATGGGCTGGCGCGCGACCAGCGCCGTCGCGGCCGGCGCGGTCGGGGGAGGGGGCGTCTGTCGTGCGCTGAGCATCGGACGGGTCCTTCGTGTCCTGCGCGGAATTCCGGATCCCGCATCCCTGGTATCGGCCGCCGCCCGGGAATCCTCCAGAAGGTGCGCGTGCTTCCCCGGCCGTCACGCGCGGTACGCCGCCCGGCGCCACGCATTCGTGACCGGATGACGGCCTGCCGGGTGAGGCCGGTCCGGCACGGGCCGCCGGGATCCGCGATGAACGCGTCGGTATACGCTCGGCGGCCGCTGCCTCGGCCGCACCGCGCTGACCATTGGTCAGAACGTTGCTACAGTCCCCTGCCACGGCGCCGCGCCCCGCGCGACGCTGCACGGAGGGCCGCGTGGCCAGACGCAACGACCATTCGCGCGAGGAGCTGCGGCGCATGAGCCTGGAGGCCGCCGAGGCCATTCTCGCGGCCGAAGGCGCGGGCGCGCTGTCGGTGCGCCGTATCGCGCAGAGCATCGGCTACACCCACGGCACGCTGTACCTGGTGTTCCGCAACCTCGACGGCCTGTTGCTGGAGCTCAACGGGCGCACCCTGGACGCGCTCGCCGCGGCGCTCGAGCGCGCGGGCGCCGCGGCGCCCGCGGGCGCGGACCGGCTGCACGCGCTGGCGCGCGGCTACCTGGACTTCGCGACCGGGAACCCGGCGCGCTGGCGGCTGGTGTTCGAGCACCACCTGCCGCCCGGACAGCACACGCCCGACTGGCTGACCGGGAAGATCGCGCGGGCCCACGCCCTGCTGGACGAGGCGCTCGCGGGCTGCGGGGTCGCGGCGCACGCGCGCAGCGCGCTGGGGCTCGCGCTGTGGTGCGCGATCCACGGCGTCACCGTGCTCGCGCTGGACGGCAAGCTGGTGGACGCCGCCGGAGAGGCGGTGTCGGCGGAGCCGATGCTCCGCCGCACCGTCACCACGTTCCTGGCCGGGGCCGGCTGAGCACCGGAGTGAGCGGGGCCGCGGGTGCGGCGGCGCCGGGCCGGCGGCGGCGAGGGCACGAGCGCCCGCCGCTACACCACCCCGCGGCGCGCGCGGCGGCCGCGGATGCGCACACCCGCTCCGGCCGCCGCGCGCGGCGCGTCAGGCAGCGCTTCGCCCGTGCACCGAGAGCACCAGCTCGGCCTCGGCGCGGCTCAGGCCGCAGCCGCGCATGATGGCCTGCACGCCGGCACCGCTGCGCGCGAGCTCGAACGCGCTCGGCGAGCGCGCCGGCGCCTGCGCCCTCGGCGCGACCTTCGCGGGAGCCGGCTTCGGCGCCCGGCGCACCGCCGGCGCGTCGGGACGGGGCGCGGCACGCACCGGCGCAGGCGCGGGCGCGGGCGCGGGCGGCGGAGCCGCCCTCACCGCGGCGGGCTGCGCAATCGCGACGGGCGCAGCGGGCGCGGCCGGAGGCGGCGCGGCCTGCGCCTTCGCGACCGCCTTCAGGTCGCGGCGCAGCGCCTCCACCTGCTGGCCGAGGCGCATCACGTTCGTCTGCTGCAGGTCGCAGCGCTCGCTCAGCTCGCGCAGCTCCACGCGCGCGCGATCCACCTCGCGCCGCTCGCGGGCGAGGCTGCGGCCGAGGCGCAGCAGCGCACCGGCCCCGAAGCTGAGCGTCACGCCCAGGAACACGATCAAGGTGTCGCCGCCGAGGGTCATCAAGCCGTTCATGGTCATGCGTACTCGTCGATGTGGTGGGGGGTGTCGTCATCGCGCCGCGGCCTGCGCGGCGCAGGAGACCTCTTGTCGCGCGCCGGGCGCCCCGGGCGCCGCTCGTCGTCGCGCTTCACGGGGCGCGTCGCGCCCACGGGCGCGACGGGAGTGAACAGGTCGTCGGAGGGCACGGTGGCAGCCTAGAAACCCGGTCGCCCGATCCGCAGCATCTGCTCAGATCTCGCCCTGCCACTCGCCGAGGCGCGAGCGCAGGCGCACGAGGGCCTGGCCGTGGATCTGGCAGACGCGGGACTCGCTGAGGCCCAGCACCGCGCCCACTTCCTTCAGCGTCAGCTCCTCGTCGTAGTACAGCGCCATCACCAGGCGCTCGCGTTCCGGCAGGTCCTCGATGGCGCCGGCCACCGCGCGCTTGAAGTCGTGGCCCTCGCACAGCTCCTCGGGCGTCGCGTCCTCGTCGCTGGCGATGCACTCGCTCCAGTCGCCGCTCTGGCGATCGTCGTCGAGGCTGAACATCCGCGAGCTCGCCGCGTTGTCCACCATGCGGTGGTACTCGGCGATGGTGATGCCCATGTGCTCGGCCACCTCGGTGTCGGTGGCCTCGGCGCCCTTCAGGTCCTCCACCTCCTTCGTGGCCTGGACCAGCGCGCGGTTCTGCCGGCGCACGGCGCGCGGCGTCCAGTCGCCGATGCGGATCTCGTCCAGCATCGAGCCGCGAATGCGGATGCCGGCGTAGGTCTCGAAGCTGGCGCCCTGGTTCGGGTCGTAGTTCGCGAGCGCTTCGAGCAGGCCGATCATCCCGGCCTGGATGAGATCCTCGACCTGCACCGACGGCGGGAGCCGGCTGTGCAGGTGGAAGGCGATACGCTTGACCAGCGGCGCGTAGGCGTCGATGTTCGACTCCGCACCTTGGCGTTGCACGTCGGCGTACATGGCTTGTGCGTTCATCCCACATTCTCCAGTGCGTCAACCTCGTTCACGCCACGCTCGACGAAGAACGACACGTGGCCGCGCGCGCTGCTCGGCACCGTCCAGTCGCTGACCCGCAGCGCGAGGCGCCGGAAGGCCAGCGACGCGCGGCAGCGCGGGTAGGCCTGCACCACGGGACGCTGCTTCTGCACCGCGCGGCGCAGCATCTCGTCCTCCGGCACGAAGCCTTCGTAGAGCAGGCTCACGTCCAGGAAGCGGTGCACCACGCGGGACAGCTTCTCGAACGCCTCGCGCCCCTGTGCGGCGGAGCGCACCTGGTTCGCGAGGATGCGAAACTCGTTGATGCCGTGGTGGCGGCTCAGCGTCTTCACCAGCGCGTAGGCGTCGGTGATGGACGCCGGCTCGTCGCACACGACCACCAGCACGTCGGTGGCGGCGCGCGCGAAGCTCGCCACGCTCTCGTTGATGCCCGCGGCGGTGTCCACGATCAAGGTATCGGGAACCCGCGCGAGCCCGCTGAACGCGTGGATGATGCCCGCGGTCTCCAGCGCGCCCAGACCCGCCATGCGCTGCACGCCGGAAGCCGCGGGGACCACCCTCAGGTCGCCAGGCGCGTCGATGATCACGTCCTCGAGGTCGCACTCGCCCTCGATCACGTGCGAGAGGTTGCGTCGCGCCTTGAGTCCGAGCACCACGTCCACGTTCGCGAGCCCGAGGTCCGCGTCCAGCAGCATCACGCCGCGTCCGCGGCGCGCGAGCGCCGAAGCGAGGTTGATGGACACGTTGGTCTTGCCGACGCCACCCTTGCCGCTGCTCACGGCGATCACCTGCACCGGCGACGCGCCGTCGGCGAGGCGAAGCGGCGTCTGCGGCTGATCCGCGCTCCCGCTCATCGTGCCACCTCCAGCGCGCCGCCCAGCTCCTCGCGGGCCGCGTCGGCCATCGCGACGGCGCGCGCCGCGATGCGCTCCGCCCTCGCGACCCGGATGTCCGCCGGCACGCCGGGGCCGTGGGTCACGTAGGCGAGCGGCAGCGCGTGGCGAAGCGCCATGCTCAGGCCGGCGCCGAGGCTGAGCGCCTCGTCCTCCTTGGTCAGGATGCATGCGCGAAGCCGCAGCGCCGAGAAGGACTGCACGCAGCGCGCGAGCACCGCGGCCTGGGTGTTCAGCGAGAGCGCGAGGTAGAGGTCCAGCCCCGCGCCGTCCAGCAGCGACACCTGCTCGGCGAAGCGCACGTCGTGGGCGGCGATGCCCGCGGTGTCCACCAGCACCAGGCGCCGGTCGCGCAGCCGGTACAGCGTCGCGTCCAGCTCGTCGCGGCCGTGCACCTCGAAGGTCGGCACGCCGATCAGGCGGCCGAAACGGCGCAGCTGATCGCTGGCACCGATGCGGTACTGGTCCGCGTTCACCAGCGCCACCTGACCGGGGCCGTGGCGGCGCGCGAAGTGGGCGGCCAGCTTCGCGATGGTCGTGGTCTTGCCGACGCCGGTGCCGCCGAGCACCGCGACGCGGCCGCCCTTGCGGATCAGGGCCTTGCCCTCCACCTCGATGCTGGCGGCCAGCGTCGCGGCGAGCGGGTCGCGCTCGCCTCCGGCGCGGGCGCTCTCGGCGGCCGCGGCGATGCGGGCGCGCACGTCGCCGGCGAGGCCCAGGGCCTCGACGCGCGACGCGAGCTCGGCGCGGGCCGCGGCCTCCTCCGCGAGCGCCTTCGCGCTCGGGCGCGCCATGCCGGCCGCGAGGCTCGCGAGCGGCGACACGGCCCGGCGCCGGGCCGGCGCGGCGCCCGCGTCGGCGCGCGCACCTTCGTTCGGCCGGGTGGGCGCGGGACGTGCGGCGCTTGCGGCGCCGGCGTCGCGACGCGCCGCCAGGTCCTGCTCCGCGGAGACCTTGCGCGACGAGGCCTTCGCGGCGGGAGCGCCGGTTCCGCGAGCGCTCTTCGACGCGGCCTCCGCTGCGGCGGCCTTCGCCGCGGACTGCGCTCCGGAGGCGCGCGGCTCGGGGGCCGCGGCGGCGCGGCGCAGCGCCTCCCGCGTGGCCTGCTGCGTGCGCGCCGCGCGCTGCTCGGCGCGCGGCACCGCGGCGGGCGCCGCCGCCCTGGGCGCGGAGGGCGCCGCGGCGATGATCTCGATGCCCTCCTCGGTCTCGCGGGTGCTCATGATCACGGCGTCCGCGCCCAGCGCCCGTCGCACCTCGCGCAACGCTGCCTGGATGTCGGGTCCTTGAATGCGTCGAGTCTTCATCGTTGCTGCGTCTCCCAATGCGCTGGCGCGGGTTCAGGGGGCGGGGTGTGCCTCAGGCGGCGTGGGCGATGGCTTCGGGGGCGCCGTCGGCGCCCACGCTCGCGACCACCCGCACCTGCCGGTTGTCCGGGATCTCGTTGTAGGCGAGCACGTGCAGGTGCTCGATGCTTGCGCCGAACAGCTTCGCCAGCCACGGGCGCAGGCTCGGGGCGGTGAGCAGCGCGGCCACGTTGCCGCCGCGCTGCTGCGCCTGAGCCACCTTCACGAGCGCCTGGTGCATGCGTTCTGCCAGTCCGGGTTCCATCGAAAATCCGTCGTCTCCGCCGTCTCCCAGGTTATGTAGCAACAACTGTTCCAACTTGGGGTCCAGCGTGATCACAGGCAATTCCTGAGCAATTCCAAAGACTTCCTGCACGATGGTCTTGCGCAGCGCGACCCGCACCCAGGCCGTCAGCGTGTCAATTTCCTGGCTGTGCTGCGCCTTCGCGGCGAGGGTCTCGGCGATGGTGCGCACGTCGCGCACCGGCACGCGCTCGCGCAGCAGGTTCTGCATGACCTTGCACACGGTGCCCAGCGGCAGCGCCTTCGGCGTCAGGTCCTCGACCAGCTTCGGCGCGCTGCGCGCGAGGCGGTCCAGCAGCTTCTGCACCTCCTCGTAGCCGAGCAGCTCGGACGCGTTCTCGGCGAGGATCTTCGACAGGTGGGTCGCGATCACCGTGGCCGGGTCGACCACGGTGTAGCCGAGGCTCTGCGCGTGGTCGCGCTGCCCCGGGGTGATCCACACCGCCTCCATGCCGAACGCGGGGTCGCGCGCCGGCACGCCCTGCAGCTCCGGGCTGGCCGCGCCGGGGTTGATCGCGAGCTCGCGGTCGGGGTGGATCTCGGCGGTGCCCTCGGGCACCCCGAGCACCAGGATCCGGTAGCCGGACTGCGGCAGCTCCAGGTTGTCGCGGATGTGCACCGACGGCACCAGGAAGCCGAGGTCCTGCGACAGCTTGCGGCGCACCCCCTTGATGCGGCCCATCAGCGCGCCGTCCTTCTTGCTGTCCACCAGCGGGATCAGGCGAAAGCCGATCTCCAGGCCGATGGGGTCCACCGGGCGCACGTCGTCCCAGGACAGCTCCTGCTCGCCGGACGGCCGCGGCGCCGCCTCGTCCGGCTCCTCCTCGTTCTCGGGCTCGCGCCGCTGGCGTCCCGCGCTCCACACCGCGCCGGCCACGCACAGGCCCGCGACCCCGAGGAAGGCCAGGTTCGGCATGCCGGGAATCAGGCCCATCACCGCGACGACGCCGGCCGCGACCATCAGCGCGCGCGGGTCGCCGAAGAGCTGGTCCGAAAGCTGCTCGCCGATGTCCGCGGACGAGGACACGCGGGTGACGATGATCGCGGTGGCCACCGACAGAACCAGGGACGGAATCTGCGCGACCAGGCCGTCGCCCACCGTGAGCAGCGCGTAGGTGTGCAGCGCCTCGCCGAACGCGAGCCCGTGCTGGCCCACGCCCACCGCGAGGCCGCCCAGGATGTTCACGAACAGGATCAGGATGCCGGCGATCGCGTCGCCGCGCACGAACTTGCTGGCGCCGTCCATCGAGCCGTAGAAGTCGGCCTCCTGCACCACCTCCGCGCGCCGCGCCTTGGCCTCGTCCTGGGTGATCACGCCGGCGTTCAGGTCGGCGTCGATGGCCATCTGCTTGCCGGGCATCGAGTCCAGCGTGAAGCGCGCGCTCACCTCCGACACGCGCCCGGCGCCCTTCGTGACCACGACGAAGTTGATGATCACCAGGATCGCGAACACGACGAGGCCCACCGCGTAGTTTCCGCCCACGACGAAGTCGCCGAAGGCCTCGATCACCTGGCCCGCGGCGTCGGTACCGCGGTGGCCCTCCGCCAGCATCACGCGCGTCGACGCGACGTTGAGCGCGAGGCGCAGCATGGTCGCGATCAGCAGCACCGTCGGGAAGGACGAGAAGTTGAGCGGGCGCAGCGTGTAGACGACCACGAGCAGCACGACCAGCGACAGCGAGATGTTGAACGTGAACAGCATGTCCAGCGCGAGCGGCGGCAGCGGCAGCACGAGCATCGCGAGCACCAGGATGACGAGCACCGGGGCGCCGAGGCCGTTGCGGGCGGCCGCGAGCAGGCCGCGCGTGAGCCCGGCAGTCGTTGATGGCGTGTTCATCGGTTCTCCTTGGGGCGTTCCCTCGCGAGGAATTCCTCGGGCACGGGGAGGTCGGTGGGACGTTTCGGCGCGTCGTACGGATGCGTCGCGGCGCGCAGCTGGTAGACGTAGGCGAGCACGCGCGCGACCGCGACGTAGAGGCCCGCGGGGATGGTCTGGTCGAGCTCGGTGGACCAGTACAGCGCGCGCGCGAGCGGCGGCGCCTCGAACAGCGGCACGGTGTTGTCGCGGGCGACGGCGCGGATGCGCTCGGCGACGTGGTCCACGCCCTTGGCCACCACCCGCGGCGCCGCGCTGCCGCTCGGGTCGTAGCGCAGCGCCACCGCGAAGTGCGTGGGGTTGGTGATCACCACGTCCGCGGTGGGCACCTCCTCCATCATGCGACGGTTCGCCATCTCGCGCTGCTGCTGGCGCACCCGGCTCTTGATCTCGGGGTTGCCGTCGGTCTCCTTCATCTCGTCGCGCACTTCCTGGCGCGTCATCTTCAGCTTCGACATGTGCTGCCACCACTGGTGCGGCACGTCGATGGCGGCGATCGGCAGCAGCGCCACCGACAGGATCAGCAGCGCCAGCGCGAGCATCCACATCGCGTCGAGCAGCGCGGCCTCCAGCGGCAGGCGGCCGAGGGCCAGGATGCGATCCTCGAGCGCCGCGCCCACCGCCCACGCGATGGCCCCCAGCCACGCGACCTTCAGCAGCGACTTCGCGACCTCCAGCAGCGAGTTCGCGGAGAACATCCGCTTCACGCCCTTCAACGGGTCGAGGCGCTCCAGCTTCATCCCCATGGCCTCGGCGCTGAAACGGATGCCGCCCAGCACAGCGGGGCCTGCGAACGCGGCCGCGGCGACCGCGGCGAACAGCGGGAGCTGGATGCGCACCACGTCCGCGGCAGCGTCATGGACCTGCATCAGCACGAGGCGGACGTCGAAGGCCTGGGCGCGATCCAGGATCATCAGCCGCCGGGTGGTGTCCACGAGCCGCTCGCCCATCACGCCGCCGAACGCGAGCAGCGCGACGCTCGCGCCCAGCGTGGTGAGCAGGGTGTTGAGCTCGCGCGAGCGCAGCACCTGGCCCTTCTTGCGGGCGTCCTCCAGGCGCTTGTGCGTCGGTTGTTCCGTGCGTTCCTGGCCGCTGTCCTGCTCAGCCATGATCGGTCACCGCAGGTAGACGTCGGCGATCAGGGCCTGCACCGACGCGAGGCCACGGCTCACCGCCGGCACCAGCTCCGGCAGCACCAGCATCAGCAGCGCGAGGCCAAGCGCGGTGGTGATCGGCAGGCCGAACGCGAACAGGTTGAGCTGCGGCGCGGAGCGCGTGATCACGCCCAGCATCACGTTCGCGGCCAGCAGCGCGGTGAGCGCGGGCAGCGCGACCTGCATCGCGTAGCGGAACATCAGGCCCGCCCACTCGAGCATCGTCCACAGCTCCTGCGTGCCGATGCCGGCGCCGCCCACCGGCAACGTGCGATAGCTCTCCACCAGCATCGCGAGCAGCGCGAGGTGCCCGTTCAGCGACAGGAACACCAGCATCCCGACCATGAAGAAGAGCTGGCCGACGACCGGCACCTGGGCGCCGTTCACCGGGTCGGTGACCTGCGCCATGCTCAGGCCCATCGTGGTCGCCACCAGCTCGCCGGCGATGTGCAGCGCCGCGAACACCAGCTGCAGCGTGAAGCCCATGGACAGCCCGATGAACAGCTCGCTCGCGATCGCGAGCACGCCCGCCGCGCTGAGCGGGTCCGGCGCGTCCACCGCGGCCATGCCGGGTGCCAGCGCGACGCTGAGCACCAGCGCCGCGGCCACCCGGATACGCACCGGGATGGTCTGCGAGCCGAACAGCGGCGCGATGGAGAACATCGCCGACATGCGCAGGAACGGCCACAGCACGAGCTCGGCCTGGGCGGCGATCTCGGGCAGCGTGAATGCGAGTCCGTTCACGCCGCCGCCTCGCACGCACGGCCCGGCAGCGACTCCCGCGCGACGCCGGCGAGGGAGCGGAACGGGCACCGGGCGGCCGCGACGGGCACGGCGCGAAGCGCGCCGGGGCGCATCCTTGAGAGTCCGTTCGATAGAGGCCGCACGACACCACTCCCTGCACCTACCCGATGAGGTACGGGATCTCCTTGAACAGGCGCTCGGTGTAGTTCACCAGCGTGCCGAGCAGCCACGGCCCCGCGGCCACCAGCACCAGCACCAGCGCGACGATCTTCGGGATGAAGCTCAACGTCATCTCGTTGACCTGCGTCGCGGCCTGGAACACGCCGACCAGCAGGCCCACCACCAGCGCGGCGAGCAGCGGCGGCGCCGCGATCATCAGCATCGTGAGCAGCGCGTACTGGCCGACGGTGACGACGGTATCCGGGGTCATGGCGGTGGTCCTTGCCTGCGCCCGTCAGCCGCGGAAGCTGGTGGCCAGCGTGCCCAGCGTCAGTGCCCATCCGTCGACGAGGACGAACAGCATCAGCTTGAAGGGCAGCGAGATCATCATCGGCGACAGCATCATCATGCCCATGGACATGAGCACGCTCGCGACGATGAGATCGATGATCAGGAACGGGATGAAGAGCAGGAAACCGATCTGGAACGCGGTCTTCAGCTCGCTGGTGACGAAGGCCGGCATCAGCACCGAGAACGGCACCTCGTCGAGCGAGCCCGGCGTCGGGGTTCGCGAGATGTCCAGGTACAGGCTCAGGTCCTCGTCGCGGATCTGGCCCAGCATGAACTCGCGAAACGGCAACAGCGCGCGCTCGATGGCCTGGCCCGCGTCGAGCTGCTCCTCCAGATAGGGCGACACGGCCTGCGTGTACGCCTGCTCGAAGGTCGGCGCCATGATGAACATGGTCAGGAACAGCGCGAGGCCGATCACGATCTGGTTCGACGGCGTCTGCACCGTTCCGATCGCCTGGCGCAGGATTGCGAGCACGATCACGATGCGCGTGAACGACGTCATCATCAGCAGGAAGGCCGGCAGCAGCGTGAGCACCGTCATCAGCGCCAGCGCCTGCAGCGTGAGGCTGTAGCTCTGGCCGCCGTCGGCGCTCGACTCCACCAGCACCGCGGGCATGGCCGGCGCGGCGCCCGCCGCCGGCGCGCCGAGCACCAGCGCGAGCGCGGCCGTCACGATCGCGGCCGGCGCGGCCATGCGTGCGACGCGGCGCGCCCGGCGCCGCATGCGCGGCGCGTGCTCGCACGAGTCCGCGCGAGGCGCCACCACCGCTGTGCGGGCGCTCACGGCGCGTCCCGGCGCAGCGTGCGCGCGAGCCAGCCGTCAGCCGGCAGGTCCGGCGCCGGCGCGCCGTCGCGTGCGGCGAGCCTGCTCAGGGTGCGCACGCCGCCGGCGCCCGCGCCCAGCAGCAGCCGCTCGCCTTCCACCTCGACGATCAGCAGCCGCTCCTTGCCGCCCAGCGCCAGCGAGGCCTCGACGCGAAGCCCCGCGCGGGGGCCCGCGACGTGGCCCTGCAGTCGGCGCACCCCCCACGCCGCCGCGCCCAGCAGCGCGAGCACCAGCACCACGCCCATCAGGTACTCGGTCGCGTAGCCCGGCGGCAGCGCGCCGGCGAGCGGCACGCGCGCCGGCGCCGCGGCCGGCTCGCCTGCGGCGGCGGCCGCGGCCAGCCCCGGTGCGAGCAGCGCCGGCCACGCGAGCGCGGCGCGGGCGGCAGCACGTGTCAGGGCGCGCGTCACGGCGTCAGTCCGCGCCGCCGTCCGGACCGGCGACCTCGGTGAGGCGCACGCCGAACGTATCGTCGATGACCACCACCTCGCCGCGCGCGACCAGGGTGCCGTTCACCAGCACGTCCATCGGCTCGTCCACCATCCGGTCGAGCTCGATCACCGCGCCCTGGTCCAGCTCCAGCAGGCGCTTGATGCTCATGCTTGCGCGGCCCAGCTCGATGGACAGCGTGACCGGGATGTCCTTGACCAGGTTCATCGCGGCGCCGCTCGGCAGGCCGAGGGCGGCGCGGGCGCCGTCCGCGGGCGAAGGAGACTTCTCCAGGGTGTCGGTGCTCATGCTCGTGGCTCCAGTGAAAGATGCTTGTTCAACGGACGTCGGCGCGGGCGCCGATCTTCGCGGCGGCAAGGCCGTTGGACGTGCCGGGCTCGGCGAGGTAGACGACGCGCCGGCCCGCCATCACCTGCACGGTGTTGTGCACGCCGATCGGGATGAAGTCGCCGGGCGCGAGCGCGATCAGCTCGCCGAAGCTGATGCGCACGCCGGGGAACACCGCGCGCACGTCGACCGCGACCTCCGAGACGCGCTCGCCGAAGCGCGCGCGCCAGTCGCGCGACGACTCCTCGGAGCGCGGCCCGGTGGCGAGGTGCGTGCGCACCGAGTCGAGCAGCGTGTACGGCATGGACACGTGGAACTCGCCCTGCCCCGGCATCAGGTCCACGCGAAAGCGGCTCACCGCCATGATCTGGTCGTCGCGCGCGCCGCCGGTCTGCACCTGCTTCAGGGGCTGCACGTCGCCGAACTTCAGCCCGCAGGTGCTCGCCCACGCGGTGCCCAGGTGCTCGAAGGCGTGGCGCGCCAGCACGCCGGTGAGGCGGCGCTCGCTGCCCGAGAACTCCCGCTCGGCGCTCGGCGCGGAACCGCCGCGGCCGCCGAAGAACGCATCCACGCACGCGTAGACGAACGCGCCGTCGGCGACCAGCAGCATGCTCTGATCGCGCCCGCGCACCGCCGCCGCATGCACGCTCACCGGCAGCGGCAGGCTCTGCTGGTAGTCGCCGAGGCGGGTCAGCGTGGTGTCGCCGACCTCCACCTCGACCGCGCGCCCGACCATCGCCGCCAGCGCGCCCTGCATCCCGGACGCGAAGGACTCGTGCACGGAGTCCAGGCCCGGCAGCCGGCTGTTGAGCATGCGCGACGGATCGCGGAAGTCGTAGCTGCGCGCGCCGCCCTCGGCCCGCGGCGCGGCATCGCCGCCGCTCTCGCGCAGCGCGTCGCGCTCCTCCTCGCTCAGGATCTCTTGATCGCCCATCGCCGTTACTGCAGCACGAAGCGGGTGAAGTAGATCTCGTCCACCACCTCGTCGCCGTAGCGCTCCTTCATGATCGTGCGCACGGTCTCGAGGGCCTGCGTGAGCAGCACCTGCTTGCCCTCGCGGGTTGCGAGCGGCTCCGGGCTGACGCCGCTGAACAGCAGCAGCAGTGCGTTGTGGATCGCGGGCGAGTGGCGCTCCAGCTCCGGCAGCGCCTCCTCCTTGGTGGTGACGGCGGTGAGCGCGAGCTGCATGTAGCGCGGGCGGCCGGTGCCGGCGAAGTTCACCGTCAGCTCGGGCTTGAACGCGTGGTAGAAGACCTGCGTCGGCTCCTCGGCCGCGGCCGCCTCGCCGGGCGCGGCCGACGCTGCGGCCGGTGGGACGAGCTTGCCGGTCATCGCCAGCGCGAGAACGGTGGAGCTGACCGCCAGGTTGGCGACCAGCAGGAGGGGCATCATCAACTGCTTCATGGGCGTGCTTCTCCGGGCGCGGCCGCTGCGGCCGACGGTGACACCCTTACGAAGCAAGCCCCGTGCCACTGGAGGGCACGGAATTCTGCTCAATCAGAACAAGGAGTTACGCGGCCTTCCGGCGAACCGACAGATTTCCGTCGATGGATCCGCCCGGCGGGCGGCGATCGCGCGTGGATTTGACGCCCGCGCCGGCGCGGCGCCCGCGAGGCTCTCGCGCGCCGCCGCGACACGCCGGCCGGGCGTGGCCGACACGGGGCGGGGACTCACGGAATCGCGCGACTGGCCCGGCCGCGCAGGCGTGCGTGCGAGCGCCCGCGGGGCGCCCCGCAACGCCGGCGGCCGCGTCCACGCGATGTCCCTGCAGGCGTGGGGACGGATCCACGGGCTCAGGCGAAGGTGTCGACCAGGCCGGCGCCGGAGGCCAGCACGGCGCGCGCCGGCTCGCCCGTCTCGGCGCCGTCGCGTGCGCCGGCCTCGGACTGCCTGCCGCCGGGCCCCGCGCCCGCGTCGCCGCCGCGCTCCTCGGAACGCGCGCCCACCGACACGTCTGCGAGCTCGAAGCCGCCGTCGGCGAGCATCTCGCGCAGCCGCGGCAGCGCCGCCTCGATGGCCTCGCGCACCGCCGCGTGCTGGGACACGAAGCTGAGCGCGACCTCGTCGTCGCGCACGCTGAGCTGCACGTTCACCGGCCCGAGGTCGCGCGGATTGAGCTCCAGGGTCGCCGACTGCAGGCCCTGGCTCACGCTCCACGCCATGCGCGCACCCAGCGCCGCGTCCCAGCCCGGCGTGCCGAGCGGCTGCTCGAGCACCGGCGCCGGGCGCAGCGCCTGCAGCGGGCCCGCCGGCGGGAGCGGAGGCGCCGCGGCCGCGGGCCCGCCGGGCCCGGCGACCGGAGACGGCGCGCCGCCGCGCGCGGCGCTCTCGCCCGCGTCCCGCCCGGGCGCCATCAGCTCCAGCGCCTGCTGGAAGTCGGCCTTGCCCTCGCCGGCCGCGGCCGGATCGGCGCCGGACACGGCCGCGGCGGACGCGCCGCCGGCTGCCGCGGCAGCCGCACCGGAAACCGGTGTCGGGGCCGGCGGACCGCCGGCAGCGCCGGGGCGCCGCCCGCCGGGCGCCGGGACGCCGCCGCGCGCGGCATCTCCTTGTGCGCCCGCGAGCGGAATCGCGACGGCCGCCGGGGCGGCGGCCGATGCCGACGCGTCCGCGGCATTCGCCCCGTCCACCGCGTCCGCGGCGACTTCCACGGCAGCCGCCGTCCCGTCCGCGGGCGGTGGCCCGGCACCCGGCGCGGCGGTGTCCGGCGCGCGGGCCGCGGCCTGCACCGGCGTCGGCTCGGCGGGCGCCGAAGCCGGTGCGGCGCCGGCGTCCGTGGGCCCGTCGCTCGCGTCGCGGCCGGCGTCTTCGCCGTCGCCGTCCGGCGCCCGCGCGCCGCCGGCCCCGGCGCGCGGCGCCCCGTCGGCATCGCGCCCGGACGCACGCGGTGCGGATGGCCCGTCCGCACCCGCCGCACCCGCCGCACGCGCCGCCGCGGGATCGTCCCGGGTCGGCGCCGCGGGCCCGCTGCGCGCCGGCTCGGCGCCGGGCTCCATCTGCCCGCGCAGCATCGCGTCGAAGCGGTCGCCGCCGTCGCGCGGCGAGGTCCTGCCGGCGCCCGCGCTGCGCGACGCACCGTCTCCGCCTGCGGTGGGGGCGATGCCGGAACTGTGGCTCATGATTCGTTCTCCGTGCGCAACGAGGTGAAGGTGGCCGTGGCCGGATCCGCCGCACCGGCGTCGCCGTGCACGTCGCGGGGCCGGCACGCGGCGGCGTCGAGCTCGCGCTGCTCGCGCCGCGCGGTGGCGTCGCGCGCCTCGCCGTGGCGGCGCTCGATCACGCGGCCGATGGCCGCGAGGTCGGCGCGCGCGCGGTTCCACTGCCGGGTCTTCTGCGCGATCCGCTCGGCGAGGCGATCGAGCTGCCGGCGCTGCTCGCCGGCGGCGTGGTGCAGCCGGCCGACGAACCCGCGGTCGTTCATGATCCCGGCGCCGCGCCGCCCGCCCGCGTCGGCACGGCGCTCGGCGCCGGCGTACTCCGCGAGGTAGCCGTCGAGGCGCTCCAGGGTCTCGCGCGCACCGTCGCGCTGGCGCATCAGCGCCTGCACCTCGGCGGCGACGCGCTGCTCGCGCTGCTCCGCGACCGCGCGGGCGAGCTCGAGCTGGGAGCGCGGCGCGCTCATGCGCCGCCTCCGTCGGGCGCCGGGATCAGCGCCTCGAGCTCGGCCGCGCTGCGCGCGATGTCCACGCTCTGATGGATGTCCTGCGCGAGGTAGCGCTCGAGCCGCGGGCGCATCTCCACCGCGGCGTCGATGTTCGGATCGCTGCCGCGCTGGTACATGCCCAGGCTCAGCAGGTCCTTGTTCTGGCGGTACAGCGAGCACAGCTCGCGGAAGCGCTGCACGCGGCGCGCCTCGGGAGCGTCGAGCAGCGCCGGCAGCAGGCGGCTCACCGAGGCCTCCACGTCGATGGCCGGGTAACGGCCGGACTCGGCGACCTCGCGCGACAGCACCACGTGGCCGTCCAGGATCGCGCGCGCCGCGTCGGCGATGGGATCCTGCTGGTCGTCGCCCTCGGCGAGCACCGTGTAGAACGCGGTGATCGAGCCGCCCTCGTCGGGGCCGGTGCCGGCGCGCTCGACGAGCAGCGGCAGCTTCGCGAACACCGACGGCGGATAGCCCTTGGTCGCCGGCGGCTCGCCGACCGCGAGCGCGATCTCGCGCTGCGCCTGCGCGAAGCGGGTCAACGAGTCCATCAGCAGCAGCACGTCCTTGCCCTCGTCGCGGAAGTGCTCCGCGATGCAGGTCGCGAGCATCGCGCCCTGCAGCCGCGCCACCGGCGAGGTGTCCGCCGGCGCCGCGACCACCACCGCGCGCGCGAGGCCTTCCGGTCCCAGCGTCTCGCGCACGAACTCGTTCACCTCCCGGCCGCGCTCGCCGATCAGGCCCACCACGGTCACGTCGGCGCGGGTGTGGCGCGTCATCATGCCGAGCAGGGTGCTCTTGCCGACGCCGCTGCCGGCGAACAGCCCCAGGCGCTGCCCGCGCCCGATCGGGAGCAGCCCGTTGATGGCGCGCACGCCGACGTCCAGCGGCTCGCGGATCGGCCGGCGCTGCAGCGGGTTCACCGGCGTCGCGCTGAGCGCGCGCCAGGCGTCCACCCGCAGCGGGCCGGCGCCGTCCAGCGCGCGCCCGGTGCCGTCCAGCACCCGGCCCAGCAGGCCGTCGCCCACCGGCGCGGCGTGGCGGCCGTCCATCGGGATCACGCGCGAGTGGGGCACGAAGCCGCGCATGTCGGAGACCGGCATGAGGTAGGTGCGGTCGTTCGCGAAGCCGACGACCTCCGCCTCCACCCGCTCGCCGTCCGGGGCCTCGACCAGGCAGCGCGCGCCGATGGCCGCCTGGCAGCCCACCGCCTCCAGGGTCAGGCCCACCATGCGCGTGAGCTTGCCCTCCACCACCGGGCGCGTTGCGCGCAGCGCCTCGCGGCGGCGCGCGAGGCGCGCGCCCACCCGCTGCGGGTACGCGCCGGCGCTCACGCGGCGCGCCCCGTGCGCGCAGCCGACGCGCGCACGTCGCGGACGCGGCGGCGCCGCGGGAGCGCGCCGGTCACGCGGCGTCTCCCGCGGGTGCGCCCGCCTCGCGCTCGTCGCCGAGCAGCTGCACCGCGATGCGCGCGACGCGCGTCTCCACGGTCGCGTCCACGAACGCGGTGTCCGTGGTCACGGTGCAGCCGCCGCGGCTGAGCACCGGGTCCTCGACCACCTGCAGCCCGGCCAGGCCCTCGTCGTCGCTGAACATGCGCCGCACCAGCGGCGCGTCGTCCGGGTGCAGGCCGATGCGCACCGTGCCCTGCACGGTCGCGAGGCTGGCCCGCGCCTCCTTCACCACCGCCGCGATCTGGTCCGGATCGCTGCGCAGCTCGCGCCGGATCACCTGGCGCGCGATCGCGAGCGTCAGGCGCACCAGCTCGTCGTCCACGTGCTCCTCCAGCTTCGCGACCGGCGCGCGCAGGCTCTCGGTGAGCGCGGCGATCGCGCGCACGCTGGCGTTCATCTCGGCCTCCGCGGCGCGCAGGCCTTCCTCGTAGCCGCGCGCGAAGCCGTCGTCGTAGCCGCGCCGCGCCTCCTGCGCGTCCGCGGCGGGCTCCGCGGACGGCGCCTCGCCGAGGGCCGGCGCGCGCCACGGCTGCACGCCCTGCGCGCTGGCGGGACGCACGACCCTAGTGCGCACGTGCCACCTCCCGCGCCGGACTCGCGGCCGGCGCGCCGGCGCACGGCGGGCACGCGGGGCGCACGCCGGCGCCCGGATGCCGCGGTGACGGCGTGGCGCCCATTCAGACGAAGGCCTCGCCCTTGCCGCGCATCACCACGGTGCCCTCCTCGACGAGGCGGTCCACCACCACGAGGATTTCCTTCTGCGCGGCCTCCACCTCGCTCAGGCGCACCGGGCCCTTGCCTTCCAGGTCGTCGCGCAGCATCTCCGCCGCGCGCGTCGACATGTTCTTGAACACCCGCTCGCGCAGCTTCGCGCTCGCGCCCTTCAGCGCGAGCACCAGCGACTCCGACGACACCTCGCGCAGCATCGACTGGAAGCCGCGGTCGTCCAGACCGTCGATGCTCTCGAAGTCGAACATCTGCTCCTGGATGCTCATCTTCAGATCGGGGTCCACCTCGTTGATGCTGTCGAGGAGCTGCGCCTCCAGCTCCGAGGGCACGGCGATCAGGATCTCCGCCGCCGCCTTGCTGCCGCCGAAGCCGGGCAGCTTCAGGTCCACGCTGGCGCCGAGCTGGCTCTCCAGGATCGCGTCCAGCTCCTTGAGCGCGCTGGGGTGCACGCCGTCCAGGGTCGCGACGCGCACGATCACGTCGCCGCGCAGGCTCTCCGGCAGCAGCGCGAGCACGTCGGCCGCGGTATCCGCCTCCAGGTTGAGCAGCGCCAGCGCGATGATCTGGGGATGCTCCTTGCCGAGGATCTCCGCGATGTCCTCGGGCGCCATCCAGTTCAGCGAGTCGATGCCCTGGGTGCGCGCGCCGTTCAGGATGCGCGGCAGCACGCTGCCGGCGCGATCCGGCCCGAGGGCCTGGGTGAGCACGGTGCGCAGGTAGTCCTCGGCGCCGACGCCGAGCGAGGAGATGTCGCGCACCGTGTGCATGAAGCCCTTGAGCACGTCGCCCAGCTTCCCCTGCGTGACCTCGCCCATGTTGGCCATCGCGGCGCCGACGCTCTGCACCTGGCGCGGCTCGAGGTGACGCAGCACCTCGGAGGCGCGGTCGGCGCCGATCGCCATCAGCAGCAGCGCCGCGCGCTCCGTGCCGCTCAAATCCTCGGTGGGCTCACTCATCGGGCTCGAGCCACTTGCGCAGCACGGTGGCGACGCGCTTCGGATCGTCGGCCGCCATCTCGCGCGCGAGGTTCAGGATGTCGCCGTACACGCGCGGCGGCGCCGGCAGCAGCTCGCTGGCGTCGCTGGTGAGGCTCAGGCGATCGGATTCCAGCATCGGCAGACCGTCGTCGTCGACCGCGTGACGCGCGTCGGCGGAGCCGTCGCGGCGCGCGGTCAGCGCGCGCACCGCGGGGCGCAGCACCAGCAGCAGCAGCAGCGCCAGCACCAGGCCCGCGAGCGCGTTCTTCACGAGCGTGGAGAACCAGTCCTGCTCCCACATCGGCGGCGGGGGCGGCGCCTCGATGGCCTGCGGCATCTCGAAGCTGCGGTTCATCACCACCACCGAGTCGCCGCGCTCGGCGTTGAAGCCCACGGCCTCCTTCACCAGTCCGGTGATCGCATCCAGCTCGGCCTGGTCGCGGGCCGCGCGCACCGGCGCGCCCTTGTCGTCCACGCTCACCCGGTCGTCCACCAGCACCGCCACCGACAGGCGCATCAGCCGGCCCGGCGCCTCGCGGGTGTGGACCACGGTCTTGTCCAGCTCGTAGTTGCGCGTGGTGTTCTCGCTGGACACCGCGCCGCCCTCGCCCTCCACGCCGCCGGCCTCGCCCAGGGTGCCGCCCTGCGGCGGCTGGTTGCTGAGCGCGCCGGGCACGCCGCCGACGGCGCCGGCGCCGCGCTGCACCTGCACCTGCTCGCTGCGCATCTTCTCCGGCGCGCCGTTGAAGGCCTCCTCGCGGCGCTCGTTCTGCGAGAAGTCGAGCTCCGCGTTCACCTGCGCGCGCACGCGGCCGGCGCCGACGATCGGGGCCAGCAGGTCCTCGACGCGCGACGAGTAGGTCTGCTCGAAGCCTCGCTTGTACTCGAACTGGCGGTTGCTGAGCGCGAGATCGCCGTCCACCGCGTCGCGGGTCAGCAGCCGGCCGTACTGGTCCACCACCGCGACCCGCGCGAGCTCCAGGTTCGGCACGCTGGACGCGACCAGGTGCGCGATGCCCTGGACCTGCGCCGCATCCAGCGAGCGCCCGGGCGCGAGCTTCAGCGCGACCGAGGCCGAGGCCTGCGCGCGGTCGCGCACGAAGGAGGTCTGCTTCGGCATCGCGAGGTGCACGCGCGCCGCGTCGACGCCGCGCATGCGCCCGATGGTGCGCGCGAGCTCCGTCTCCAGCGCGTGCTGGTAGCGCGCGCGCTCCATGAACTGGCTGGTGCCGACGCTCTGGTCCTGCTGGATCAGCTCGATGCCCACGGCCTCGTTGCCGGTGACGCCCTGCGCGGCGAGCTGCATGCGCAGCTCGCGCGCCTGGTCGTCGGGCACCAGGATCATGCCGCTGCGCCGATCCACCTCGAACGGGATGTCGCGCGAGCGCAGCATCGCGACGACGTCTCCGGCGTCGCGCTCGGCGAGCGTCGTGGACAGCGGCACCATGCTCGGGCGGAGCGCCCACAGCACGACGCCGGCGGCGAGCGTCAGCGCCGCGGCCAGCGCGATCACCAGACCGAGCTGCGCGGGGCTGGGCCCCAGTCGCAGCAGCTGGGCGAGGCGCGGCGCGCCGGCGCCGTCCATGGTCGGGGTCATGACGTCCTGGGCCACCGCTCTACACCTGCATGTTCATGACTTCGCGGTACGCCTCGACCAGCTTGTTGCGCACCTGCGAAACCGCCTCGAAACCGACCCGCGCCTTCTGCATCTCGACCATCACGCGCACGAGGTCCACGTTCTGGTCGCCCGCCTCGAAGCGCGTCGCGAGGCTGGCGGCGCTCGACTGCGCCTCGTTCACGCTGTCGATGGACTGCTTGACCAGGTCGCCGAAGTCGACGCCGGCCGGCTCCGCCTTCGGCGTGGCCGCCGGCGCGGACGGCCCGAGCAGCGGCTCGAAACCGGAGGGCGCTTGGATCTTCAGGTCACTCATCGCTTCGCTCCACCCTTCAGGGGTACGGGCGAAGGAGCAGTAGCAATAGCCGTGCCTACTGTCTCCAGACGCCGCATATCAATGGCTTAGCGCGTCCCTCATCGGGTTCGGTCAATGCGTTGACGCGTTCCGCCCACGGCCCGGACGGTGGATTGACGGCCGTTTCGGCAGCCCGCGGGGTGCGCCCGTGCACGCCGGCAGCGATGGGGCACCGGCGCTCATCGCGCGGTCGCACGGGACGCGGGATCGCGGCATCGCGCCCGCGACGGCTCGACGGACATCGAGAAAGACCGTGGGGACGAACGTCGGCAGGAGGGCGCGGTGCAGCGC
>CBDUCN010000031.1:0-25218 GCA_965365655.1 uncultured Gammaproteobacteria bacterium | reverse complement strand
GTGCAGCCGAGCGCGTCCAGCTCGGACCAGTAGCGGTCCATCATCGCGTAGAACGCGTTGGCCGCCGGGCTTCCCGGCGCGTGCTTGTGCTGCACGTAGTCGGTGGTGGACAGGTACGTCAGGTCCGGGCGGTGGCGGCGCACGATCTCGACGCCGGCGGCGAACACGAACTCGCTGAGCTCCGCGCTGTACACCGACGGCACCGCCATTCCCGCGAGCGCCGGCACGCCGTCGATGCCGTTCTCCTCGCGCGTCGCCTGGTCGGCCTTCTCCGCGGAGAAGCACATGCAGCCGGAGTCCCCCATCGGAAGGCCCTGCCCCAGCAGGCGGCGCAGCTTGTCCTTCGCGGTGATCACGGCCACCCGCGCGCCGCGCCCGGCGAACGCCGCGAGCACGGTGGGCGCGCGCAGGAAGCGCGGCTCGTTCATCATCACCTCGTCGCCGCTGTCGCGATCGTAGAAGAAGTTGCCGCAGATGCCGTGCACGGACGGCGGCACGCCGGTGACGATGGACAGGTTGTTGGGATTCGTGAACGTCGGCACCACGCAGTCCGCGAGACGCCGCGTGCCGCGCTCGAGCATCGACGCGGTGTAGGGCATGCACCCCGCCTCCACGGCCCGCTCGATGTAGCCGCCGGCGTCGCTGCCGCCCTCCTCCACCGGATAGCCGGGCTCGCTGCCGTCGATGCATACGACCACGAGCGGGCGGGCCGGCCACGCGTAGCGCCGGCCGTTGACCTCCACGGGGTCGCGTGCGGTTTCGGCGCTGCTCATGTCGTGGCCGCTCGGGTGGTGGCCGGGCCTGCGGCCCGCGGTGGGCCCGGCCCGCGGCCGGCTACATCGTGTGCGTCTGGCGTTCCGACTTCAGCGCCGCCGCGAGCACGTTCTCGATCTTGTTGCGGGTCTGGCCCTTGTCGAGGTCGCTGAACTGCACGCCGATGCCGGCGGTGCGGTTGCCCTGCGCGCCCTTGGGCGTCACCCAGACGATCTTGCCGGCGATCGGCAGCTTCTCCTTGTCCTCCATCAGGGTCAGGAGCATGAACACCTCGTCGCCCAGCTTGTAGTTCTTGGTGGTGGGGATGAACAGGCCGCCGTTGCGCACGAACGGCATGTAACTGGCGTACAGCGCGCTCTTGTCGCGGATTGTCAGCGAGAGGATGCCCGGTTTCGGTGCTGCCAACGTTGCTCTCCCCCATCGGTGGGCGCGCGTTCGGGTGTACGCGCAGGGCGTCAGCCGGGAGGCCGCGCCGCATCACGCCAGCTCACCGCGAGCGATTCGAGGGCGAGCTGCTCGGCGGGATTGAGCCGCCGTTCCAGCGCGCTGCGCAGCTCCAGGAGCTCTTCGCACAGCGCGTCCATCGCGCGCAAGTCTAGCCGCGCCCCCAGGGATTGCATAGCGCCCGCCGCGGGCGCGCGCTCGCCCGCCGCGCACGAGCGCATCGCACGCGCGAGCACCCGCAGCTGCCACTGCAGCGTGCGGCGCAGCCCGACCGTGCGCCAGCGCGCAGCGGCCGCGATCGGGTCCAGCGTGCCGCCGGCGAGCGCGTCCAGGTCCGCGATCATCTCGTCGTAGTGCTGCGCCTCGCCGTCGCGCGCCGCGTCCAGCGCGCTCAGCGGGGCGCCGCCGCACCACTCCAGGATGGACGCGGCCGCGTCGCCGTGCTCCTCGCCCGCAAGCCAGCGCCGGGCGGAGTCGGCGTCCGGCGCCAAGAAGCGGACCGCGGCGCAGCGGCTGCGCACGGTGGCCGGCAGCGACGCGGGGCTCGCACTCACGAGCAGGAAGACGGCGCCACCCGGCGGCTCCTCCAGGGTCTTGAGCAAGGTGTTCGCGGCGTGGCGGTTGAGCGCATCGGCGGGCGCGACCAGGATCACGCGGCGAGACGCGTAGTGCGCGGTGAGCGCGAGGTCGGCGATGCGCTGGCGCACCTGGGCGACGTCGATCTGGGTCCTGTCCTCCTCCGGCGCGAGCTGCAGGCGATCCGGATGGCTGCCCGCGGCCACCAGGGCGCAGCTCCTGCACTCGCCGCACGGGCGTTCCGCCGCCGGCGCCTGCGACTCGCACAGCAGCGCCGCCGCCGCGCGCTCGGCGAAGCGCAGCTTGCCGAGGCCCGGGGGCCCCTGCAGCAGCAGCGCGTGGTGCACGCGCCCGGCGTCCAGCGCCGCGGCGAAGGACTGCCACTGCGCGGCGTGCCACGGCAGGCGCGCCGGGATCGTCACGGCAGGTCGTCCACGGCCGCCTGCACGCGCGCGCGCACGGCCTCGATCCCGCCGGAGGCGTCCACGACCCGGTAACGCCCGGGATCTGCGGCCGCGCGCTCCAGGTACGCATTGCGCACGCGGTGGAAGAACTCCAGCGCCTCGCGCTCGAAGCGATCGCGCTCGCCCCGCCCGGCGACGCGGCGCGCCCCCTCCTCCGGCGGGAGGTCGAGGATCAGCACCCGGTCCGGACGCAGCGCGCCCTGCACCCAGGACTCGATCTCGGCGATGCGCGATGCCGGGATGCCGCGCCCGCCGCCCTGGTAGGCGAAGGTGGCATCTGTGAAGCGGTCGCTGACCACCCAGGCGCCGCGCGCGAGCGCCGGGCGGATGCAGCGCGCGAGGTGCTCGGCGCGGGCGGCGAACACCAGCAGCAGCTCCGCATCCGCGTCCATGCCCCGGAACCTGGGATCCAGCAGCAGGCCGCGCACGGCCTCGCCGAGCGCCGTGCCGCCAGGCTCGCGGGTCATCAGCACCTCGCGCCCGCTCGCCTCGAGATGCGCCTGAAGGAATGCGAGCTGCGTGGACTTGCCCGCGCCCTCCACGCCTTCCACGGTGATGAAGCGTCCCGTCGTCACGTGTTCCCCGGGCACGCTCAGCTGCCTCCGGCGGCGCGGCGCCCGCCGAGCTGGTAGCGGCGAACGGCTTCCTTGTGCTCCGCGTAGGTGCGTGAGAAGTGGTGGCTGCCGTCGCCGCGGGAAACGAAGTACAGCGAGCCGTCGACCTCGGGATCGAGCGCCGCGCGCAGCGCGTCGCTCCCGACCAGCGCGATGGGCGTGGGCGGCAGCCCGCGGCGGGTGTAGGTGTTGTACGGGGTGTCGCTGTCGAGGTCACGGCGGCGCAGGTTGCCGTCGAAGGACGCGCCCAGCCCGTAGATCACGGTGGGATCGGTCTGCAGCCGCATGCCGCGGCGCAGCCGTGACACGAACACCCCCGCGATGCGCGGGCGCTCCTCGGCCAGCGCGGTCTCCTTCTCGATGATCGACGCGAGCACGAGCGCCTCGTAGGGATCGTCCAGCGGCAGGTCCGCGGCGCGCGCGCTCCACGCGCGCTCGAGCTCCCGGTCCAGCGCGTCGAGGGCGCGGCGCAGCGCGTCCAGATCGGAGCTGCGCGGCGGAAACAGGTAGGTGTCGGCCAGGAACATGCCCTCCGGATGACGCTCCGCGCGCCCCAGCCGGCGCATGATCTCCGCCCCGTCGACGCCGTCCAGCGTCTGCCTCAGCCTGGGCGCGGCGGCCAGCGCGTCGCGAAGCTGGCGGAAGGTCCAGCCCTCGACGATCGTGAACGGGTACTGCACCTCGCGCCCCGAGACGAACAGCGCGACCGCGTCCAGGGCGCTCATGCCGGGCTCGATCAGGTAGGTGCCCGCCTTGATCGCCCTCGCCTGCCCCTCGCGACGCGCGTGCCACGTGAAGAAGCGCGCCGAGCGAACCCAGCCCCGCGCGGCGAAGTCGTCCGCGACGCGCCCGAAGCTCGCGCCGGCCGGCACGACGTACTCCAGGGGTTCGGCGACGCCGAGCGGCGCCGCGAGCGCCGCCACCCACTCGTCGTGCAGGCGGTCCAGCCACAGCGCGGTGCCGCCCGCGGCGAGCAGCAGGAGGACCACGATGCGCGCGCCGCGCTTCATCGGATCAGACTACCGCGCGCGACGGGCCCGGCGCACGCCGGTGCGGGTCGCGCACGATCCGGAGTCTGTGAGCCCGCTCCTGATGTCGGCCCGCCGTCCCGGCGGGCCCGGTGACGGCCGCACGGGCGTTCAGGACATCCGCTTGAAGATCACGGTGCCGTTGGTGCCGCCGAAGCCGAAGGAGTTCGAGAGTGCGACGTCGATCTTCATCTCGCGGGCGGTGTGCGGCACGAAGTCCAGATCGCACTCGTCGTCCGGATCGTCCAGGTTGACGGTGGGCGGCGCCACCTGGTCGCGCAGCGCCTGCACGCAGAACACCGCCTCGACGCCGCCGGCGGCACCGAGGAGGTGGCCGATCATCGACTTCGTGGACGACACCGCCAGCGACGCGGCGTGGCTGCCGAAGGCGGCCTTGATCGCGCGCGCCTCGATCACGTCGCCGGCCGGGGTGGAGGTGCCGTGGGCGTTCACGTAGTCGACCGCGGACGCATCCATCCGCGCGTCGCGCAGCGCGTTGAGCATGCAGCGCCGCGCGCCGTCTCCGTCCTCCGGAGGCAGCGTGATGTGGTGCGCGTCGCTGCTCATGCCCATGCCCGCGTACTCGGCGAGCACGGGTGCTCCGCGCCGGCGCGCATGCTCGTACTCCTCGAGCACCATCACGCCCGCGCCGTCGCCGAGCACGAAGCCATCGCGCCCGCGATCCCAGGGCCGGCTGGCGCGCTCCGGATCGTCGTTCCGCGTGCTCAGCGCGCGCGCCGCCGCGAAGCCGCCGAGTCCCGTCGGCGACGTCGCCATCTCGGCGCCGCCGGCAATCATCACGTCCACGTCGCCATGCGCGATGAGGCGCGCCGCGTCCCCGATGTTGTGGGTGCCCGTGGAGCACGCGGTCACGATTCCGTAGTTCGGCCCCTTGATGCCGAACTCGATGGAGAGGTTGCCCGCGATCATGTTGATGATGTTGCTGGGCACGAAGAACGGCGAGATCTTGCGCGGTCCGCCTTCGAGGAACTGCGCGTAGCCCTTCTCGATGCCGGGCAGCCCGCCGATGCCGGAGCCGATGGCGATGCCTATCCGCTCCGCGTTCTCTTCGGTGACCTCGAGTCCGGCGTTCGCGATCGCCTGCTTGGCGGCGGCGATTCCGTAATGGATGAAGGGGTCGGTGCGCCGCGCCTCCTTCGGCGACATGTACGGCGCGAGGTCGAAGTCGCGCACGCTCGCCCCGATGCGCACCGAGAAGCCCGTGGTGTCGAAGCGGTCGATGGGCGCGACACCGCTGCGCCCCTCGAGGATGCTCTTCCAGGTCGACTCTGCGTCGTGCCCTACGGGCGTGACCGCGCCGAGGCCGGTCACCACGATGCGGCGTGTCACTGCGTGCTGCCCATTGTCGTTCGCTCGCGGGTCGGTTTCAGAAAGCGAAAGGCCGCGGCCAATGAACCATTGCGCCGCGGCCTCGTGTCCTGACGTTCGCGCCTATTCGATGTGCGCGTTGATGTAGTCGATCGCCTGCTGCACCGTCGTGATCTTCTCCGCCTCCTCGTCGGGGATCTCGCAGTTGAACTCCTCTTCGAGAGCCATCACGAGCTCCACCGTGTCCAGGGAGTCGGCGCCCAGGTCGTCCACGAAGGACGAATCGCCGCTCACCTCATCATCGCTCACGCTGAGCTGATCGACGACAATCTGCTTGACGCGCTCTTCAACGCTGCTCATTACCGCTTTTCCCTCCCCGAAGGCGCGGCCCGGCGCGGACCGGGCGCCTAGTTTAGTGGAATGTGTTCAAGTTGCAACAAGACCACGGTGGCCTTGTCAGTAGGCGCGTGTTCCGGATTGAAAACAGCGTACTACGGCTGCTTTCTCACGCGCATTCCCGCCTCACGCCATGTGCATGCCGCCATTGACGTGCAGCGTCTCTCCGGTGATGTACCCGGCCTGCTCGGAGCACAGGAACAGTACCGCAGCGGCGACCTCGGCGGCATCGCCGAAACGGCGCAGCGGCACCTGCGCGAGCAGCCCGTCGCGCTGGGCATCCGACAGCGCGCGGGTCATGTCCGTGTCGATGAATCCGGGCGCGACTGCGTTCACCGTGATGTTGCGCCCGCCGAGCTCGCGCGCCAGCGCGCGGGTGAAGCCGACGAGGCCGGCCTTCGCGGCGGCGTAATTGGTCTGCCCGGCGTTGCCGGTGGCACCGACCACCGAGCCGATGTTGACGATGCGTCCCCGGCGGGCCTTCATCATCGCGCGCGTGGCCGCCTTGCAGACGCGGAACAGCGAGCCGAGATCGGTCTCGATCACGGCGTCCCAGTCCTCGTCCTTCATCCGTGCGAGCAGGCCATCGCGGGTGATCCCGGCGTTGTTGACCACGATGTCGGGCGTGAGACCCGCGGCATCCAGGCGCTCGAACAGCGCCTGCACCGAGTCGCTGCGCGCGACGTCCACCACCTCGCCAGCACCGCCGGAGCCGGCGAGCCGGTCGCGAATGGCGGCGGCCCCCGCGTCACCGGTCGCGGTGCCCACCACCCGCGCGCCGGCCGCGGCGAAGGCATCGGCCACCGCTGCGCCGATGCCGCGGCTCGCGCCGGTGACCAGAACCACCTTGCCGTCGAAGCCCATCACGCGGCTCCCGCGGCGGCCAGCGCCTCGTCCAGGCTCGCCGGATCGTGCACCGCCGCGCACGGCACCGTTCGGTCGATGCGCCGCGCGAGGCCCGCGAGCACGCGCCCGGGCCCGCACTCGATCATGCGCTGCACGCCGCGCGCGCGCAGCGCCGCGACCGTGTCGGTCCAGCGCACCGGCGTGTAGAGCTGGGCGCCCAGCGCGGTGAGGATGTCCTGCGGGTCGTCGTGGGTCTCGAGATCCGCGTTGTGCAGCACCGGGAAGCGTGGCGCCCGGAGCCCGCTCTCGCGCAGATCGGCCAGCAGGCGCTCCGCGGCCGGTCGCATCAGCTCGCAGTGCACCGGCACGCTCATCGGCAGCGGCACCGCGCGCTTAGCGCCCGCGGCGCGCAGCGCGTCGAGCGCCGCGTCCACCGCGCCCTTGTGCCCTGCGATCACGACCTGGCCGGGAGCGTTGTGGTTCACCGCCGCCACCAGCTCCTGCGGGCGCGCCGCAGTGATCTCGTTGCACACCGCGAGCACCGCGTCGTCGTCGAGCCCCAGCACCGCCGCGATCGCGCCCTGCCCCGCCGGCACGGCCTCCTGCATGTAGCGCCCGCGCGAGCGCACCAGGCGCACCGCGGTCGCGAAGTCCAGCGCGCCGGCGGCGACCAGCGCGGAGTACTCGCCGAGGCTGTGCCCGGCGCAGATCGCGGGCTGCGCCCCGCCGCGCGCGGTCCACGCCCGCCACACCGCGACGCCGGCGGCGAGCATCGCGGGCTGGGTCTGCTCCGTCGCGTTCAGCCGCTCCTCGGGGCCGTCCTGGCACAGCGCCCACAGGTCGTAGCCGAGCGCGTCGGACGCCTCGTCGAAGGTCTCGCGCACCTGTGGTGCGGCGCCCGCGAGGTCGGCCAGCATGCCGAGGCTCTGCGAGCCCTGTCCGGGAAAAACGATGGCCAGCGTCATTGGCAGGATCTCCGGGTCGGCGCCTCGGCGTCGGGCGCTCAGAATCGCAGCAGGGCCGAGCCCCAGGTGAAGCCGCCGCCGAAGGCTTCCAGCAGCACGATGTCGCCGCGCCGTATGCGGCCGTCGCGTACCGCCGTGTCCAGGGCCAGCGGCACCGACGCAGCCGAGGTGTTGCCGTGGCGGTCCACCGTGATCACGACGCGTTCCATCGGCAGGCCGAGCTTGCGGGCCGTTGCCTCGATGATCCGTATGTTGGCCTGGTGCGGCACCAGCCAGTCCACCTCGGACCGGTCCATGCCGTTCGCCTCCAGCGCCTCCTCCGCGATGCGCATCAGCGTGCGCACCGCGACCTTGAACACCTCGTTGCCGCGCATGTGGGTGTAGGCGTTGCCGTCGCGGATCCGCCCGGCGCCGGCCGGCGTGCCGCCCTCCACGTACAGCAGCGACTCGTAGCGCCCGTCCGCGTGCAGGTGGGTCGAGAAGATCCCCGGCTCCTCGGAGCGCTCCAGGGTCACCGCGCCCGCGCCGTCGCCGAACAGGATGCAGGTGCCTCGATCGCTCCAGTCCAGCAGCCGGGAGTGGGTGTCGGCGCCGATCACGAGCGCTCGCCGCACGCTGCCGGCGCGGATGAACTGCTCGGCCACGCCCAGCGCGTACACGAAGCCGGTGCACACCGCCTGCACGTCGAATGCGGTGCAGCCGCCGGCGCCCAGGCGCGCCTGCAGGCGGCACGCGGTGGACGGGTAGATGCGATCCGGAGTCGTGGTGCCGACGACGATCAGGTCCAGCGACTCGGCGCTCCAGTCCGAGGCCTCGAGGGCCGCGCGGGCGGCGTGCTCGGCGAGGTCGCAGGTCGTCTCGTGCTCGCCGGCGATGCGCCGCTCGACGATGCCCGTGCGCTCCCGGATCCACGCGTCCGAGGTGTCCAGCGAGGCTTCGAACTCGCTGTTCGGAACGACGCGCTCGGGCAGGTAGCTGCCCGTGCCGACGATTCTCGCACGCGTCACACCGCTTCCCTGTGCGCCATGTGTGGCTCGATGCGCGCGGTGATGCGCTCGGGCAACCGCATCGTGACCTCGGCCAGCGCGACCTCGATGGCGCGGCGGAACGCGATCCGATCGGCCCCGCCGTGGCTCTTCACGACGATGCCGCGCAGGCCCAGCAGGGTCGCGCCGTTGTACTCGCGCGGATCGATGCGCCTGCGCAGCCCCTTGAGCACGGGCATCGCGATCAGGCCCGCGAGGCGGCTGAGCGGCGTGCGCTGGAACTCCTCACGCAGGAACTGTCCGATCATCTGCGCAACGCCCTCGCTGGACTTCAGCGCGACGTTGCCGACGAAGCCGTCGCACACGATCACGTCCGCGTGTCCCTTGTACACGCCGTCACCCTCGACGAAGCCCACGTAGTTGAGGTCCGAGGCCGCCAGCAGCCGCGCCGCCTCCTTCACCTGCTCGTTGCCCTTGATCTCCTCCTCGCCGATGTTGAGCAGCGCGACCCGTGGACGCTCGACGTTGTCCACCGCGCTCGCGAGCACCGCGCCCATCAGCGCGAACTGGCACAGCTGCTCGGCTCCGGAATCCACGTTCGCGCCGAGATCCAGCATGTGAACGTGGCCGTTCACGCACGGCAGCGGCGCGCAGATCGCGGGGCGGTCGATGCCGGAGAGGGTCTTGAGGACGAAGCGCCCGGTCACCATCAGCGCGCCGGTGTTGCCTGCGCTCACGCACGCGCTGGCCTTCCCCTCCTTGACGAGGTCAATCGCGACGCGCATGGACGACTGCTTCTTGGTGCGCAGCGCCTGCGACGGCGATTCGTCCATCGCGACCACCTCGCTGGCGTGGTGCACGCGCAGCCGGTCGCGGTCCGCGTGCGGGTGGCCCGCGAGGACCTCCTCGACCGCGCGCTCCCGGCCCACCAGCGTCAGGCTGAGGTTCGGGTGCGCGGCCACGGCGTCCACCGCCGCGGACACGACGACGGACGGGCCGTGGTCTCCGCCCATGGCGTCGAGGGCGATGACGGCGCTCACCTGCGTGATTCCGCGGGCGGAATCAGTCTTCGGGGGTCTCGACCACCTTGCGCCCGCGGTAGTAGCCGTCGGGACTCACGTGGTGGCGGCGATGGGTCTCGCCGGTGGTGGGCTCGATGGACAGGCTGGGCTTGCCGAGCGCGTTGTGGGCCCGGCGCGAGCCCCGCTTGGAGCGGGACTTCCTGTTCTGCTGCACGGCCATCTGGGTCTCCTGTTCCGTGTGAGGCGGCCCGTCGTCGGGCCGCGATGTGCCGTCGCTCACGCGGCGGCCGTCTTCGTCCAGCGTCCCGGCGGCTGCGCCGCCGGGCTCCGTCAATCGTCCTTCGCGCCGCCGCGCAGCGCGGCGAGCGCGGCGAAGGGGCTGTCCCCGCCCCGCGCGGGCTGCGCCGGCGCGGCCGCACCGGCCCGGTGCGGCGGCTCGCCGCCGCAGTCCTCCTGCGCGTGGCAGGGCGCGAGCGGCAGCGCCAGCAGCACCTCGTCCTCCACCAGCGCGGCGAGCTCCAGGGAACTGCCGCGCGCACACGTCACGACCTCCGCGCCCGCGTCCAGCGTGCGGTCTGCGCCGTCGTCGGCCGCGACCAGCACCCGGGAGCGATCACACCGCCGGTCCTGCATCGGCTGCAGGCACCGCTGACAGGTGAAGCCGTAACACCCCCGGACCTCGATCTCGACGGCGGGCGTTCCGCCCTCGTCGAGCGCAAAGTGCAGCGTTGCCGTCAGGGGCGCATCGAGCTGCGCCACGCCCGCGATCCGTGGGACGCGTTCCGGCGCCAGTGTGCCCTGCAGCGTTTCCCCGGCCGCGGCGGCCCGCCACGGGTCGGCGCGGGTCGGAAGGGGTGCGTGCATAAACACGGGATCGTAATGATGATGGTTCGCGCCTGTCAAAGGTCGCATCGGTCGGGGCACGGCCCGTCGGGTAGCATTCGCGGACCGAATCTCGCCGGCGCGCCCTGCCCATGCCCCCGCGGCTGATCCTGGCCTCGACCTCCCCCTACCGCCGCTCCCTGCTCGAGCGGCTCGGACGGCCCTTCGACGTGGTCGCCCCCGACGTCGACGAGACGCCGCTGACGGACGAGCCGCCGCGGGCACTCGCGGCGCGCCTCGCGCGCGCGAAGGCGAGCGCGGTGGCCGCCGGGGCGCCCGGAGCGCTGGTCATCGGCTCGGACCAGGTGGCCAGCCTCGACGGCCGGACGCTCGGCAAGCCGGGGCGCGAGGACGCCGCGGTGGCCCAGCTCACCGCGATGAGCGGTCGCGAGGTCTCGTTCTACACCGCGGTCGCGCTGGCCGGCGACGGAGGCCGCGTGCGCGGGGAAGCGCTCGACCACACCCGGGTGTGCCTGCGCGATCTGGGTGCACTTGAGGTGCGCGAGTACGTGGCGAGGGATCGCCCGCTGGACTGCGCCGGCGCGTTCCGCTGCGAGGGCCTGGGCATCGCGCTGTTCCGCGCCATCCACTGCGACGACCCCACGGCTCTGGTGGGGCTGCCGCTGATCGCGGTGTGCCGGTTGCTGCGCGAGGCGGGTGTGCCGGTGCTGGGCACGCCGTGACCGCCACCGCGACGCGCGCGGCACAAGGTTCACGAGCTCAGCGCAGGCGCAGACCATCCAGGCCCGCGTGCGTCGCGAGGGCCGCGCCGATCGAGGCGCCGAGGCGGCTCGTGACCGATTCCAGCAGGCTTCGCCGCGGCGTGAAGTCCACCACGTCCTCGACGCCCACGACCTCGCGCGCGACGTAGCCGGCGCTGCCCAGCGCGTCCACCAGGCCCAGCTCAACCCCCTGCGCCCCGGTCCAGATGAGCCCGGTGAACAGGTCCGGATCGTCCTTGAGGCGATCCCCGCGGCCCTTCTTCACGACGTCCATGAACTGCGCGTGCACGGTCTCCAGGATGCCGCGCATGTGGGCCACCTCCTCCTCGCGCAGCGGCGAGAACGGGTCCAGCAGGCCCTTGTTGCGCCCCGCCGCGATCAGGCGGCGCTCGACGCCCAGGGTCTCCATCGCCTCCACGAAGCCGAATCCGTTGATCAGCACGCCGATGGAGCCCACCACGCTGGCCTTGTCGGCGTAGATGCGATCGGCCGCCGCCGCCACGTAGTAGCCGCCGGACGCGCACACGTCGGTGATCACGGCGTACAGCGGGGTGTCCGGGTGCTTCTCGCGCAGGCGCTTGATCTCGTCGTGGAGCAGGCCCGACTGCACGGGGCTGCCGCCGGGGCTGTTGATGCGCAGGATCACCGCGGCAGTGTCGTCGTCGTCGAACGCGGCACGCAGCCCCCTCGCGACGCGGTCGGCGCTGGCGGCGCTGTCGTTCGCGATCACGCCGTCGAGGTCGACCAGCGCGACGTGCCGCGAGGCGGGCGCGATGTCCAGCCAGTCCCCCGGCGTCCAGATCACCAGCAGCGCCACCAGGTAGCCCAGCAGCGCGAGCTTGAACAGCGTGTTCCAGCGCCGCGCCCGGCGCTGCTCGCCGACCGCCGCGAAGGCCAGGCGCGTCAGGACGTCACGCTCCCACTCGCCGGCGGACGTGGCCGCCCGCGTGGGACCGCCGCCCGTCGCCGGCGCGTCGGAGGAAGGATCGCTGTCACTCATGCTTGCACGCTCCGCAGGGTCCTGCCACGCCGGCGCGCTCCCCGCGCCTTCGAGGGCCGTTGATCGTCGCGCTCGATCGTACCCGGTCGCCGCCCGGTCAGGATGCGGGCGCGGCGTGCGGCAGCTCCAGGGCATCGAGCACCGCGGCGAGCGCCTGCGGCAGCGGCGCCTGCACCTCGACGCGCTCCGCGGTAATCGGGTGCTCGAAGCGCAGCGCCGCCGCGTGCAGGAACAGGCGGCGCAGGCCGAGGGGCTTGAGGCTCGCGTTGAACGCGCGGTCACCGTAGCGCTCGTCGCCTGCGACCGGCATCCCCAGCGCGGCCGCGTGCACCCGGATCTGATGCGTGCGCCCGGTGTGCGGGCGCGCCTCCATGAAGCTCGCCCTGTCGCACACGGCGAGCGGCGTGAACGCGGTGCTGGACTCGCGGCCGCCGGCGTCCACCCGCACCCGCCGGTCCGCGCCGCGGCCGCGCTCCAGCGCCCGGTCCACCCGCCGGCCGCCGCCTCGCCAGCGCCCGCGCAGCAGCGTGCGGTAGCGCTTGTCCACCCGCCCCTCGCGCAGCGCCTCGTGCAGGGACACGAGGGCGCGGCGGCGCTTCGCGAGCAGCAGGCAGCCCGAGGTCTCGCGATCCAGGCGATGCACGAGTTCCAGGAAGCCCTGGCGGGGGCGCAGCGCGCGCATCGCCTCGATGAGGCCCAGGGAGCGGCCGCTCCCGCCGTGCACGGCGAGCCCGCTGGGCTTGTCGATGACCAGCAGGTCGTCGTCCTCGTACAGCACCGCACGACGCAGCGTGTCTCCGAGCGCCGGCGAAGGCGCGCCGTCGGGAGCCGCCGGGCGGGCGCCGCCGAGCGGCGGCAGGCGCACCACGTCACCCTCCTCGAGACGGTAGTCCTGGCGCACACGGCCCTTGTTCACCCGCACCTCGCCGGTGCGCACGCTGCGGTAGAGGCGCGCCCTGGGCACGTTGCGGAACTGGGCTGCGAGGAAGTTGTCGAGGCGCTGGCCGGCGTGCTCGGCGTCCACGCGCACGGTACGCACGGTCGCGGGTTGCGACGGACTGCCCATCGGCGAATGCTAGCAGGCCGTTGGAATTCGACGTCGCGCCGGATTCCAACGTACTCCGCGGAAGACCCGGTCTCCCGCTCGCTTCAGTGAATCAATCACTTGTGTGCCGGATTCGTGCCGGCACATCCGTGCGCCGGGCGCCGGCTGCCGGAAATCCACAGCCCGCTGGCAGCCGCCCGACCCGCGGTTTACCGCGCGTCGGGGCGATTGCTATATTGCACAGGCTCCGGTGACGGCACAGGCCGAGCGCCGCGGGGCCGGGCAAGGGCCCACCAGCGCGCTTCCGGAGCAGGCCGGCGCGATGATTGCGTCGGCAGGCGCGACCCGCGTCGCGCAGGCAGACAGGAACTCGATCGACCGATTCCTCCACGCCGGGGGGCCCCTTGGGGTGCGCGGCGTGGAACCAGGGACGGCCTGCGGCGGTATCGCCCCGATGGCGGCCGCGCAGGGCGCTCCCGCCGGGTGGAGAAGCGCTCCGGCTGTCCCCGAACACTGGGGACAGGGACCGGACGTGCGGCATCGCACGCGCGCCTCCCCCGTCTCGATCGGCGCGTTGCCGCGCCAGAGCCTCCTGCCGTGCGTTCGCGATCGCCGGATCGACCAGGCGCCCCGACCGGGTGCGCCGTGACTGCGAGCAGGACCAGACGAAATGAAGAGAATGTTGGTCAACGCCACCCAGCCCGAAGAGCTGCGGGTGGCGATGGTGGATGGTCAGTACCTGTACGACCTGGACATCGAGGTCCGTGGCCGCGCGCAGAAGAAGGCGAGCGTCTACAAGGGCCGCATCACCCGCGTGGAGCCCAGCCTGGAGGCGGCCTTCGTCGACTACGGCGCGGAGCGCCACGGCTTCCTGCCCTTCAAGGAGCTGGCGCGCGAGTACTTCGCGGAGGACGCCCAGGCGTCCGAAGGCGCCCGTCAGTCCATCAAGGACGTGCTGCGCGAGGGCCAGGAGGTCATCGTGCAGGTCGAGAAGGAGGAGCGCGGCACCAAGGGCGCGGCGCTCACCACGTTCCCCAGCCTCGCCGGGCGCTACCTGGTGCTGATGCCGAACAACCCCCGGGCCGGCGGCATCTCGCGCCGCGTGGAGGGCGACGAGCGCGGCGAGCTGCGCGACGCGCTGAGCCAGCTCGACGTGCCGGCCGGCATGGGCCTGATCGTGCGCACCGCAGGCGTCGGCAAGTCCGCCGAGGAGCTGCAGTGGGACCTCGAGTACCTGCTCAAGCTGTGGACCGCGATCGAGGCGGCCGCGCAGGAGCGCGCCGCCCCGTTCCTGATCCACCAGGATTCGAACGTCATCATCCGCGCGATCCGCGACTACTTCTCGAAGGACGTGGGCGAGATCCTGATCGACAGCCCCGCCGTGTACGCCGAGGCGATGGACTTCATGCGCCAGGTGATGCCTCAGAACGCCGCGCGGGTGAAGCTCTACGAGGACAGCGTGCCGCTGTTCTCGCGCTACCAGATCGAGACCCAGATCGAGTCCGCGTTCAGCCACCAGGTCGAGCTGCCCTCGGGCGGGTCCATCGTCATCGACCACACCGAGGCGCTGGTCTCGGTGGACATCAACTCGGCGCGCGCCACGAAGGGCAGCGACATCGAGGAGACCGCGCTGCAGACCAACCTGGAGGCCGCCGACGAGGTCGCCCGCCAGCTCCGGCTGCGCGACGTCGGGGGGCTGATCGTCATCGACTTCATCGACATGACGCCGGCGAAGAACCAGCGCGAGGTGGAGAACCGGCTGCGCGACGCGCTGAAGCAGGACCGCGCGCGGGTGCAGCTCGGGCGCATCTCGCGCTTCGGGCTGATGGAGATGTCGCGCCAGCGGCTGCGCCCGTCGCTGGGCGACTCCACCCTCAAGGTCTGCCCCACCTGCAACGGCCAGGGCGCGATCCGGGGGCCGGAATCCCTGGCGCTGTCGGTGCTGCGGCTGCTCGAGGAGCAGGCGATGAAGGATCGCACCGGCACCGTGGCGGCCACGCTGCCGCTGGACGTCGGCACCTATCTCCTGAACGAGAAGCGCGAGACGGTGCACGACCTGGAGCGCGAGCATGGCGTGCGCATCGTGATCATCCCGGATCCGGCGGTGTCCCCCGCCCAGTACCGGGTGGAGCGCATCCGCGACGACGACCGCGAGCACGGCGCGGTGCGCCAGCCCAGCTTCGAGCTCGCGGCGCGCGAGCCGACGCTGCCTGACTTCGTGGAGAACCCCGGCACGACCCGGGTCGAGGTGCCGGCCGTGCGCGCCGTGGCCCCTCCTCCGCCGGTGCCGGTCGTCCCCGAGGCGGCGCCGCCACCGCCGCCTGCTCGCGACGGTCTGTTCCCGCGCCTGTGGAAGGCGCTGTTCGGCACCGCCGGCGGAGCGCGCCCGGACGACGGCGGCAGCGACGGCGAACGCCGCCGCTCCGGCGAGCCGCGGGGCCGCAGCGGGACGGACCGCAAGCGGCGCAGCAGCGGTCAGCCCGCGCGTGGACAGGGCGGGCGCGACGCGCGGCGCGGCGGGCGCAATGCCGACGAGTCCGCCGAGCCTCGCCGGCGCTCGTCGCCCGGACAGGGCGCGAAGGACTCCGCGCAGAAGGCCCGGCCGGCGCCGACGCCGGCGCCCACCGAGGGCGGCGACGCCGCCCCCGCGAAGGCGGCGCCGGAGACGGCCGACGCGGCCGGCGACGGCACGGGCCAGGGACAGCGTTCCGGGCGCGGGCGGCGCGGCCGGCGCGGCGGCGGACGGCGTGGACGGCGCCAGGGCGAAGGCCAGGCGGACCGGCCGCAAGGCGACGGGGACGGGGGAAACGGCTCCGCGGCGCGCGCCGAGCAGGCCCCCGGGGGCGAGGCCGAGCGCGCGGCGCAGGGCAGCGGTGACGGGGCACAGGCCGCGCCTCGCACGCCGCCGCCGGGCGATCGGGACGACAGCGGGCGCGATGCGGGATCCGCCCAGAGGCCCGCGAACGGCAACGGCCAGCGTCCGGAGCCGACCGGCGCCCCCGCCGCTGACGCGGCGCGCGACAGCCGCGACGACGTGACCGTGGTGCGCCCCCAGCCCAAGCCGGCGGCCGAGGCCGATGCGGGCCCCGCCGCTGACGCGCCGCGCGCCGTGCGGGAGGACTGACCCTCAGGCGCGGCCCGGGCGGCGCGCCTCGCGCAGCAGGCGCTTCATCTCGGTGACCGCGGCCGCGAGGCCGCTGAACACCGCGCGCGCCACGATGGCGTGGCCGATGTTGAACTCGGTGAGGCCGCCGATGGCGGCCACCGGTTGAACGTTGTGGTAGTGGAGCCCGTGGCCCGCGTTCACCTGCAGCCCGGCCTCCAGGCCCGCCGCCGTCGCGCGTTCGATGCGCGCGAGCTCCGCGGCCCGCGCGGGCTCGTCCGCCGCGTCGGCGTAGCTGCCGGTGTGCAGCTCCACCACCGGGGCGCCGGCGTCGGCGGCCGCGCACACCTGCTCGACATCCGGATCGATGAACAGCGACACGCGCACCCCGGCCACGGCGAGGCGCTCGCAGGCCGCGCGCACCGCCGGCGCCGAGCGGGCGACGTCCAGGCCGCCCTCGGTCGTCAGCTCCTCGCGCTTCTCCGGCACCAGGCAGCAGTCCGCGGGCCGCAGGCGCTCGGCGAGCGACAGCATCGCGTCGGTGATCGCGACCTCGAGGTTCATCCGGCACTGCAGCACCTGCGCGATCAGCTCCACGTCCCGGTCCTGGATGTGCCGGCGATCCTCGCGCAGGTGGATCGTGATCGCGTCGGCGCCCGCATCCTGCGCGACCAGCGCGGCCTGCACCGGGTCCGGGTAGCGGGTGCCGCGCGCCTGGCGCAGCGTCGCAACGTGGTCGATGTTGACCCCGAGAAGGGCGAGAGGGGCGGCGTCGTTCATCGCGCGAGTCTAGAACGCCGCCGGACGATGCGCGACGGCCCCGGGCTCGTTGCGCCGCGCGATCGGGCCAGCGGCGGCGTGCACGGACCGCCCGTCGGTGCCCGCGCTCGATGCCGGCCCCCTCCCTCGCCGCTCCGTGGCGGGTGGCCTCGAACGCCGCATGCACCGCGGCTGCGCAAGGCCCGCCAGGACGCCTGCACCCGGGACCCGGGCGCTTCGGGCCGTCGCGACGCGCGCTGCCCGCTCACAGCGCGCGGAACAGGCTGCGGGTCGCGAGCGGCCGGTCGCCGAGGTGGCCGCGCAGCACGTAGCGCATCAGCCGTTTCGCCTCGCGCTGCTCGCCCGGCGCGAGCGGCGCCTCCGCAGCGAGCGCCAGCAGCGTGCCGCCGCTGACCTCCACCGCGTCAGCGCAGGCCCCGTCGGCGCGCACCGGTCCCTGGTCGCGCCGGTACGCGTAGCGCGCCTCGCGCACCAGCGGCTGGCCGCTCAGTGCGTCGTGCTCCAGCGCGAGCCCGTAGCCGATGGCCTCGAGCAGGCGTTTCTCGAAGCGGCGCAGCGTGTCCTCCACCGGGTGCGCGGCCGCGAGCTCCGCGACCGCCGCGCCGTAGGCGTCGAACAGCGACGGGTGCGGGTCGTGGCGGTGCGTGAGGCGCATCAGCAGCTCGTTCATGTACAGGCCGCCGGGAAGCGACTCGCGCTCGAGCTCCACGCAGCGCCCGGCCAGCTCCACCGCGCGCAGGGTCGCCAGCTCGCCGCGTCCGGACCAGCTCAGCAGTAGCGGCGTGAACGGGCGCAGCGCCGGACGCAGGCCCGAGCGCGGGCGCCGCGCCCCGCGGGCCACCAGCCCCACGCGGCCGTGCTCGCGGCTGAACGCCTCCAGCAGCGCGCTCGTCTCCCGCCAGGGGCGGCGGTGAAGCAGGTAGGCCGGCGCCAGGTCGACGCGCTGCGTCATGGCTCCCGGTAGCCCAGCTCGCCGAGGAAACGCTCGTCGTCGGCCCAGCCGGCGCGCACCTTGACCCACAGGTCCAGATGCACCCGCGCGCCCAGCACGCGCTCGATGTCCTTGCGCGCCTCGGTGCCGACGCGCTTCAGCCGCTCGCCCGCCTTGCCGATGACGATCGCCTTCTGGCCTCGGCTCTCGACCCAGATGCGTGCCGCGATCCGCACCACGGGGCCGCGCCGCTCGAAGCTCTCGACCTCCACCGCCAGGCGGTGCGGCACCTCCTGCCCGACGAGCCGGAACAGCTTCTCGCGCACGATCTCGGCGCACAGGAAGCGCTCGCTGCGATCGGTGTACTGGTCGTCCGGGAACATCGGCTCGCCTTCGGGCAGATGCGCGGCGAGCACCGTCAGCAGGCGCTCCGCGTCGCGGGGACGGCGCGCACTCATCGGCACGATGTCGACGAAGCGGGCGCGCTCGCCGGCGGCGGCGAGGAACGGCAGCAGGCGCTCCTTCTCCGGCACCAGGTCCACCTTGTTCACGACCAGCAGCACCGGGCAGCCGGCTTGCGCGATGCGCGCGAGCGCCGCGTCGTCGTCGCCCGTCCAGCGGCGCGCCTCGACCACCAGCACCGCGAGATCCACGCCTTCCAGCGCCGCGCCGGCAGCACGGTTCATGTAGCGGTTGAGCGCCCGCCCCTGGGCGTGGTGCAGCCCGGGGGTGTCGAGCAGCACGACCTGGGCCCCGGGCAGGGTGCGGATGCCGAGGATGCGGTCGCGCGTGGTCTGCGGCCGCCGCGACGTGATGGACAGCTTGGTGCCGAGCAGCGCGTTGACCAGCGTCGACTTGCCGACGTTGGGGCGCCCCAGCACCGCGACCAGCCCGCAGCGGTACGGCTCAGCCATCGGCTTCGAGCCGTTGCAGCAGCGCCTGCGCGGCCGCCTGCTCGGCGCGGCGCCGGCTGGTGCCGGCGCCGCGCGCCATCGCGGAGATCGCGTCGGCGCTGCACTCGACGTGAAAGCGCTGGGCGTGCTCGGCGCCCTCGGTGGCCACCACCTCGTAGCGCGGAAGCGCGAGCCCCCGCCCCTGCAGCCACTCCTGCAGGCGCGTCTTCGGATCCTTGCCGGCCGTGGCGCCCGCCATGTCCCCGAAGCCCGGCTCGACGCGCGCCAGCAGGCAGCGCCGGCACACCTCGAGGCCCGCGTCCAGGTACAGCGCTCCCATCAGGGCCTCGAACGCGTCCGCGAGGATGGAGTCGCGGTGGCGTCCGCCGGACTTGAGCTCGCCGCTGCCGAGGCACAGCGCGTCGCCGAGGCCGAGGTCGCGGGCCAGCGCCGCGAGGCTTTCCTTGCGCACGATGCGTGCGCGAAGACGGGTGAGCTCTCCCTCGCTGCGCGTCGGCTGCGCGCGAAACAGCCACTCCGTGATCACCAGCTCGATGACGGCGTCACCCAGGAACTCGAGGCGCTCGTTGTGATCGCCGGCCGCGCTGCGGTGGGTGAGCGCGCGCCCGAGCAGCGTCGGGTCGGCGAAATCGTGACCCAGCGCCTGCGCGAGCCGGCGCGCCTGCTGCGCGTCCGGACCGGCCGACCGCGACGCACCGTCCCGGATCACCGGCGTGTGCGGGGTCAGTTGCTGTACGAGCCCTCGAACTTGACGAGGACATGTACGTTGTAGAACAGCGGCTCCTCGGCCTCGTAGGAGACGTCGATGGTGACCCGGTTGCCCCGCTTGGTGATGGTGAAGAACTCGGTGAAGTTCAGCTTCGTGAAGCGGCGCACGTCGTCGATGTCCATGCGGCGGATGACGGTCGCCTGGATGTCGCGTACCGACTGCTCGCCCACACCTGCCTGCAACGTGCCGCTCACCGCCTTCTCGACCTTGAACCATTCCAGGTAGAGCGGGATCAGCTTCAGGCCGAAGATGCCGCCGAAGCCCAGCACGATGACAAACAAGAGGAGGAGCCAGATGGATACCCCCCGCTGATGCCTGGCAAGTCGATTCATCGCTTGTCTCCTTTCTCACTCGATGCCGTCGCCGATGCGGCCGAAGGCGATGCCATGGCCCAGGTCCCAGTTGAACCAGATCACGAACGCCTTGCCGACCAGCAGCCGATCGGGGACGAAGCCCCAGAAACGGCTGTCATGGCTGTTGTCCCGGTTGTCGCCCAGCACGAAATAACTGCCTTCGGGCACCACCCACCGCCCCTCTCCGGGCGTTGGCACCTGGCTGCGAACCAGAATCGCATGTGGCGCGCCGTCGAGCAATTCCCGACGCAGCTCCGCACCTGTCATGCCGGCGCCGGAGCCGGTTCCGGTGTAGGTCGACAGGAACTCCTGCGGCACGCGCTCGCCGTTCACGTACAGCGTCTTGCGGTGATAGCGGATCTCGTCGCCCGGCAGCCCCACGACGCGCTTGATGAACGGCGTGCTCGGGTCCTGCGGCGCCCGGAACACGACCACGTCACCGCGACTGGGACTGCCGATGTCGATCACCTTGCGATCCACCACCGGCAGACGGATTCCGTAGGTGAACTTGTTGACGAGGATGAAGTCGCCGGTGAGCAGCGTCGGCATCATCGAGTTCGACGGAATGCGAAACGGCTCGACGAGGAAGGAACGAAGTACCAGCACCACCAGGAACACCGGGAAGAAGGAGCGTGCGTACTCCACGACCCGCGACGGCGGCGCCTCGCCGCCCTCGGCCGTCTCGCCCAGGCGGCGGCGGCGGGGGCCCAGCACGGCGACGTCCGCCAGCCACACGGCCCCGGTGACCGCGACCAGCAGCACCATGATGGTGGGGAAATCCAGGTTCATCGATCCTTCCCGAGCTGCAGCACCGCGAGGAAGGCCTCCTGCGGGATCTCGACGCGGCCTACCTGCTTCATGCGCCGCTTGCCCGCCTTCTGCTTCTCGAGCAGCTTGCGCTTGCGGGTCACGTCGCCGCCGTAGCACTTCGCGGTGACGTTCTTGCGCAGCGCCTTGACGGTCTCGCGGGCGATGATCTTGGAGCCGATGGCAGCCTGGATGGCGACGTCGAACATCTGGCGCGGGATGATCGCGCGCATGCGCTCGACGAGGTCCCGCCCGCGGCTGGTGATCTGGTCACGATGCACGATGACCGACAGCGCATCCACCTTCTCGCCGTTGATGAGGATGTCGAGCTTGGCCATGGGCGCCGCCTCGTAGCGCGCGAACTGGTAGTCCAGCGACGCATATCCACGGCTCACCGACTTCAGCCGATCGAAGAAATCCAGCACGACCTCGCTCATCGGCAGGTCGTAGCTGACCGCGACCTGCCGTCCGCTGTAGTGCAGCTTGCGCTGCACGCCGCGCTTCTCCACGCACAGCGTGATCACGCTGCCGAGGTGCGCCTCGGGAACCAGGATCTCAGCGTGCACGATGGGCTCGCGGATCGCCTCGATCTCGTTCGGCGGCGGCAGCCGCGCGGGGTTGTCCACGTACACGATCTCTCCGCCGGTGGTCACCACCTCGTAGACCACGGTGGGCGCGCTGGTGATCAGGTCCAGCTCGTACTCGCGCTCGAGGCGTTCCTGCACGATCTCCATGTGCAGCATCCCGAGGAACCCGCATCGGAAGCCGAAGCCGAGCGCCGAGGATGTCTCCGGCTCGTAGTGCAGGGACGAATCGTTCAGCCGGAGCTTGGACAGCGCCTCGCGGAACGCCTCGTAATCGGAGGCGTCCGTCGGGAACATTCCGGCGAACACCTGCGGCTTCACCTCCTTGAAGCCGGGCAGCGGTGCCGGCGCGGGCTGGCGCGCGTGGGTGAGCGTGTCGCCCACCGGTGCGCCGTCCACCTCCTTGATGCCCGCCACCACGAAACCCACCTCTCCGGAGGCGAGCGCCGCGGTCTCGCGCCGCTTCGGTGTGAACACCCCGACGCTGTCCACCGGGTGCGTGCGCCCGGTGGACATGACCAGGATCTTGTCGCCCTTGCGCAGGCTCCCGCTCACGACCCGCACCAGCGACACCACACCGAGGTAGTTGTCGAACCACGAGTCGATGATCAGCGCGCGCAGCGGACCGTCCAGGTCGATCTCCGGGGGCGGGATCCGCGAGACGATCGCCTCGAGCAGCTCCTTCACCCCGGCACCGGTCTTCGCGCTCACCAGCAGCGCGTCGTGGGCGCCGATGCCGATGATGTCCTCGATCTCCGCGATCACGCGCTCCGGCTCGGCCGAGGGCAGATCGATCTTGTTCAGCACCGGGACCACCTCGAGGTCCTGCTCAAGCGCCGTGTAGCAGTTCGCGACGCTCTGCGCCTCCACGCCCTGCGCCGCGTCCACCACCAGCAGCGCGCCCTCGCAGGCGGCCAGCGAGCGCGACACCTCGTAGCTGAAGTCCACGTGGCCGGGGGTGTCGATGAAGTTCAGCTGGTAAGAGCGCCCGTCCTCGGCGTGATAGTCCAGCGTCACGCTCTGCGCCTTGATGGTGATGCCGCGCTCGCGCTCCAGATCCATCGAGTCCAGCACCTGCGCCTCCATCTCGCGGTCGCTCAGACCTCCGCAGATCTGGATGAAGCGATCGGCGAGCGTGGACTTGCCGTGATCGATGTGGGCGATGATGGAGAAGTTGCGGATGTCGGCCATCGGGCGGGACCCTGGCGGGTGCGGGCGGCGAGCGCCCCGCGCCACCTCCGGCGCTCGGCCGGTGGCGACGGGGCGCCGGGCCGCCGGCGCGTTCAGCCTTCCGGCTTCAGCGCCAGGAAGATGGGATTGCCCTGGCGCTGCACGAGGATGGACACGGCCTTGTCCTCGGGCAGCTCGGACGCGAGCCGCTTGAAGGTCTCCGTGTCGGTGACCTTGCTGTTGTCCAGCATCAGCACCAGGTCGCCGGCGCGTACGCCGGCCCGCTTCGCGGGTCCGTCGCGCACCTCGGTCACCAGCACGCCGTGCTCCGGCGCGTCGTTCTCCTTGCGCTGCTCCTCGGTCATGTCGGCGACCGTGATCCCCAGCTTGTCGGCGCTCGCGGTGCCCGGCTTGTCCGGCGCGGCGGCGCGCAGGCTCGCCTCCTCCGGAAGCTCCGCGGTGCGCACGGTGAGCTCCATGGTCGTGCCGTTGCGCAGTATCTTCACCGGCACGTCGGTGCCGACCCGCGTGCTGCCCACGATGGGCGGGAGGTCCGACGAGCGATCCACCTCGTTGCCGTCGAAGGCCAGCACGATGTCGCCGACCTCGAACCCGGCCTTGCTCGCCGGGCTGTCCTCGAGCACCTTTGCGACCAGCGCACCCTGCGGCTTCTCCATGCCGAAGGATTCCGCGAGCTCGCGGGTCACGTCCTGGATCAGCACGCCCAGCCAGCCGCGCGACACCTTGCCCTTGTCGCGAAGCTGCTCCGCGACATCCATCGCGACGTCGATCGGAATCGCGAAGGACAGTCCCATGAAGCCGCCGGTGCGGCTGAAGATCTGGGAATTGACCCCGACCACCTCGCCGCGCAGGTTGAACAGCGGCCCGCCCGAGTTGCCCGGGTTGATCGCGACGTCGGTCTGGATGAAGGGCACGTAGTTCTCGCGCGGGAGGCTGCGCCCGATCGCGCTCACGATGCCGGCGGTGACCGTGTGGTCGAAGCCGAAGGGCGAGCCGATGGCCAGCACCCACTCGCCGACCTTCAGCTCGTAGTCGGTGCCCAGTCTGACGACCGGCAGGCCGGTGGCGTCGATCTTGAGCAACGCGACGTCACTGCGCTCGTCGGTGCCGATCACCTCGGCGGTGAACTCGCGGCGGTCGGTGAGCCGCACGACCACCTCATCGGCGTTCTTGATCACGTGATTGTTCGAGATCACGTAGCCGTCGGCGCTGATGATGAAGCCGGATCCGAGGGACTGGGAATCGAACTCTTCGATCTCCCCTTCGCCGAAGAAGCGCCGGAAGAACTCGTTGAACGGGCTGTTCTCGGGAAGATCCGGAATCTCCAGTCCGCGCGGCAGGTTCGGCCGCTGGGTCGCCGTGCGCTTCTGGGTGGTGGAGATGTTCACGACGGCCGCGCTGTGGTCCGCGACCAGCGCGGTGAAGTCGGGCAGCCCGCCCGACTGCGCGTGGGCCGCGCTCCCCAGCAGCAGGAGAACGGGCAGCAGGAGCGCCGAAAGCGTGGTCGTGCGGCTTCGAGACATGATCCTGATCATCAACGTGAGGGGCTCCGGGATGCGGTGGTGGCGAAGGTGTCGGCCCGTTCAGCGGCGAGCCACGGCCCGGCCGATGCGCTCGACCGTCTCCGCCGGGACCTCGCCCACCGCGGTGACCTGGAAGCCGCCGACCATGACGCCGTAGGCATTGACGGCCCCCATCCGGGACAGGCCCTCCAGGGCCTCGCCACCGGCGTCCAGGTGCTCGATGAAGACCGACACCGATGCAAGCCCGTCAGTATAAACCAGATGCTCGACCGGCATGCGCCCCACCCCGGCGGGATCGGTGGCGCGGTCGCGCATCCGAAAGCCGTCGGGCAACCAGTCCACCCGCCAGTCGGACTCGCGCTCGGGCGCCCGCGGAGCGTCGCTCGTGTACCACGTGAACCCCTCCCCGCTGATGGCGGGGCGCAGCAGCGCGTCAGGGATGCGCTCCGGCAGCTCGAGGTGCGTGTAGACGATCTGCTCGAGGGCGTGCCCCCCGGCGTCCACCAGCTCGGACTTCAGGAGGAAGCCGCTGTCGTCGTCCACCCACAGGCGGTAGCCGTAGCGGAACGCGTCGCGCGGCATCACCGTGACCAGCCGCGTCGAGCGTCCGGCGACCCGCTCGCCGGGCGCGAGACCCAGCACGTAGTGCTCGCGGTACGCCCCCTGGGGATTGAACACGCCGAGACCGGTCACCGCGCGCGGCTTGGACTTGCTCACGAGCACGGCGTTCGACCCGGGCAGGATGCAGGTCACGCGGTTCGCCTCGCGGATGACCTCGCGCGCCTCGCCGCTCAACGACACCAGGCGCGCCATAGAGCCCTTCTCCGGGTCGGCCCGGTGGATGATGCGCATGGTCTCCATCCAGTCGCCGTCGCGGTACACGAAGGTGCCGTCGTAGTTCAGCGACATCGCGGCCTCGGTCGCGCGGCGCAGCTGCTCCTCCGCCTGCTCGCGCTCGCCGGCCGGCGCGGCACACGCGCACAGCAGCAGCAGCGCCGCGACGCCGCGCCGGCCGGCGCCGCGCTCACTCGTCGCCGTCATATCCGACGACGCGGGCGTACGCGAGCAGGCCGCGCACGCCTCCGGAGAGGTAGTCGTTGTGGTTCAGCAGGTACGCGTTGAGCCGCCTGGACACGGCCGGTCCGGCGTCGTCCCAGGCCATGCGCTGCG
>CBDUCN010000030.1:0-25376 GCA_965365655.1 uncultured Gammaproteobacteria bacterium | reverse complement strand
GGCGAGAGCGTGACCGCGGCCGGGGTCGTGAACATGTGGCGCGTGCGCCTCGCGCGCGTCACCGTCGGCGACGTCGAGCTGACCCAGGTGGACGCGGCGGTGCTGGAGGGCGATTTCCCGGAGCAGCCGCTGCTCGGCAACTCGTTCCTGTCCCGGGTGCAGATGACGCGCCGCGACGGCGCGCTGGAGCTGGTGCGGACCTGGTGAGCGCGGCCGCGCCCGGCGCGTCGGCGGGCTCCGCGCGCCGCGGGCGCGTGCCGCCGGCCGCGCGGTGTCAGCGCGGGGCGGGCGCGTTGCGCCGCGAGTTCCAGTAGACCTCGCCGCGGTCGCCCACCGCGAGCACCCGCGCGAGCACGAACAGCAGGTCGGAGAGCCGGTTCAGGTAGCGGCGGCTGTGCTCGTTCACCGCCTCCTCGCGCGACAGGGTGTGCAGCCGGCGCTCCGCGCGCCGGCACACGGCACGCGCGACGTGGGCGGCCACCGCCGCCGGTCCGCCGCCCGGCAGGATGAACTCCTTGAGCGGCGGCAGCGACGCGTTGAAGCCGTCGAGGGCCTGCTCCAGACGCGTCACGTACGCCTCGGTCACCGTGGCGGCGCCGGGGATCGCCATCTCGCCGCCGATGTCGAACAGCGCGTGCTGCACGTCGGTGAGCAGCCCGTCCACCTCCGGCGGCAGCGGGTGCACGAGGATCGCCCCGACCAGGGTGTTCAGCTCGTCCACCGTGCCCATGGCCTCGACGCGCGCGGCGTCCTTCGCGACGCGCGACCCGTCGGCGAGGCCGGTGGTGCCGTCGTCGCCGGTGCGCGTGTAGATCCTGGAGAGGCGGTGGCCCATGGCGTTCCCGTGCGAGCCCGGAGGCGGAAAGGGCGCGCAGTCTACCCCGGCGCCGGGGGCTGCAGGCGCAGGTTCATGAACTCGACCACGTCGCCGCCCGTGTCCAGCGTCACGGTGGACACCGAGCCGAGATCCACCCGCAGCCGGAACAGGTGCGCGACCGGCATGCCCAGCAGCGCCGCGAGCATGCAGCGGATCGGGCCGCCGTGGGTGAACACGACCAGCGCATCGAGGTTGCTGCCGCGGGCTGCGGCCACGAACGCGCCGGCGCGCGCCGCGAGGTCGCCCAGGGACTCGCCGCCGGGCGGCGCCTCGTTGAGCAGGTCGGCGTTCCAGCGCGCGAGGTCCTCGGCCGCGATCTCGCCCCACGGCCTGCCTTCCCACTGCCCGAAGTCCATCTCGCGCAGGCGCAGGTCCACCGTCACGTCCAGCCCGCTGCCGCGCGCCGGCAGCAGGCAGCGCGAGGCGGGGCTGGACACGCAGCCGACCTGCCCCGCGATCGCGCCCGCGAGCGCCGCGACCTCGCCCGCCCACGATTCCCAGCCGGGCGCCAGCGCGACGTCGGTCGCGCCGTAGCACTGGCCGGCCGGCACGGCCACCGCCGGGTGGCGGACCAGGACCAGCTTCATGCGCCGCCGGCGGCGAACGGCGCCGCCGCCCCGCCGCGCCGGCCGGGCGGCCTGGCGCCGCGGCCGAACACCGCGCCGGGCGGCGCCGCGGGCGGCGTCTGACGATCTGCGAGCACGCGGCGGCTCCCGTGAACTGGACGGGCGCGGATCCTGCCAGACGACCTGCCGGCCCGCACGCCGCGTCCGGAACGCACGCTGCTGCCGGTGCGCCGGCACGGCGCGCAGGACCCGCACGCGCCGCGTGCAGGCGACCGCGCGCGCCTGGCGCACGGCCGGCCGCGGATCCCGCCGGCGCAGCCGCCCCGCGCGCCCGCAGGCCACCGTGGTGCGCGTGCCGCCGCGTGCGGCGACGCCCGTCAGCCGCCGCGCGCCGCCGCGGGCGCGACACCGCGCGCCAGCAGCGCCGGGCGCAGCGCCACCAGCAGCGCCAGGCACGCGAGCCCGCTGCCCGAGGTCACGCTGAGCGCGGTCGCGGCCCCCAGCCACTGCGCGAGTAACCCGACCAGCAGGACCCCGGGCGGCCCCGCCCCGATGCACACGACCAGCACCCCCATGACCCGCGAGCGCAGCGCCGGATCGCTGCCGCTGAGCAGGATCGTGCTCTGCATCGCGCCGAAGCCGGCGAGGCCGACGCCGGCCAGGAACAGCGCCGCCATCGCGACCGGCAACGCGGTCGTGCGCGCGAACACCAGCACCATCAGCAGGAACAGCGCGCCGCCCAGCGTGAACACCCGCACGTAGCCGCCGGGGCGGATCACGAACGCGAGACCGACGGCGCCCAGGCTCGCGCCCAGGCCCTCCATCGACATCAGCACCCCGATCCCCGGCGCGTCCAGGCCCAGCACCCGCTCGCCCAGCACCGGCACCATCGCCGCGTAGGAAAAGCCGAACAGGTTCGCGATCACCGTGACCGCCATGACGCCCGCGAGCAGTCCCTGCGCGCGCACGTAGCGCACACCCTCCGCGAGCGAGCGCAGGAAGCCGTCCCGCGCCGGCGCCGGGCGTACCGCCACCGGCGCCACGCCGCGCACCAGCCACAGCGCGAACGCGTACGCGAGGACGCCTGCCGCGTACGCGCCCGGCAGCCCGAACGCGGCGTACAGCGCGCCGCCCGCGAGCGGCCCGGCCATGCGGGTGCCGTTGAAGGTCGCGGAGTCCAGGCTGATCGCCGAGCCCATGCGCTCCGCCCCGACGACCTCGCCGATCAGCGCGCGGCGCACCGGGTGCTCCATGGTCCACATCACGCCGTTGACCATCGCGCCCAGCGCGACCTGCCACAGCGCGAGCACGCCGGCGAACGCGAGCGCGGCGAGGGTCGCGGCGGTCAGCGTCAGCACCAGCATGCCGCCGGCGAACAGCCGCCGGCGCTCCACGCGATCGGCGAGCGCGCCGATGAACGCGCCGAGCAGCACCATCGGCAGCGTGCGCGCGAACAGCATGCCGGCGACCAGCAGCGCCGAGCCGGTGTGCTCCAGCGTGTACAGCCCCACCGCGAGCACCTCGAGCCAGCGCAGCGTGCCGAGCACCGCGCCGCAGGCCCACAGGCGCAGGTAGTCCGGCCGCGCGAGCAACGCGAACGGCGACACGCGAGGCGACGACGCGCGTGGGGGATCAGCGCTCACGGGGCGCGGGCGGTGCGGCGGGCTGCACGGGCGGCACCGGACATGGGACAGGGGTCGCTGATGGTACGGGGCGCACGGCAGCGCGGCGATGCGGCGCGTCCGACGCTCGCGGCACGCGGCGGCGGCTCCTGCCGCCGACGGCCGTTTCCCGTCCCGGCGGCGCCCGCCCGGCAGGTAAGCTCGTCGCCAGGCCGCGGCCCGGCCGCCCGGCAGGAGCATCGCGCGTGCACGATCACCCGACGTCCGCAGCCACGCCACGGGACCTGGAACGGACCCTGGCCGACGCGCTCGAATCGCGCACCGCGTCGTTCTCGGTCGGCGTGCCCGGCGCCATCGCGGAGTTCCACTGGGCCGGCGACGACCGCGTGCAGCACCGCGACGGAGCGCTCGCGCTGGCGACGGCGCGCGGCGCGATCCGCATCACGCCGCTGGACGGCACGGGCATGGCGAGGGTCGCGGCGCGCCGCGCCGGGCACGGCGGGGACGGCGTCGACGGCGCGCACCTGGTGTGCTGGCTGCCGGAGCGGCGCGCGCGGATGGATCAGCCGCGCGGGCTCACCGAGCTCGGGCCGGACGCCGGGGCCGTGCGTCCCGGCGACGCGGCGCAGGTGCTGTTCGACCTCGGGCTCGGCCTGGGGCACCTTCGCGCATGCGTGCGCAGCGCCGACGCCGAGCTGCTCGCAGTGCTGCGCGCGCACGCCGGACACGACGTGCTCGCGGCGCGAAGCCCCGCGATGGCGGCCATCAAGAGGCACTCGCCGCACCGGGTGTTCGAGTCCCGGCTCGCGCGCATCGAGGTGTACCAGCGCATCCCGTCGCGCGCGCGCGGCGAGCGCACGCCCGAGGGCCCGCACACGCACCTGCTTCCGGCGCTGCTCGGGCGCCCGGAGCCGGTGCCCGACGGGCTGCCCGCGGACGCGCGCGCCGTGCTGGACGTCTACTTCACGGCGTGACCGGCGCCCGGCGCGCGGGCGTCAGCCCCGCGCGGCGGAGTCCAGCAGCCGGTCCACCTGCAGCGCCGCCTCCACCCCGTCGGCGAGCTCGTCCAGCGCGCGCTCGACCTCGTCGTCGTACGCGAGCGCCGACGCGCTGCCCGGGCGCAGGCCGTCGAGCCACTGGCTGCGGAACGCGTCGGACTGGAACAGCCCGTGCACGTAGCACCCCTCCACGCGTCCGTCGCCGCTGACCGCGCCGTCGGCGCCCGTGTCCAGGTGCAGCATCGGCCGCGCGACGTCCGCGCCGGCGCTCGCGCCGGCGTGGATCTCGTAGCCGTGCACCGCGACGCCGCTGCGGGCGCAGCGCCCCCGCGCCGGGCGCACGGTCTTGTCCCGGCTCATCGTGGTCTCGAGGTCCAGCAGGCCGAGGCCCTGCACGCTGCCGGCAGGCCCGTCGACGCCGTGCGGGTCGTGGACCACGCGCCCCAGCATCTGGAAGCCGCCGCACAACCCCAGCACGCGGCCGCCGGCGCGCGCGTGCGCGATGACGTCGTGGTCCCAGCCCTGCGCGCGCAGGAACGCGAGATCCCCGACCGTCGACTTGGTGCCGGGCAGCACGATCGCGTCCGCGTCGCGCGGCAGCGGCCGCCCGGGCGGCACGAACTGGAACTCCACGCCCGGCTCCATGCGCAGCGGATCCGCGTCGTCGAAGTTCGCGATCCGCGAGAGCATCGGCGCGGCGATGCGAAGCGGCGTGCCGGGCGCGCGGGCGCCGCCGAGGGCCGGCTGCTCCAGCACCACCGCGTCCTCCTGCGGCAACCGGCGCGCGGCGGCCAGCCACGGCACGACGCCGCGGCACGGCCAGCCCGTGCGCCGCTCGATCTCGCGCAGCCCGTCGTCGAACAGCGCCGGGTCGCCGCGGAACTTGTTGATCGCGAAGCCGGTGATCAGCGCCGCGTCCTCGCGCTCCAGCACCGCCCGCGTGCCGACGATCGCGGCGATGACGCCGCCGCGGTCGATGTCGCCGAGCAGGCACACGGGCACCCCGGCACGGCGCGCGAACCCCATGTTCGCGATGTCGCGCGCGCGCAGGTTGGTCTCCGCCGGGCTGCCGGCGCCCTCGGCGATCACGAGGTCGTGGCGCGCGGCGAGGCGGTCGAAGCTGTGCATCACCGCGCCCAGCAGGCGATCGCGGCTGCCGATGTACTCGGCCGCCTCCTGGGTGGAGATCACGCGGCCGTGCACCACGACCTGCGCCGTGCGGTCGGACTGCGGCTTGAGCAGCACCGGGTTGAGGTCCACGCACGGCGCGATGCCGGCGGCGCGCGCCTGCAGCGCCTGCGCGCGCCCGATCTCGCCGCCGTCCGCGCACGCGGCGGCGTTGTTCGACATGTTCTGCGGCTTGAACGGCGCCACCGACAGGCCGCGGCGCCGTGCGCAGCGGCACAGCGCCGCGACGATCGCGGACTTGCCGGTGTCCGAGCCGGTGCCCTGGATCATCAGCGCGCGGGCCGTCACGGCCGGGGTCCCGGCGACGGCCCGGGCGCGATCATCCAGTCGCCGTCCACCTGGCGCACCGCGGCGTCGATGCCGTACACCTCGGCGAAGCGCTCGCGCGTCAGCGTCTGCGCGGGCGCGCCGTCGGCGACGACCCGGCCCCCGCTCAGCCACGCGAGGCGGTCGCAGAAGCGCGCCGCCAGCGCCGCGTCGTGGAGCACCACCAGCACCGCGTTGCCGGCGTCCACGTAGCCGCGCAGCAGCGTCATCACCTGCACCTGGTGCAGCGGATCGAGCGCCGCGATGGGCTCGTCCGCGAGCAGCAGCGGCGCCTGCGCGGCGATCGCGCGCGCGACGTGCACGCGCGACAGCTCGCCGCCGGAGAGGGTGTCCGCGCGCCGCCCGGCCAGCGCCTCGAGGTCACACTCGTGCAGGGCCGCGCGCACCGCGGCCGCGTCGGCGTCGCCGGGCCGCCCGGGCGCCGCACCCCACGCGAACCGGCCGAGCGCGACCACGTCGCGCACGCTGAGCGGCCACGCGAGCGGGCGCTGCTGCGGCAGGTACGCGGCGCGGCGCGCGCGCTCCGCGGCCGGCAGGCGCCGGGGATCGTCGCCACCCACGCGCACGGCGCCGGCGTCGTGCGTGGCGAGGCCCAGCGCCGCGCGCAGCAGCGTGGTCTTGCCCGCCCCGTTGGGCCCGAGCAGCGCGACCAGCTCGCCGGGACCCACGCGCAGCGTCACGCCCGCGAGCACCCGGCGCTCGCCCAGCGCGACCTCCACCTGCTCGAGCACCAGCTCAGTCACGCGCGCCGGCCCCGCGCGCCGCGATCCAGACGAACACCGGGGCGCCCAGCAGCGCCGCGACCACGCCCAGCTTGAGCTCGCCGTCGGTGGGCGCGACGCGCACGCCGATGTCGGCGAGCACCAGGATCAACCCCGCGAGCAGCGCGGCCGGGACCAGGGTGCGCGCCGGATCGTGGCCCACGAACGGGCGCACCAGGTGCGGCGCGACGATGCCGACGAAGCCGATCGCGCCGGCGAGCGCGACGGCCGCGCCGGTGGCAAGCCCGGCGCCGGTCACCACCAGCAGACGCGTGCGGGGGAGATCGACGCCGAGCCCCGCGGCGGCCTCCTCGCCCAGCGTCAGCGCCGACAGGTCGCGGCGCACGGCGAGCAGGATCGCGAGCCCCGCGGCGATGAACGGGGCCGTCAGCGCGAGGTCGTCCAGGCTGCGATTGGCCACGGTGCCCAGCATCCAGTCGAGCATGTCGGACAGCGAGAACGGGTGCGGCGCGAGGTTCATCAGCAGCGACACCAGCGCGCCGGCGAAGCTCGACAGCCCCACGCCCACCAGGATCAGCGTCACCACCGACCCGATGCGCATCGCCGCGGCGGTCAGCAGCGCGGTCGCGGCCAGCGCGCCCCCGATCGCCGCCAGCGGCAGCGCGAAGCGCGACCAGCCGACGAGCCCGAAGAAGATCACCGAGGTCGCGCTCAGCGCCGCGGTGGCCGACACGCCGAGCACGCCGGGCTCGGCCAGCGGGTTGCGCAGCAGCCCCTGCAGCGCGGCGCCCGACGCGCCCAGCGCGAGCCCGGTCGCGAGCGCTGCGAGCGCGCGCGGCAGCCGGATCTCCCACAGCACGATGCCGTCCCCTGCGCTGCCGGCGCCGGCGAGCGCGGCGAGCATCCGCTCGACGCCCATCGAGGTGGAGCCCACGAGGCCGGCCAGCAGCAGCGCCAGCACGATCGCCGCCGGCAGCGCGCCGGCGCGCAGCGCGCGCGTCACGGGGCCCCGCCCGCCGCGGCGCGCGCCGCGCCCGCCGCGAGGGCCTCCGCGGCGTCGGCCAGGTACCAGCCGCCGCAGGACGTGGTCGCGCCGTCGAGGCGGACCACGGGCACCTCGCGCATCCGCCGCCGCGCGACCGGGTGGCGGGCGGGCGTCCATGCCCGGTTGTACGCGGAGCCCTCACCGAACGACGCGAACGCAATCAGGTCCGGGCGCTCGTACGCGAGTCGCTCCAGCGGCAGGCGCCGCCAGCCCGGCTCGCGCTGGAAGTTCTCGAGGCCCACGCCGACGAGCAGCCGGTGCACCAGCGTGCCCGGCCCCGCGCTCACGCCCGACGGCGTCACGTACAGCGCGGTGGCCCCGCGCGGGCGACTCCTGACGGCGGCCAGGCGCGCGTCCATCGCCGCGACCGCCGCTTCGCCGCGCTCGGGCACGCCGAGCGCGCGCGACACCTCGCGCAGCGTGCGGCGCACGTCGTCCAGGGTCTCGGCGAAACCGATCTGCACCACCGGCACGCCGGCGCGGCGCATGAAGCCGGCGATCCCCGGCCCGCCGCCGTACGCGCGCACCACCAGGTCCGGGCGCAGCACGAGCACGTCCTCGGCGCGCGGGCGCACCGTCGGCATGCCGCGCGCCGCGTCGCGCATGTAGGAGAAGCCGGCGGTCGCGTCCGGCGACAGCGCGAGGATGCGCTCGCGCGCGGCGAACTCGAGCACGAACTGGTCGGCGCAGAAGTCCAGGCTGACGATGCGCGTCGCGGGCGCGGCGACGCCGCCGGCCCCCGCTGCAGGCGCGGCCGCGGCGGCGCGCCCGTCCTCCGCGGGCGCGCAGGCGCCGAGCGCCGGCCCCGCCAGCACCGCCGCGAGCACGAGCCGCGCGGCCTTCGCGCGCCTTCGCGCGTCTGGCGCGTTCCCCTGCGCCGCGCGATCATCGGCCTGCGTCACACGACGGACCCGGTGCTCGCTCAGTCCTGGTAGCGCAGCGTCACGAACGCGCCGCGCCCGGGCTGGTTGAAGAACGCGGCCGTCTCGTAGCGCTTGTCCAGCACGTTCTCGACGCGCGCCTGCAGCGTCCACGCATGCGCCAGCGCGTACTCGGCGCGCAGATCCACGGTCGCGTAGCCGCCGAGGCGCCGCGTGTTGGCCGGGTCGTCGAAGCGCTCGCCCTCGGCGAGCAGCGTGGTGCCGACGCGGAACCGGCCCACGCGACGATCGACGTCGACGCGCACCACCTGCCTCGGCCTGCGCGGCAGCAGGTTGTCGAAGGTCGCGCCGGGCTGCCGGTCGCGCGGGTCCAGCAGCGTGAGGCTGGCGTCGACGTCGAAGTCCGAGAGCGTCGTCGACAGCGTCGCCTCGATTCCGCGGATGCGCGCCTTGCCGACGTTGATCGCGGTGAAGGTCGCCGGATCGAAGCCGATCAGGTTCGTGACGCGCGAGCGGAACCCGCTCAGCGACCAGCGCGTGTCGCCCGAGCCGCCGGTGAAGCGCAGCTCCCAGCTCCGCGACTCCTCGGGCTCCAGCGTCGGGTCGCCGAAGAACGGGAAGAACAGCTCGTTGAAGGTGGGCGCCTTGAACGCGGTGCCGTAGGACAGCACCATGCGCGCCGCCGGGTGGATGCGCCAGCCCCACGCCGCGCTGCCGGTGTTCGCCGCGCCGAAGGCCTGGTTGCTGTCGTGCCGGTACGCGGCGTTGAGCTCGTGATCGCCGTAGAACGCCTGCACCTGACCGAACACGCCCTTGTTCCATCGTGAACGCACCGGGAACGCCGTGCTGCCGGCGACCTGGTCCCGCTGCCAGTCGAACCCGGCCGTCAGCAGGTGCGCATCGCCTATCTGCACGTCGTTCTGCACCACGAAGGTGTCCCGGCGCGAGATGAACTCGGACACGAACGCACCGTCCTTGTCGTCGTCGGACTCGTCACGGCTGCGCCCGCCGCGGACCGTGAGCTGCCAGGCCTCGAAGGGAGTCAGCGAGACCTTGCCGCCCACGAGCCGCTGGCGGACATCGCTGCGGTTGCCGGTGAAGATTCCGCCGTCGTTCTCGTTGTGGCCGCTGGTCGCGAGGGCGTAGCCCTCGACCTCCGCGGTGTCCGTCACCCGGTACCCGCCGCGCAGCGCGACGCTGCGGTTGCGGAAGCCGTCGCGATCGGGCTCGTCGACGAAGCAGCCCGCCGTCAGCGATGCGCGGCACGCGTCGAAGCCGCGCGTGGTGGCCGCGGTGCCGCTCGCGTTGAACCACCCGCGCTCGCCGCCGCCGCGGATCCCGGCACTGGACTCGAAGGTGTGGCGGCTGCCGACGGTCACCCGCCCGAACGGGGTGAGCTCGCCTCCGCCCTTGCGGGTGAAGATCTGCACCACGCCGCCGATGGCCTCCGAGCCGTAGATGCTCGCGCGCGGTCCGCGCACCACCTCGATGCGCTCGATCTGCTCCACCGGGAGATCCTGGAACAGGAACGTGCCCAGCGACGCGGAGCCGACCTTGAGGCCGTCGACGAGCACCAGGACCTGATCCGACTCCGCGCCGCGCAGGAACAGCGACGTGGTCTTCCCGGCGCCGCCGTTGTTGGTGATGGACACACCGGGAAGCCCGCGCAGCACGTCCTGCACCGTGTTCGCCTGCAGGCGCGCGATGTCACTGCGCGTGATGACGCTCACCGGCGCGAGGGTCTCGTCGACGGTCTGCGCGGTGCGCGTCGCGGACACGATCACGTCGGGCGTGGTGGTGACGGGACCGGCGGCGCCGGCAACGATGCAGGTGAGCAGCAACGGCAGCGCCCCGAGCACCGGCACGGTCATTCGTCTGGACAACGTTCTCCCCCTTCTCGCGCCCCGCGAGAACCGTGGCGTGAAGCCGGTCGACGGCGGGGGTGGGAAATGCGTGGAGGGCGTGTCGCAGAGCTCGCGCCGCCACCGTACCGCCCGCCGCAGTACCGACTGGTGTAACGACGGGCCGGTCTCCGGGCTCACGAGCAGGCCGCGCTGGCCTGGGGACCGCGCCTTCCCATGCCTCGCGGCATAGTGGCGTCGTGCAGTCCCACGACTCGTCTACCGTTGCGGGGGCAGCGCCGGTATTGGCCTCACGTGGATGAGGGCCGCACCGGCTTCCCGTTTCATCCCTCGGGCGATCGCCGTCGGGACACCTGACGTTCGCGGCAACATACGCCGCGCCCGAGAAAAGCGTCAAGCGGCGATCGGCCGGGGACGCGGCGCGCCGGTCATGCGTCGATACGCTGCGCGGCGAGCGCGGCCCGCACCGCCGCGACGCGCGCGCCCGGCGCGACGCACGCCGGGTCCAGGCGCAGTACCCGAACGGCGCCGGCGCTGCGCGCGGCCATCGCGTCGAGCAGCGCGTCGAAGTGGAGCTGCACCCAGGGGTTGGCGCTGCGCACGCCGTCGTCCTCGAGCGGGATCGCGCCGCGCGGCAGCAGCACGACGAGATCGAAGCGTGCGAGCAGCGCGTGCGCCGCCGCCATGAAGTCCCCGGTGGCCGCGACGTCGAACGCGAAGCGGTAGTAGAGCCAGAAGGCCGCCATGTCCAGCGGCGAGCGGTCGCACACGAAGCCGCCGTGTGCGTCGATCGCGCTGGTGACGCCGGCGCGCATCTCGGCGAGCAGCTCGCGGTGCAGCTCGCGGTGCTGCTCGTGGCTCACACGGTGGAGGTCCAGGCCCGCCTCGAGGCGGCGGCGCATCCCCTCCTCCAGGTAGGGCAGCGCGAGGGCCTCGGCAAGAGCGCGGGCCAGCGTCGTCTTGCCGGTGCCCGAGGACCCGGAAACCCCGATGCGCGCCCGACGGGGCCGCGGCGCGCTCAGCCCCGGTCGTCCAGGCGGAACACCACCGGCACCTCCACGGTGGCCGCGACCGCCCGCCCGCCGCGGCGCGCGGGCTGGAAGCGCCAGCGCGCCACCGCGGCGCGCGCCGCGCGATCCAGCGCATCGACGCCGCTGCTGCGCACGACGGCGGCCTGCGACGCGGTGCCGTCGGCCGCGACCTCCAGGCGCAGCAACACCCGGCCCTGCTGGCCGCGGCGGCGCGCGATCAGCGGATAGGCCGGCGGCGGATTGCCCGCAGCCGGCCGCGGCGGCACCGCGTCGGGGGCCGCAGACCCGGAGCGCGGGATCGCGTCGGACGGCGCGGCGGGCCCGGCGACGGCGGCCGCGTGCACCGGCGCGGAAGCCTCGGACGGCGCGGCGGCACGCGACGGCGCGGGTACGGAGGGCTCAGGCCGCGCGGCGGCACGCGACGGCGCCGGTGCGGAGACCTCGGCCCGAGCGGCGGCGCGCGACGGCGCCGGCGCGGAGACCTCGGCCCGAGCGGCGGCGCGCAGCGGCGCCGGCGCGGAGGGCTCGGGCCGCGCGGCGGCGGGCGCCGGCGCCCGCCGTGACGCTTCGGGCTGCACGCTTGCGCGCGGAAGCGACGGCACGGCCGCACGCGCCGGGGCCGCCGCCGCGGACGTGATCGGCCGCTGCGCCACGGCACGCTGCACGGCGGCGGACGCGACCGGGCCGATCACCGCACGCTGGCGGGGAGGCACGACCGGCGGCCTCCCCGGCGTCTCCACCGCCGGCCGTGCCGCCGCCGTCGCCAGCGGTGCGACGGCCTGCAGCGGCTCGCGCGCCGGCTGCGCGACCAGGCGCACCGACACGCTGCTCGCCACCGCGCGGTCGGCTCCCGGCGGCAGGTCGATCAGCAACGCCGCGCCGGCGTGCACGCCCAGCGACGCGAGCATCGCCCCCGCCAGGCGGAGCGCGCCCGCAGCGCCGCCGGCCCCTGCCGAGGACAGACCGTGCAGCGCGGCCAGCCCGTTCACTTCACGAAGTCCACCCCGGCCCTGGACGACACCGAGACCGCCGCGACGCAGTCGGCGCCGCCGGACTCGGCCGCACAGCCGATCACGTCGTTCAGCAGCACCTTGCCGATGCGCTTGCAATCCAACCCGTCGACGTCGAACGCGTAGACGCTGGTCTTGTTGGGGCGAACCGGCGACGCATCCAGCGCGATACGGCGCGCGATCACGCCATCGCCGTCGAACACGACCAGGTCGAGCTGGAACGTGTCGTGGCGGCGGGCCTGCGGGTTGCTCACGACGACGTGCAGCCGGCAGCCGCCGTCCACGCCCTGCAGGCGGTTGAGCTCCAGCGCCGGCGCCACCGGCGCCTTCTTCTCGTCCTTCCCGGCGGCAGGCGCCGCCACGGGCAGCGCGAGCAGCGCCGCAAGCAGAGCGTTGCGGGTCGATGAAGGCAGTGTCATGCGGCGCCCCTTGTTCCGTAGAACGGCTGCGGGCGACCGCCGTGCGGCGCCCCTGGGGCTGCGGTCGGACTGCACGAGCCGGGCCCGGCCGCGCAGCCCCGCACGGCAGCGGGTCCGCGCCGGCCGCACGTGAACGCGGCCGGCGGGATCGCGACGGCAGGTCTCCTGGCTCGCGGGTCACCGCCTGACGTCCGCCTTCCCGGTCTCCCAGTGGCTGCGTGGACGCCGGCTCGCCGCTCACAGTTGCGGGGGCAGCCGCGGATTTGCACCGCGTTCCCTGCCGGCAGCCCGAATCGAGCATGGGCGCCGGCACGCCGTCAGACTCAGAGCATAACGGTCCTGCGGACGCCGGCAAAGCGCCGCGATGGCCCCGCCTCATGGCGCGTGAATCCTTCCCCGCGCGTGCTCAGGCGGCGCGCGAAGGATTCACGGGCTCAGCCCAGGTGCTCGGCGTAGAACGCGAGCGTGCGCTCGCGCGCGAGCTTCGCCGACTCGGGGTCGTGGCTCGCGCGGTGATCGCAGTTGAAGCCGTGGTCCGCGTCATACAGGTGCACCTCCGCCTCCGGGTGCGCCTTCGCGATGGCGTCCACGTCCGACAGCGGAATGCCCTGGTCGCGGCGCCCGAAGTGCATCAGCATCGGGCATCGCGCCTGCTCGCCGTTGTACGGCATGATCTGGCCGCCGTAGTAGACGACGGCCGCCTGCACCGGCAGCCGGGTGCCCGCGAGGTAGGAGATGGTGCCGCCCCAGCAGTAGCCCACGGTGCCCACCTTCAGCCCCTCCCCGGCGAGCACGGCCACCGCGGCCGCCATGTCCTTCACCGTGTCGTCCCACGAGAACTCCTCGCGGAGCGCGCGGCCCTTCGCGATGTCCTCGGGGGTGTAGCCGAGGTTGCAGCCCTTCATCGAGGAGCGGTCGTAGAGCGCCGGCGCGAGCGCGACGTAGCCGTCGGCGGCAAAGCCGTCGCAGACCTCGCGGATGTGCGCGTTGACGCCGAAGATCTCCTGCGCGACGACGATCCCGCCGCGCGGCGCGCCGGCCGGGTCCGCGCGGTAGGCGCCGAGCGTGTGGCCGTCGTCGGCGGTGAGCGTGAGGTCGATTCCCATGCGCTGCGCTCCTGCGGTTCGAAAGGCGGCGGATCTTAGAGGGTGATCGCGCGGCCGGGGGCGCGGTGGACCCGCGTGCTGGCGCGCCCGCCGGGCCTCGCGCAGAATGCGCCGCCGGCCCGCAGCCGGCTCAGGCGTCGAGGTCGGGGATCAGGCTGCTCTGCAGGCGCGCGATGGCGTCCTTCAGGAACAGCTTCTGCTTCTTCAGGCGGCGCATCTGCAGCTCGTCCACGTAGGATGCGTCCGCGAGCCGCGCGATGGCGTCGTCCAGATCGCGGTGCGCGGTGACGAGATCGGCAAGCCGCCGCCGGGTTTCCTGCTGACGGTCACCGTCCAATGCATGGCTCCTGAACGCCCGCCGGGCAAGATACCGCAAACCCCGTGGAAGTCGATGATCGCCCCATGAACACACCCCTGGACTGCTTCACCGAGGCCGCCGCGGACGGCGTGCCGGTGCGCGTGCTGGCGCCGGACGCGGTCGATGCATGGCGCCGCGACGCAGCGCCGCGCGCCGCCGCCTGGGCGGCCGCCACAGGCTTCGACGGCCGCAACGCGACCGTGTGCCTGCTGCCCGGCGACGACGGGCGCCTCGCCGAGGTGCTGGTCGCGGCCGACCCCGCCGCGGACGCCTTCGCGCTGGGCGACCTCGCGCAGCGCCTGCCCGCGGGCGACTACCGCCTCGCCGCGGGCCTTGACGAGCCCACCGCGGCACGCGCGCTGCTGGGCTTCGCGCTCGGCGCGTACCGCTTCACCCGCTACCGGTCCGACGAGCGTGGACTGGTGCGCTTCGCGCTCCCGGCCGGGGACGCCGCGGCGCGCACCCGCGCCGCCGCCGAGGCGGCGTACCTCGCACGCGACCTGATCAACACCCCGGCCGAGGACATGATGCCGCAGCAGCTCGCCGAGGCCGCGGTGGCGCTGGGCACCCGCTTCGGCGCCGACGTGCAGGTGGTCGAAGGCGACGCGCTGCTGCGCGAGGGATTCCCCGCGATCCACGCGGTGGGCCGTGCGAGCAGCCACCCGCCGTGCCTGATCCGGCTCGACCACGGCCGCGCGGACGCGCCGCGGGTCGCCGTGGTCGGCAAGGGCGTGTGCTTCGACAGCGGCGGGCTGGATCTCAAGCCCGCACGCGGCATGCGCCTGATGAAGAAGGACATGGGCGGCGCCGCGCATGCGCTGGCCCTGGCGCAGATGATCCTGCACGCGGGGCTGGACGTCCGTCTGCAGGTGCTGGTGCCGGCGGTGGAGAACGCGGTGTCCGGCAACGCGATGCGTCCCGGCGACGTCGTGCGCACGCGCAAGGGACTCACCGTGGAGATCGACAACACCGACGCCGAGGGCCGCGTGATCCTCGCCGACGCGCTCGCGCTGGCCGGCGAGTCGCAGCCCGACGTGATCGTGGACTTCGCGACGCTGACCGGTGCCGCCCGGGTCGCGGTCGGCACCGAGATCGCGGCGATGTTCAGCAATGACGACGCGCTCGCCGACGGCATCACCGAGGCCGCCCGCGCCGCCGACGACCCGGTGTGGCGCATGCCGCTGCACCGTCCGTATCGCAAGCTGTTCGAGAGCCGGGTGGCGGACATCGCGAATTCCGGCGGCACGCCCTACGCGGGCGCGATCACCGCCGCGCTGTTCCTGGAACGCTTCGTGCCCGAGGGCTGCGCGTGGGCGCACTTCGACATCATGGCCTGGAACGACCGCGCGCGCGCGGGTCACCCGGAGGGCGGCGAGGCGATGGGCGTGCGGGCGGTGTTCGACCACCTGGCCCGGCGCTTCGGCTGACGCGGGACCGCGCGGCGCCCGCTCAGCCGGGCAGCGTGCCGTCGCTGCCGCGCTCCGCGGGCCACTCGTCGAGGAAGTCCTGGATGGCCTTGCGCGCCGGCGCGCCCGCTTCGGCGAGGCGCAGGCTCTGCGCGTGGATGATCACGAACGTGTACGCGGTGAGGCCCACCTGGTCGAACTGGCGGCGCGACTCGCGGTGCAGCGTCTTGTAGCGATCCATCTGGCGCTCGATGCACGTCGCGTCGTCCGCGCACAGGTCGGCGACCTGCGCCAGGCTGTCGCGCGTGCGGCGCGCGATCTCCGCGAGGACCGAGTCGCGGTAGGTGTGCCGCGCGAGGTCGGCCACCGCGCGGGCGTCCTTCTCGAGGCGGCGCGCCTCGCGCTGCGGGTTGTGGAACAGGCCGAAGAACATGCTCACGCCCGGGCGATTGCCGAACCGCGGCCGATTCTAATGGGTGTCGAGAGCCGTGCGACGAGGACGGGTTCGCTCGCGTGCTCCCCGCCGACGCCCCCGACCCGCGCCGCCCCGTCGTCGAGAGAAGGCGACCGGCGCGCGCGCGGCGCAGGCCTCACCCGTTCACCAGCCGCACCCGCCAGCGCGGCGCGCCCGGCGGTGCGGCGTGGATGCGGTCGATGCGTGTGAGCGACACGTTGTCGATCGTGAAGGCCAGCGCGCCGGCCGGCGCGAGGTCGAGCGCCATCGCGAGGGCCGCGCGGATGGTCCCGCCGTGCGCCACGCACACGATGTCCCGGCCGCGGTGCGCCTCGGTCAGACGCTCCACCGCGGCCGCGGTGCGGCGCATCAGCGCGACGAAGCTCTCGCCGCCGGGCGGCGTCTCGTGCGGCGCGCAGTTCCAGATACCGACGAAGGGATCGCTGCGGGTCGCGTCGTGCTCGGCGTGCGCGCGGCCGTGCCATTCGCCGAAGCCCTGCTCCCGGAGCTCGGGCTCGACCAGCGGTACCGGCACGTCGCAGCCCGCATGCGCGATGGCCTCGGCGGTCTGCGCCGTGCGCTGCAGGCTGGTGATCACCCACACCGCGTCCTGCGGCAGCTTGCGGGCCACCGACTGGAACAGCGCGAGCTCGGTGACGTCCGCCTCCGGGTCGCTGTCGCCGTAGATGAAGCCCGCGAGGTGCGTCACCGGCGCGTGCCGGATCCACCACCAGCGGGTCTGGCGCCGCGACGCTTCGGGGCTCGCGTCCATCGGCAGCGTTCCCGCCGTCCCTGACTCAGCGGCCCAGCAGCCCCTTCAGCGCGCCGCCCACTCCGCCTTCGCCGCCGAGCAGCCCGCCGGCCTTCTCGCCGACCTTCTCCTGCACCTTCTCCTCGACCTTCGCCTTCTGCGCGTCCACGACCTCCTTGGCCTTCGACTTCGCGAACGCCTCGGCCATGCCCTGGGTGTCCAGGCCGTACTTCGGCTGCGTGAAGGTGCCGGTGACGTGCACCGGGATCGGGACCCCGGCCAGGTCGCCCAGGTCCTTGCCGCCCTGGCCCTGTGAGGTGGCCACCAGCGTCGCGGTCGCGCGGTAGTCGATGCTCTCCTCGGGCAGGCTCGCGGTGCCCTTGCCGCTCAGCCTCAGCAGCGGACTCTTCGCGTTCAGGTCCGGGTTGTTCACGACCCCGTCGGTGATGGTCGCGGTGCCGGTGATCTCGGCGAAATCGGTCTGCGCGGGCTCCGCGGCGCTCTCCAGCTGCTCGCCCTTCAGCTTCGCGCGCGCCTCCCGGATCATGCGCCCGATGTTGACGCCCTGCAGCGCGCCGTCGAGGAGCTGGAAGCTCGCGGTGCCGTTCAGGGTGCGCTTCACCGCGTCAGGAGCGGTGCCCTTCGCGCTCAGCTTCGCGTTCAGGTTGGCCGTGCCGGTGATCGGGGCCTTGCCCTGCAGGTCCGTGAGCAGCGGCCCGAGCTTCACCCCTTGAAGCGTTTCGTCCAGCCCCAGCAGCGGCACGTCCTTTCGCGCGTCCAGCGTGATGTTGCCGGAATACCCGCCCTCGTAGAGCTTCGCGGACACCGGAGTGAGCTTGATCAGGCCGTCCTTCGCGTTCAGCGTCGCCGCGAGCTCGCTGAGATTCAGCTTCGCGATCCTGACCTTGCCTGCGCGGAAGGTGCCGGCGACGTCGAGCCCGCGCAGCGTCTCCACCGGCAGCTCGCCCGCCGCGCCCGCCGCCGCGCCCGGGGTCGCCGGCGGCGCCTCCTTGCCGGGTGGCAGGTAGCGATCGGCGTCGATCGCGTCCAGCGCGAGCGCGAAGCGCAGCGCCGGCTTCGCGAAGTCCGCGACGCGCGCCTCGCCCTCCAGCGTGCTGTCGTCCAGCTTCAGCGTGAGCGGCTTCAGCGCGAGCGCGTCGGCGCCGCCCGAGAGCCTGGTGTTCAGCGACGCGCGCGTGAGCACCTTGTCGTCGGCCGTGTCCACCGGCGGCTGCCCGAGCGCGACCAGCAGCTTGCGCGGGCTGAACTCCGCGAGCGCCAGCTCGCCGCTGAAGGCGGGCTTCGCGCCGAGCCCGGTCGCCTGCAGCGTGCCGGTCGCGGTGAGGTCCAGCAGCTCGGCCTTCAGGTTGCTCACCGCGAGGGTCTGCTTCGCGCCGTCGAACGCGGCGTCCGCGGCCACCGTCGCCGCGAGCTTGCCGCCCGGCAGGCCGTCGCCCTGCAGGCTCGCGTCCAGCACCAGCCCGGACACCCGCGCGGTCTGCGCCGCCGGGTCGGCGTCCACGGTGGCCTTCGCGGTCACGCGCCCCTGCATCGCCGGCGCATCGCTGCTCACGTCGAAGCCGAGGTCGAGGTCCACCGGCTCGCCCGGGGTGACGCTGCCGGTGGTCAACGCGAGGTTGCTCACCGCGTACGCCTGCCCGGCCGCGCGGTCGGTGAAGCGCACCGTGCCGTCGCGGATGTCCACGCCGCCGATCGCGAAGCCGGCGAGCGCCGGCGCGCCGCCGCCCGCATCCCCCCCGCCCGCAGGCTTCGCCGGCGCGCCGGCGCCGCCGCCGGCCGCGAGGTCCTCCCAGTTGCCCTTGCCCTGCTTGTTGCGCTCGAGATTCAGCGTGAGGCCGTGGATCACGATGGTGTCCATCTCCAGGCGGCGGTCCAGCAGCGGCATCAGCTTCACGCGCACGTCCACCTTCTCGGTGCTCGCGAACACCGGATCGGTGAAGCCCTGCGCGTTGCCCAGCGACGCGGTGCCCAGCGACGCGCCCAGCCACGGGAACACCGACAGCTTCACCTCGCCGGGGATGCTGAGGTCGCGCCCGGTCTGCTCCTTGACCTGGGCGGTCAGCTGCTTCTTGACGTCGTCGGCGTCGATCAGCATCGGCAGGATCACGACCGCGGCGACGATCAGCACGACGCCCGCCACGACCAGTCCGACGATGCCCTTGATTAGCTTCTTCATGCGATCGGCTCCCGATTCGTTACGTTCCGCATGGCTCGCGCGCGCGGCTGTTGCGGCACGACGCGCGACGCGGTGAAGGGACGAAGATTACCAGCCGCCACCCCCGCCGCCGCCGCCGCCTCCGCCGGAGGACCCGCCGCCCCCGCTGCCGGAAGACGATCCGGGCGCCTGCGACGACGACGCGACGCTGCCGGCGAGGCCGTTGCCGACGCTGGACGCGAGCGCGCCGGGCGAGAAGCCGCGCGCCCCGCGGTACCAGCCGGGGCCGCGGTAGCCCTCGGTGCGCCGCGCCGCGGCCAGCACCCGCTCGAAGCGCTCGCCCCACACGTCCTCGACGTCCAGCGCGATCGCGTAGGGCAGGTAACGCTCGAACAGCTCCGGCGTCTTCTCGGGCGGGTTCCTGAGCTGCAGCTCCCCGGCCTCCGCGACCGACAGGTACTCGCGAAAGCCGTCGACCTCGTCCAGCAGCTTGCGCCCGCGCGCGGTGGGCGCCTTCATCAGGTGGTAGAACAGCGCGTTGGTGCCCACCAGCGCGACCAGCAGCACGACCGTCGCGAGCCCGGCGAACTGCACCATCATGCCGGCGCCGACGAACCAGCCGACCACGAAGGGCACCGCGAACACGGCGAGAAACAGCGCGCTGGCGCGCCCGCCGGAGCGCCATACCGCGATCACCTTCGCGAGCAGCGAGAACGTGCCGAAGCTCCAGCCGGTGAGCCACACGGTCATGAACAGGCTGCCCGCGGCGTCCTCCAGGCGCGGCGCCCACAGCAACGCCATCCCCAGCGCGATCAGGGAGATCACGACGCCGACCACCGTGTGCGCGAGATTCTTCTTGAAGTAGATGCGCTCGTAGTCGGCGGACAGTCGCGTGCGGTGGGCGTCGATCGCGGATCGCACGGTCGCGTGGTTGCTGCGCTCGAGCTCGATCGAGCCGCCGCGAAGCAGGCGATCGCGCAGCGCCTTCTCCCCGGGCGCGAGCGGCGCGTCGGAGCTCGCGCGCTCGATGCGGAAGTCGCCGTCGTCGTCGAGGATGCGCACGTGGCCCTTCACCGCGAGGTTCACCAGCGCCGCGGTGAACGCGCGCCCGTCATACCCCATCCGACGCACGTAGCGCATCGCCGCCGGCGAGTAGTCCGCCGGCGGCTCGTAGCGGGGGAACACCACGCCGGGCGCCGGGTCGCGCCCCACCGCCATCCACGCGAGCAGGTAGTACAGCAGCAGCACCGCGACGCCGGTGACGCCCGCGAGCAGGTGCCCGTTGTCCTCCAGGAACCAGTCCATGCGCTCGCTCGAGGTCGGCTCGCGCACGTGCCCCTTGGGCCAGGTCGTGACGATGGTGAGCCCCTCGCCGGGGGCCAGCGCGCGGGTGGTGCGGAACCACGCGACGCCCTCGTCGTCCAGCCCCGCCTCGTAGGCTCCGCCGCGCGCGCCCTGGCGCCCGGTGTAGGCCTCGACGCCGATGTCGCCGGCGGGCACCGACCTCGGCAGGTATACGAACGCGACCGCGCGCTCGATCGGGAACGCCCAGCCGTTGCCGGTCACGTTCCAGTACAGCTCGTCGTGGTCTGCGAAGTATCCGAGCTGGCGCCAGGTGCGGTAGGTCAGCTCGTAACGGTGCTCGCCGGGCGGGACGATCACGTCCTTGCGGCCCATGTAGATGCGCTCGCCGTTGGACAGGCGCTCGCCGTGCCACGCCTCGGGTCTGCCGTCGCGGCGCACCGACACCACCTCGAAGCGCACCTGCATCCGGTTGTTGAAGCGGTCCCGGTACACGGTGGGGAAGTCACGGTAGATGCCGCGCTTGATACGCTTGCCCTCGGCGCGCACGGTGATCGTCTCGATGACCTCCAGCGAGCCGTCGCTCAGCACCTGCACGTCGCTCTGGAACAGCGTGATGCGCTCGTCCGCGGCCGCGCCCGCGCACAGCGCCGCGGCGAGCAGCGCGACGGCGATCCGCGCGGCGATCGCGCGCGGCCTGGCCGATCCCTGTACCTGACGCATCACGGGACCTCCGCTCGTGTCGTGTCGTCCAGCTCGAAGTAGTCCGCGGGCCGGAACGCGAGCGCGCGCGCGACGAGCAGGTCCGGGAACGACTCGATGCGCGTGTTCAGCGCGCGCACGGCGCCGTTGTAGTAGCGCCGCGCGAACTGCAGGCTGCGCTCCACCTCGCTGACGTTGCGCTGCAGGTCGAGGAAGCTCGCGTCCGCCTTCAGCTCGGGATACGCCTCCACCAGCGCGAGCACGCGGCGCAGCCCGCTCCCGAGCGCGTTCTCCAGCGCCGCCAGCGCCGACGGCGCCTCGCCGGCCGCGCGCGCCCGCTCGCCGCGCGCGCGCAGGTCGGTCACCGTCTCCAGGGTGGCCTGCTCGTAGGCCGCGTAGCGGCGTACCGCCTCGACCAGCTTCGGCAGCAGATCGTGGCGGCGCTTGAGCTGCACGTCGATGTCGCTCCATGCCGCGCGCACGCGGTTGCGGTCGCGTACCAGCAGGTTGTAGACGATGACGGCGTACAGCGCCGCCACGACGGCGAGGGCGACGGCGGCGTGGGTCATCCGCGCGCGTTCCGGCCCGCCCGCCACCGGCACGTCACGGGTCCAGCTCGATCCAGATCGGCTGGTGGTCGGAGCCGCAGGCGTCGCCGTCGATGCTCGCGCCGCGCAGCCGCGGCGCGAGCGCGGTGCTCACGAAGCAGTAGTCGAGGCGCACCGCGCGGCCGTGGATGTCGCCGGTCACCCCGTCGTCCTCCGCGTGCCCGGACGCGACCCACGCGTCCACGAAGCCCTCCGGATTCATCAGCCGGCCGCCGTACGGCGACGCGGGGCCCACGATCAGCTCGTACTCCGGCGATCCGGGCTCCATGTTGAAGTCGCCCATCACGATCGCGTCGCGGGGCATGTCGCCGGGCAGCCCCTCGTCCACCCACTCGGCCTTGACGCCGGGGCCGCACGCGAGCGGCGCCCCTTCCAGGCACGCATCGCGGTGCAGGCCGAGCAGCCGGCGCACCTGGGGCAGGCGCGTCTCGCTGCTGAGGTGCGTCAGGTGCACCGAGTACACCCGCAGCGCGCCGCGCGCGGTGCCGACCACGCCCTCGAGCGCCGAGCGCTGCAGGCTCAGCGGCCCGGTGCTCGCGTACTTGGGCAGCAGGTGGTTGCGGCTCCACAGCAGCGGCGTGCGCGACAGCAGCATGTTGCCGAACTGGCGCCGCGCGCCCGGCGGCGCGCCCGGCGGCGGCGCCGCGAGATGCAGGTCCACGCCCGGGCCGTAGACCCAGTGCTCGAGTCCCAGCAGCCCGGCAAGCTCGGCCGGCTGGTCCACGCCGCCCGATCGCTGCCACCCGCGCTCGACCTCCTGCAGCGCGATCACGTCGGCGCCGGCGAGCTCGCCGGCGATGCGCGCGAGGTCGAAACGCCCGTCGCGGCCACGGCCGTACTGGATGTTGTAGCTCGCGAAGAGCATGGATCCACGACCCCGCTGCCGCTTGCGCATCGCCCGTGCCGGCGCGAAGCATAGCAGCCGCTCGTGCCGTTCCCGCGGCGCGCCGGCACGGGCGGGGAACACCGCGCGCCGGACGCGGTCGAACCCAGCACCCCCACCGAGGAGACCCCCGATGCCGCGAGCGACATTTGCCCTGGGCGCCGCGCTGCTCGCCGCCGCCATCACCGCCGGCGCCGACACCCGCCGCATCCAGAGTCCGGCCGGGCAGGTCATGCTGCTGGAGCTGTTCACGTCCGAGGGCTGCTCGAGCTGCCCGCCGGCGGACCGCTGGCTGAGCGGGCTGGTGGACGACCCTCGGCTGTGGCGGCAGGTCGTGCCGGTGGCCTTCCACGTCGACTACTGGGACTCCATCGGCTGGCCCGATCGCTTCGCGCATCCGGCGTTCTCGGAGCGCCAGCGCATGCACGCCCGCGGCGGCGTGGTGCGCAGCGTCTACACCCCGGGCTTCGTCGCGCGCGGCGAGGAGTGGCGGGGCTGGTTCCGGCGCCCGGTTCTGGACGTCGCGTCGCCGCCGCCGGCCGGCATCCTGAGCCTGGACGTGGACACCGCGACCGGCCGGATCGACGGGCGCTACACGGCCGCGCATGCGCTCGACGGGCCGCTGGAGCTGCACGTCGCGCTGCTCGGCTTCGACCTGCAGACCGAGGTGCGCGCAGGCGAGAACGAGGGCCGCACCCTGCGCCACGATTTCGTCGTGCTGGGGCACGCGCGGGTCCCGCTGGACGGCGCGAGCCCCCGCTTCCACGCCGCGACGACGCTGCCCGATGCCCGCGTCGACGCCCCGCGGCGGGCGCTGGCCGCCTGGGTCAGCCGAGCGAACGACACGCGTGCGCTGCAGGCCGCCGGCGGCTGGCTGCCCTGAGATCTCTCGAACCTCATCGCGCGCCGCCGCGAAACGCCCGCCAGGCAGCGCGCGGCGGTGCATGGAATCGCGCGCGCCCGTGTGTTTCCCCGCGGGCCCGCAACGCCGACAGCCGCGCGCGGACGCAATCGCCGCGGGCGCGGTGAACGATTCACGAGCGCCAGGGTACTAGCCGAGCAGCGCCAGCCAGTCCTGCACCGCGGCGCTGAAGCCGTCGTCGTCGTTCCCGGCGACCGTCGCGAAGCGCTGCCGCAGCTCGGCCGGGGCGTTGGCCACCACGCGCGCGTGCGGCGCCCACGCCAGCATGTCCTCGTCGTTGAAGTCGTTGCCCACCGCGAGCACCGTCGTGTGCGACAGCGCATGGCGCTCCAGCAGCCAGCGCGCGCCGGACGCCTTCGAGACCCCGGCCGGAAAGACCTCGAACCAGGCCGAGCGGTGATCCAGCGGCGATGTCGTGCGGATCACGTGCAGCGGCTCGAGCAGGCGTCGAAGGCTGCCGTGACGCGCCTCGGCCGGCTGCGCCTGGTCGCCGCCCGGCTCGATCGCGAGGAGCTGGCTGAACGGACCCGCGGGCGGCGCGTCGGGCCACGGCACCGCGTGCTGCGCGTAGCGCGCGAGGCGGCGCTCGAAATCCGGGTTGGGGCCGTCGCCGCGGCGGTACCAGAAGCGGTGGTTGTCGGGCACCCCCGCGTGCAGCATGAAGTCCAGCGCGAGCTCGCACAGCGCGTCGGCCGCGGCCAGCGCCTCGTCGTCGCCCAGCTCCTCGCGGTGCACCAGCACCCGGTCCGGCCAGCTCATGATGCCGGCACCGGACGCGAACACGAGGTAGTCGATGGGCGCGTCCCCGGGCAGCGCGGTCAGCGCCGAGTGGAGGTTGCGCCCGGTCGCCACCACGCGCAGCACGCCGGCGCGCGCGAGGGCCTCGAGCGTCGCGCGGTTCGCGGCGCTCAGCACGCCGCGGGAATCGAGCAGCGTGCCGTCCAGGTCGGTGACCACCATCGCCGCCGGGGGTGCGCTCACGGCCGCGCCCCGCCCGGCGCGGGCGCCGCGACCACCGCCAGCGTGACGTCGTCCTGCGCCCGCTGCGCGCCCTGGTGCGCGGCCAGCTCGGCGAGCAGCGCGTCGCGCAGCGCCTCGGCACCGAGGCCTGCCCGGCGCCGGAACACGCTCACCAGGCGCTCGCGGCCGAACTCCGCGTCCGCGGCGTCGCGCGCCTCGATCACGCCGTCGGAATACAGCAGCAGGCGATCGCCGGGCGACCACGGCAGCTCGCGCACCTCGTACGCGCACTCGTCCGGCTCCAGCGCGCCGAGGATCGGGTCCAGGACGTCCAGCACCGCGACGTCCCCGCTAGACGCGCGGTAGAGCAGCAGGTGCGGGTGCCCCGCGTTGGCATAGCGCAGCACGCCCTGCCCTGGATGCACCGTGACGTAGGCGCAGGTCATCAGCATGTAGCGCTGCAACGACAGGCACAGGGTCTGGCGCATCGCGCCCATCACCTCGCCGGGCGACGGGTCCACGCGCGCCTGGGCGTGCAGACCGCTCTTGGCCATCGCGACGAACAGCCCGGAGTAGAAACCGTGCCCCGTCACGTCGACGATCATCACGCCGACCCCGCCGTCCTCGAGCGGCAGCACGTCGTAGAAGTCGCCCCCCACCGCGCCCGCCGGCACGCACTCGCCCGCGACCTCCAGCCCCGCGGCGTCCACGCACGGCGGCGGCAGCATCCCGAGCTGGATCTCACGCGAGCGGGCCATGTCCTGGCGCCAGCGGGCGCGCTCGGCGATCAGCTGCGCACGCCGCCCGACGTCGCCGCGCAGCTTGCCGGTGAGCACGCGCAGGATGCCGTGCGCGACGCCGGGGTCCGCGGCAAGCACGCGCAGGAACGACTCGCGGCGCCAGCACAGCACGGCCAGCGGCGAGCACGCGATGCCGGCGGTGCTGCGCGGCTGGGCGTCGATCAGCGCGAACTCCCCGACGAAGCTCCCCGGCCCCCGGCGCAGCAGCTCCACGCCGCCGCTGGTCAGCGCGAGCTCGCCGTGCACGACGAAGTAGGCGGCGTCGCCCACGCTGCCCTCCTCGAACAGCGACTCGCCGGCGGCCAGCTGAAGCAGCGCCATGTCGCCGGCAATCGCCTCCAGCAGCGCGGCGGGCATGCCGGCGAACAGCTCGATTCCGGCGAGGAACTGGACGCGATCG
>CBDUCN010000029.1:0-25615 GCA_965365655.1 uncultured Gammaproteobacteria bacterium | reverse complement strand
GGACGGAGGCGCGCGTTGACCGGCGGCGGCGCATCGCCCGGCGGCGCCACATCGCGATGAACCCGTCGGTCCGCGCGGTCTCGCCGCCGCCCATCGCGGACGTGCACGGCTGGATCGCCGGCCGGCGCTTCCCGCCGGAGCGCCCGCTGCTGGACCTCGCGCAGGCGGTGCCCGCGTACCCGCCGGCCCCGGAGCTGGTCGCGCACGTGAGCGACGCGCTGCGCGACCCCGCGAGCGCCGCGTACAGCCCGATCGTCGGCCGGCCGTCGCTGCGCGCGGCCTTCGCGCAGCACCTGTCGGACGTCTACCGCGCCCCCGTGGCGGCCGAGCAGGTCGCGATCACCGCCGGCTGCAACCAGGCCTTCTGTGTCGCGCTGTCGGCGCTGGCGGGACCGGGCGACGAGGTGCTGCTGCCGGTGCCCTGGTACTTCAACCACCACATGTGGCTCGAGATGCAGGGCGTGCGCGCGGTGCCGCTGCCGTTCGACGAGGCGCGCGGCGGCATCCCGGACCCCGACGCCGCCGCGTCGCTCGTCACCGCGCGCACCCGCGCCGTCGTGCTGGTCACCCCCAACAACCCCACCGGCGCCGAGTTCCCGCCGGCGCTGCTCGAGCGCTTCCTCGCGCTCGCGGCGGATCGCGGCCTCGCGCTGGTGGTGGACGAGACCTACAAGGACTTCCGCAGCCATGCGGGCCCGCCGCACCGGCTGTTCGAGCACGCCGCCTGGCGCGAGCACCTGGTGTCGCTGCACAGCTTCTCGAAGTCCTACGCGCTGGCCGGCTACCGGGTGGGTGCGCTCGTGTGCGGCCCCGCGCTGATGGCCGAGGCACAGAAGATCATGGACTGCATCGCGATCTGCGCACCCCAGCCCGGTCAGCACGCGGCTGAGTTCGCGCTCGCGCACCTGGACGGATGGCGCGACGCGAAGGCGGCGCTGATGGTGGAGCGCGCCGCGGCGCTGCGCGACGCGTTCCGCGTCAACGCGCCCGGCTACCGGCTGGTGAGCGCCGGCGCCTGGTTCGCCTGGGTGCGCCACCCGTTCGAGGGCGAGAATTCCACCGGCGTCGCGCGCCGGCTGGCGCAGGACCACGGTGTGCTGTGCGTGCCGGGCGCGACCTTCGGCCCGGGGCTGGAGGACTACCTGCGCTTCGCGTTCGCGAACCTCGACGCTGAAGCGATGCCGGCGCTGGTCCAGCGCCTGATGGGGTCCGTTCCTGATGGGGTCAAGACTTGACCCCGTCCCCCCATCATGACGGCGCCTCCTTCAGGCCTTTCAGCATCAGGAGCAGGTTCTCGTCGCGCCAGTCCTCGAGGTCTTCCATCGGCACGTGGCCCCAGCGCCTGTCGACGGTGTCGATGAACGGCTGCATGGTCTGCGGCGCGGCGCGCCAGCCGAAGTGGGCGATCATGTGGCGCACGCCTCCGGGGCCGCCGCCCAGGTGGCGGTGCAGCACCGGACCCTGCACCGGCCAGCGGAAGCCGGGGCCCTTGGTGACCGCGGTCTCCACGTCCATCCAGTCGCACACGCCGTCCGCGACCAGCCGCGCGGCTTCCTCCAGCAGCACGAACTGCAGCCGGTTCGCGACGTAGGCCTCGATCTCCTTCTTCAGGGTGATCGGCGTCTTGCCGATGCGGCGGTAGAAGCCGTCCAGCCACGCCAGCGCCTGCGGATCGGCGTCGGGCGCGCCCACGATCTCCACCAGCGGCACCAGATACGCAGGCACGAACGGGTGGCCGATCGCGATGCGGCGCGGATGCCTGCAGCGCGCGCCCAGGCGCGACGGCAGGAACTTCGACGACGAGCTCGCGATCACGATGTCCGCAGCGCACGCGGCATCGATGCGCGCCAGCAGCTCCACCTTCAGCGCCTCGTCGTCCGGCGCGCTCTCCTGCACGAACTGCGCGTCGCTCACGCACGCCTCGACGCTCGCGACGAAGCGCAGCCGCTCGGGGCTGGCGCCGGGCTCCAGCCCGAGCGCCTCCAGCTTCGGCCAGATTCGCGCGACCCGCGCGCGCAGCCGCGCCTCCGCGTCCGGCGCCGGATCGGTGGCGGTGACGTCGAGCCCCCGGGCCAGCAGCAGCGCCGCCCAGCCGGCGCCGATGGTTCCGCAGCCCACGCAGGCCGCGTGACGCACGGCAGTGGGGTCGGGTCGGGTCATCGCGGTCCTCCTGCGCCGGGGCGTTGCGTGCGGCCGCCGAAGATGGACCGCGCGCGCCCGGCACACAAGGCCTGGATGCGATTTCTTCCTTTGCACCCGAACGAGGTGCCTTCGCGTCCCGGCACTGGCTCGATAGACTGCGTGCCGCGTTCCAGACCGCAAGGCAGCTGAGCATGGCCCGCAAGCGCGTCACCGTCGGCACCGTCGTCCGCCTCGCCCTGGCTTCCCTGGCCGTGGGGCTGGTGCTGGCCGTGCTCGGCGTGACGCCGGTGGACGTGCTCGAAGGCGCGTCCGGCGTCGCGAAGGGCGCGTGGGACGCGGTGTCCGGGGTGCTCGGCTGGGCAGGCTCGTACGTCCTGCTGGGCGCGCTGGTCGTGCTGCCGGTGTGGCTGGTCGCGTACCTGTGGGGGCGCTTCAAGAGTGGCTGAGCCCGGCGCGACGTCGGACGGTCGACGGGCGCCCGTCGGCACCACGCGACGCACGCGCGTGTCCGCCGGTCGCGCACGCGCCGCGCGCCGCGCCCCTGGCCACGGCGCCTGAGGCGGTGGCGGAGGTCCCGGCAACGCCCGCGGTCCTGGTCGTCGACGACGACCGCGACTTCGCGCAGAGCCTGGTCGATCTCATCGAGGCGGACGGTTTCGCGGCGCGCTGCGTCAACTCCGCCGGCGAGGCCGGGCGCGAGCTCGAGGGGCGCGAGTGCGACGTCGTGCTGGTCGACGTGCGGCTCGGGACCGAGGACGGCATGGACCTCATCGCGACGCTTCGCGAGCGCTGGCCGGAGCACCTCTACGTCGCGATGACGGCCTACGCGTCCATCGAGTCCGCGCTGCAGGCGCTCAAGCAGGGCGCGTACGACTTCCTGCGCAAGCCCTTCCACCCGGACGAGCTCAAGGCGACCCTGTCGCGGGCCTTCGAGCGCCTGGCCCTGGAGCGCGAGCAGCGCGAGTCCGGGCGCCGGCTCGCGGAGAGCGAGCGCCGCTTCCGCGACATCACCGAGGGCTCGGTGCAGGGGGTGTACATCCATCGCGACTGGCAGCCGCTGTACGTGAACCACGCGTTCGCGGCCATCCTCGGCTTCGACGGCGTGCACGAGCTGCTCGCGCGCGGCTCGCTGGATCACCACGTCGCGCCGGCGGAGCGCGAGCGCGTGCTGGCGGTGGCCCGCGAGTGCGTGCGCAACGCGTCGGCCAGCGAGAGCTACGGGTACGAGGCGGTGCGCCGCGACGGCGAGCGTGTGTGGCTGCAGGGCTTCGCGCGCGCGGTGACCTGGGACGACGCGCCGGCGGTGCAGTGCGCGGTGGTGGACGTCACCGACGAGCGCCGGGCGCTGCGCCGCCTGCGCCTGCAGGAGCAGATCCTCTCGTCGACCGCCGACCTGATGGCATTCGCGCGTCCCGACGGGCGGATCGAGGCGGTGAACGACGCGTGGGCGCGCGCGTTCGGGCGGCGCGTTGACGAGTGCGTGGGGCAGACGGTGGGTGCGATGCACCCCGACCTCGGGCCCGGCACGCCGTTCGACGACGCGTTCAGGAGCTGCCGCGACGGCGGCCCTGCACACGTCAAGAGCTGGCTGGAGCTCGACGGCGGACGGCGACGCTTCATGGACATCGAGCTGTTCCCGTACCGCGGCGCCGGCGAGGACGAGCGCGGCGTGGTGCTCGCGTGGCGGGATCTCACGGAGACCCGCGATCTGTCCGAGAAGCTCTCGTTCCAGGCGTCTCACGACAGCCTCACGGGCGTGTGGAATCGCCGCGCGTTCGAGGAACGGCTCGCGCAGGCGGTGGACGAGGCGGCCGCCGGGCGCGCCAGTCACGCCGTGTGCTACCTGGACCTCGACCAGTTCAAGGTCGTGAACGACACCTGCGGCCATCTCGCGGGCGACGAGCTGCTGCGCCAGGTCGGGGCCCTGTTGCCGCGGCGGGTTCGCCGCGACGACGTGTTCGCACGCCTCGGCGGAGACGAGTTCGCGGTGCTGATGCGCGACTGCCCGATCTCGCAGGCGCAGCGCGCGGCGGAGACGCTGCTCGAGGCGATCGGCGAGTTCCGTTTCAGCTGGGAGGGCAACAGCTTCTCGATCTCCGCCAGCATCGGGCTGGTGCCCGTGGACCGCCACTCGGAGAGCGTGTCGGTGGTCATGAGCCGCGCCGACCGCGCGTGCTATGCGGCGAAGGAAAGCGGGCGCAACCGCCTGCACGTCTACCACGCCGACGATGCGCACCTCGCGCGGCGCGAGGGCGAGATGCGCTGGGTGACGCGCGTGACGCAGGCGCTGGTGGAGTCGCGTTTCGAGCTGTGGGCGCAGCGCATCCGCCCCGCGGCGCCGGCCGCGCCGGGCGACCCGGGCCACCACGAGATCCTGCTGCGCATGCGCGACGACGACGGCGCGATCGTGCCGCCGGGCGCCTTCCTGCCTGCCGCCGAGCGCTACCAGCTCGCGACCCGCATCGACGAGTGGGTGTTCAACGCGGTCATGGACTGGGCCGCGGCCCACCGCGACGGACTGCCCGCCGTCGGGCGCCTGTTCATCAACCTGTCCGGGCAGTCGCTCGCCGACGACGGGCTGCTCGCGCGCATGGCCGAGCGGCTGCGCGCCGCGGAGGTGCCCGGCGAGATGCTGGGCATCGAGGTCACGGAGACCGCGGCGATCGCGAACCTCGCGCAGGCGGAGCGCTTCATCTCCACGCTGCGCGAGCAGGGCGTGCGCTTCGCGCTGGACGACTTCGGCAGCGGGCTGTCGTCCTTCGGCTACCTGAAGACGCTGGCGGTGGACTATCTCAAGATCGACGGCATGTTCGTGAAGGACATCCTGCGCGATCCCATCGACCTCGCGATGGTCCGCTCGATCAACGAGATCGGACACATCATGGCGAAGGGCACGGTCGCGGAGTTCGTCGAGAACGAGGGCGTGCTCGAGCGCCTGCGCGAGATCGGGGTGGACTTCGTGCAGGGCTACCACATCGGGATGCCGGCGCCGCTGGACGACGTGGTGCGCGATCTCGAGCTGATCCCCCCGGTCCCGCGACGCGCCGGCTGAGACCGCCGCGCGCGGCGTGCGCCGCCGTCGCCGCGGATCAGCGGCCGCTGCCGCGCGGCAGGAAGACCCGGTTCGTGGTGCCGGCAGGGCTCTGCGCGGCGCGCCGCAGCCTGCCGCCGCGCTCGATGCGCATCGCGGCGTAGCCGTGGTCCGCGAGGAGCGCACTCACCGCCGCGAAGGAGTCTCGGCTCACCTCCACCAGCAGCGCGTCGACGCGCCGCTCGCCCAGCAGCCGTCGCGCGCCGGCCAGCGCCCGTGCCTCGGCGCCCTCCACGTCCAGCTTCCAGAGCCGGATGCGCTCGATGCCGGCGCGCGCGGCGTAATCGTCGAGGCGCGCGGCCGGCACGCGAAGCCGCGCGAGCGCGCGGTGCGCGTACCAGTCGGTGCGCGTCGTCGAGTGCGGGCCGGCGACCTGCATCGTGACGTCCCCGTCGGCGTCCCACAGCGCGGCCTCGATCACGTCCACCTGCCAGCCTCGCTGCACGGCCAGGCATTCGCGAAGCCACGCGGCCGCGCACGGGATCGGCTCGAACGCGTGCACGCGCACGCCGCGCACCGGCGCGAGGTGCAGCAGCGTCTGGCCTATGCTGGCGCCGGCATCCACGACCGCGCCGCCGCCGGCGACCCAGCGCCGCAGCCAGTCGACCTGGGTGCGTCCCTCGTAGTCGCCGTACACGATCCAGCGCTGCGTCGCGTCGCCGAGATCCAGCTTCCAGGTCACCCCCGCGGCGGTCACCACCCACGCGGCGCCGCGCGCCGCGAGCGCGCGCCCGTAGATCCGTTCCAGCGCGCCCAGCTTGCGCGGCAGCGGCACGCGCCGCAGCAGCGCGAGCCCCGGCGGCAGCGCGATCGGTGCCGCCGCCGATCCGGGCGCGCCGCGAACGGGATCGTGAGCGCGCGCGTCCTCGCGCCGCCGCGGTGCGGACGCGGTCCGCGGCGTGCCGCGTTCATCGGGCATCGACGCGCTTGACCGAATACCGGCGCGTCCGCGCGCCGCACGCGGGGTGCAGATGGACGGCGTCATTCACTGGCGTGCTGCTCGCCGCGCTCGCACAGCAGTGCGCCGCTCGCGTGCGCCGTCACGCGCCAGCGCGGCGGAACGACGGTGGTGCCGCCCGCTTCCTCGACGATGGCCGGCCCGTCGAACGCGCTGCCGGGCACCAGCCGCTCGCGGTCCAGCACCGGCGTGTCGCACCACGCGCCGAACCACACCGCACGTCGCTCGAGCAGCGCGTCGCCCGCGTGGCGCGGCGCGAGGTCCAGCGCCGGCTGCTCGACCAGCCCCGTGGACACGAGGCGCAGCGCCACGACCTCGGCGTCGTTGCCCGCGTCGGCGTAGCCGAAGGTCTCCTCGTGGCGGGCGTCGAACGCGCGGCGCAGCGGGCCCAGGTCCGCGTCGTCGGGGTGCCACGGTATCGGCAGCGTGAACGACTGTCCCGCGTAGCGCAGCTCCGCGACGAACGCGTGGCGGTGCCGATCCGCCGGCACGCCGTCGCCGGCGAGCGCGCGCTCGCCGCGCGCGCGCAGCCGCGCCGCCCGCGCGCGCATCTCGGCGGGGTCCAGCGCCGACAGGCGCCCGCCCCAGACGTCGACGAAGTCGCGGCGAAGATCGGCCAGCATCTGGCCCAGCGCCGACAGGTGGCCCGGGAAGCGCGGCACCAGCACGCGCGGAATCTGCAGCTCCTCGGCCACCAGGAACACGTGCATCGGGCCGGCGCCGCCGAAGCCCAGCAGCGCGAAGTCCCGCGGATCGAAGCCGCGGTGCACCGACACCTCGCGCACCGCGCCGGCCATCTTCGCGACCGCGATGGCCACCGCGCCGCCGGCCAGCGCGACCGGGTCGCCGCCGCCGAGCTCGCGGCCCAGCGCCTCGAACGCGGCGCGGGCGCGATCGCGGTCCAGCACCAGGCCGCCGCTCAGCGCGCGCGCGGTGGGCAGCCGGCCGAGCAGCAGGTTCGCGTCGGAGATCGTGGGCGCGTCCCCGCCGCGGCCGTAGCACGCGGGACCCGGCACTGCGCCCGCGCTGTGCGGCCCCACGCCCAGCGTGCCGTCCGCACGCACCCACGCGATGGAGCCGCCGCCGGCGCCGATGGTGTGGATGTCGAGCTGCGGCATTCGCAGCGGATACGCGTCGACCTGGTTGTCGTGGGACATGCGCGGCGCGAGCTCGTGCACCAGCGCGACGTCGGTGCTGGTGCCGCCCATGTCGAAGGTGATCACGTCGCGAAGGCCCGCCATGCCGGCCACCCGCACCGCCCCCGCGACCCCGCCGACGGGGCCGGAGAGGAAGGTCGCGGCGCAGCGCCCGGCCGCCCGCTGCAGCGTCATCGCGCCGCCGTTGGAGCCCATCACGTTGACCGGCGCGGTGACGCCGCGCTCGTCCAGGGCCGCGCGCAGGCGCGCGAGGTACGCGCGCATCACCGGTGTCAGGTACGCGTTGAGCACGCACGTGGAGGTGCGCTCGAACTCGCCGCGTTCCGGCGCCAGCGCCGCCGAGTGCGACACCGCGACTCCCGGCAGCGCGCTCGCCAGGCCCTGCGCGCACGCGCGCTCGTTGACGTCGTTCACGTATGCGTTGAGGAACGCGACGGCGACGGCTTCCACGCCGAGCGCGCGCAGCCGCGCGGCGAGCGCGTCGACGTCGCCGGCGTCGACCGGCGCCAGCACCGCGCCGTCGGCGGCGACGCGCTCGGCGAGCTCGAGGCGCCGGTCGCGCGGCACCAGCGGCGGCGGGCGTTGCCACGCGGCGTCGAACAGGCCGCCGGTGAGCCGCCGGCCCTTGCCCATCTCGATCACGTCGCGGAAGCCCTCGGTCGTGACCAGCGCGGTGCGCGCTCCCTTGCGCTCGAGCAGCGCGTTGGTCGCGATGGTGGTGCCGTGCACGAAGCCCGTGATGGCCTGTGGCGCGATGCCGAGGTCCGCGAGCGCGTCCAGCACGCCGCGCCACTGCTCGCCGGGCAGCGACGGCACCTTCGCCGAGAGCAGCCGCGCGCTGCCCGGGTCGTACGCGATGAGGTCGGTGAACGTGCCGCCGACGTCGACGCCGACGAGGAAGCGTGCGCCGGTCATCCCGTCATGCTCCGCCGCGGCGCGTGCCGCGGAAGCTGGCGCGTACCGGGAGCGGCTGCCGTGTCATCGGTTCAGCCCGGCTCCGTCGACACGGCGCGCACCGTCACCCGCTCGCCGCGCGCGGCGCCGAGCACCGCGAGCGCCTCGGGCGCGAGCCGCACCGCGTCGCCGGCGCCGCCGACCTCGGCCCACGCGCGCAGGGACGCGCCGCTCGCGGCCGTGCACAGCTCGAGCAGCGCGCCGTTCGCCGCGCCCAGGCGCGCGGCCACCGCGGCCGGCACCGCGATCCGCCGCCGCGCGCCGTCGTCGGGGACGTTGGCCACGTCCACCGTGACCTCCACGCGTGCGGCGCGAAGCGCCTCGCGCGTCGCGGCCGTCGCGTCGGCGTCGACGTCGCCGTTCGCGTCGACGCACACACCGTAGCGCGCCTTCGCCTGCGCCGCGGAGAGGTAGCCGAGGCGCACGTCGCGGGCCACCCGCTGTGCGTCGCGCACGAGCGCGTCGCCGTGGCCGCCGCCGCCCGAGGTCTGCACCCGCACCACGTCGCCGGCCAGCAGCCTGAAGCCGCCGACCTTGCCCGGAACCGGCGACGGCTCGATCGTCTCGCCGGCGCGGATCACCGTGAAGCGGTTGCCGGCGCCGCTGCCGCCGCCGGCCACGCCGAACGGCGGGATCACGTTCTTGTCCGCGAGCACCGACAGGCTCGCGCCGTCCACGAGCACGCGGATGTCGCGCGTCATGCCGAGGCCGCCGCGGAACTCGCCGTCGCCGCACGAGCCCTCGCGAAGCGCGTAGCGCTCCACGCGCAGCGGGCACTGGCTCTCCACCACCTCGACGGACTGCACGGTGTTGAAGTCGCCCTCGGGAAACGCGCGCACCATGTGGTTGCCGTCGCCGCGGGCGGTGGCGCCGGTGCCGCCGGCCGGGTACTCGTAGAGCAGGAAGATGCCGTCGCCGTCCGGGCGCGGGCCGGACACGTAGACGTGGTTCGCGCCGCCCTTGAGATCCCCGACCAGCTTCCCGGGCAGCGCGCGCCCGAGCGCCGAGACCATCAGCCCGCACATCAGCGCGCGGCACTCCACCATGCCGCCGCAGGGCGCCGGCAGCGTCGCGTTCAGGAAGGACCCGGGCGGGTTGATCACCTCGAGCGGATTGAACGAGCCGTGGTTCACCGGCGTGTCGGGATCGAGGAACGACTTCGCGATGCTGGCCACCGCGTTGAAGGCCATCGCCGGGCCGACGTTGGTCGGGCCGGCGGTCTGCGCCGAGGATCCCGTGAAGTCGGCGGTCAGGGTGTCGCCGGCGATGGTCAGCGCGAGGCGGCCAACCAGCGGCTCGTCGCCGTGGCCGTCGTTGTCGAGGTAGCCCTCGGCCGCCCAGGTGCCGTCCGGCGCGGCCGCGATGCGCGCGCGCATCACCCCTTCAGCGCGCGCGACGAGCTCCTCCACCGCGTCCAGCAGCGCGCCGCCGCCGAAGCGCCGGAACAGCCGCTGCACGTGCTCGGCGGCCTTGCGCGATGTGCCGAGCATGGTGTTGAAGTCGCCGCGGCGCTCGTGGCCGATGCGCATGTTGTTGAACAGCAGCTCGAGGAACGCGTCGTTCATGCGCCCGCGCTCGCAGATCCGCGTCGGCACGATGCGCATGCCCTCCTGGTAGATCTCGCGCACCCGCCCGGACAGGCTGCCCGGCGTCATGCCGCCCACGTCGCCCCAGTGGCAGCGCGTCGCCGCGAACAGGGCGAGCTGCCCTTCGTGGAACACCGGGTACAGCATCAGCACGTCGTTGAGGTGCGTGCCGCCGGTGTACGGGTCGTTGTGCAGGAAGATGTCGCCCTCGTGGATGTCGCCGCCGAAGGTCTTCACGACCTCGCGGGTGGAGTACGGCACCGCGAAGATGTGGATCGGGTTGTCGGCCTCGCCCTGCGCGACGAGACGCCCGTCGGCGGCCACCAGCGCGCACGAGAAGTCGTGGCCCTCGTAGATGATCGACGAATACGACGAGTGGATGACGTTGGCGCGCATCTCGTGCACGACCGCGACCAGGGATTCGCGGATCAGCTCGAGGTGGCCGAGGGCGCTCATCTCGGCACCGCCGCCGCCGTGTCGCGCCGCGCGCCCCACGCGCCCATCGTGTGCGCGTGCTCTGCGCGCAGCGCGGGCGGCGCCGCGCCGGTGCGCGCGTCGCGCGGGCGGCGCGCGATGCCGATCGCCTCGAGGCCCGCGCGCACGTCGGGTGACGACATCGCGCGCTCGAGGCGCGCCTCGTCGCACCACGTCCACTCGCCGCGCTCGAGCTGCGCGTAGACGGCGCCGCTCGCCGCGTCGGCGAAGCGCAGCACCGGAATGCGGCGCGCGCACTGGCGAAGGAATCCGGTGTTCTTCTCCGGCGCCATCTCCGCGTCCGGAAGCACCTCGGCGGGACACCGGGCGTCGACGTTCACCTTGCGGAAGCGCTCGACGTCCAGCATGCGCGGCACGTCGAGGACGTTGAGCTCTCCGTTCCAGCCGAAGGCCACCGTGCGCGGCACGCTGCCCTTCGCGACGCTGTTGTCCAGGAACTCACAGTGCACGCGCTTGTCGGTGCGCAGCGCCCACGTGAAGAACAGATTGGGCATCCCGGTGAAGGCCTCCACGTTGTGGTCCAGCAGATCGTCCACGGCCTTGTAGCGCCCGACCTCCAGGCCGCGCAGCCACGCCCGTTCGACGGTGTCCGCCGGCGGCGTGATCATGAAGAACATGTACACCAGGTGGCCGAAGCGCGTGAGCAGGCGGCCGTGCTCGTCGCCGCTGCCCTCGGGCACGAAGCTGTCGAAGCGGAAGCGGTCGATCAGCAGGTGCGACATGCGCCCTGCGGCGGCCTTGCGCGCCATGTAGCCGTCGAGCTTGCGGTCGACGATCTCGATCTCGTGACCGGTGAGCGTGCCGGCGTACTTGTACGCGTTGCCCAGCGAGTCGTAGTCGAGCAGGAACTTGCGCCAGATGTCCGGGCTGATGAGCGCGAAGTGGGTCCACGGGATGTCGAGGCGCTTCGCGAGCGCGCGCTCGAGCGGGCGCGTGGTGCTCTTGCCCGATGCCGACGCGCCCTTGACGTTCATCACCACCGGCCGCGCCTGCCGCGGCAGCCGCTGGTAGCCCTCGCGCACGACCGCCTGCTCCACGTAGGGCTCGATCGCGTCGCCGATCGCGTCGCTGCCGTGGCCGTTGCTGATCAGCGTCACCGCGATCCGGCCGAGCAGCGCCGCGTCGCCCGGCAGCGCACCGTGCCTGCGCTGCACCGCGGACACGGCCGTCGCGAGCGCCCGGCAGCAGGCGCGCTCGAACGCGTCGCCGGGCGCGTCGGCGCGCCGGTTCCACCCGGCGAGCGCGCGCGCGATGCGCTCCTCCGCGGAGTCGGCGGGTGCGCGTGCCGCGGGCGCGGCGCGGCGAAGGCCCAGCCGCGCGAGCACGGACCGCGGCGCGGGCGGCGGCGCCGGGGGCGCTGCCGGCGGGCTCAGCCGCGCGTGCAGCTCGCGCGCGACGAGCGCCGCCGCGCGGCGGCGGATCGAGTCCAGCAGCTCGTCGAGCTCCGCGAGATGCGGTGCGATGAAGCCGTCGAGGATACGCCCGGCGATCGCGCGGAAGTTGAGCCCGAGATCCACGTAGCGCGTGCCGTCCGGCACCGAGAGGTCGGCGGTGACGCGGATCAGCAGCTCGTGCACGGCCAGCCGGCCGGCGCGCAGGCGCACCAGCTCGTACGCGGGCAGGCCGCAGAAGTCGGCGAGCTCGTGCGCTTCGGCGATTCCCGTCTCCACGTTCTCGGCGCGGAACAGGGTCTCCAGCGGCAGGTACTCGCGCGGAAGCTGCGAGACGATGCCCGGGTTCCACGGGCCGCAGCCGTCGCTGCGCGGATCGTCGGTCATGGCGGGTCGGGTTTCTCCATCGGCGTGGAGCGGCGGCCGCGTGGACTGGCCCTGACGGTGGCAGAAGGATTCGACGTTGTCGATATTGTCGATTGCGGCACGCGGCCTGCGCGGCCGCGATGGCATGCTGACGCATCCGGAGCGAGGGTTGCGCCATCCCGGCCGTGTCCCGGACACTCCGGATTAGAGCGTGCCGGCCGCAGCGCGGCCGGGCGTCGGTGTTGCGACGCAGCACCCCCACCTCGGCCGCAACGCAGGAGGGCGCAACATGTCCCGAGAGGCCTTCGTCGATTTCTACGACCGTTTCCTGAACACGCCCGAAGGCGCCGCACTTCGCGACACCATCGACGCGATCGACGATCCGCAAGCCTTCTGCCAGGCGGCGCTCGACGGCGGACGCGCGAACGGCTTCGACTTCGACCTCGACGACGTCCGCGACGTGATGCGGGCCAGCGAGGCCGCGATGGCCAGGGAGCTGGCGCAGGCCCGCGGCGAGCTCGCCGACGGCGACCTCGACGCCGTCGTCGGCGGCGCCGACCTCGGCACCTACGCGATCCCCAGGGTCACGATCCGCAGCTTCGAGAATTTCGACGGCTACGTGTCCGCGAACACCATCATGTGCGCGTGGTGAGTGGCGCACGGCGCCGCACCGGACGGCGCGCGTGAGGCGCGCGCCGCGCGCCCGGTGACGGCGTCGGCGCCGGTCGCGCGGTGAGCGGCACCGACACGCCCCCTGACGCGTCCATCATGCCGCACGGCGCCGAGCTCGAGCTGCTCGCGCGGCGCGGCGAGAACGCGGCGGTGATCGAGAAGAAGGCGCTGCTTGCGTCGCTCGCGTGTGCCGAGGCGGAGCGTGTGGGGATCGCGCCGGGGCCGCGCGAGGTGCAGGCGGTCGCGGATGCGCTGCGCGCGGAGCTCGGACTGCACGATGCCGGCGCGACCCGGGACTGGCTTGCCGCGGCCGGCCTGGACGAGGCCGGTTTCGCGGCGATCGCGGCCGACTTCGCGGCCGTGCTCGCGGTCGCCGCGCACCACCGTGCGGGGCTCGCGCCGCGGATCGAGCGCCACCGGCGCTTCATCGAGGCGCGCGCGCGGCACCTCGCGGACGCCGCCCGGGCGGAGTGACGGGAGCTCCCGCCGCGTTCCAGCTCGCCCCCGCGGGCCTGCTGCGCAGCGCGGCCTGGCCGGCGGCGGTCATGCGACCGTTCGGGGACCCCGCGCTGGGCGAGCTCGCGGTCAGCGGATCGTCGAGCTTCGAGCAGGCCTACGCGCAGGTGCTGGAGCGCGAGCGCGCGCACCTGTGGGCGGCCACGCTGGGCGATCCGGGGTTCGAGAAAGCGCTGGCGCTGGGCAGCCCGTCGGCGCGCGCCCGCGCGAGCGCTGCCGCGGCGCGTCGGGACGGCCCGCGCAACCGGGCGCTGCGCCGCGCGGAGCACACCCTCTACCGCTACCTCGCGCGCGCCGCCGGGCGCGCCACGCCGCACGGCCTGTGGGCGGGCACTGCGGTGGTGAGCTTCGATGACCACGCGCGCAGCGAGGCCGTGCCGGCGCGCTGCCGCTTCGCGCCGGATCTCGCGCCGTTCCAGGCGCTCGCGCGCGGGCTGGCCGGCCGTGCGCCGTACCGCCGCCGCGCGCGCTGGCGGCTGAACCCGACCGTGCACCCTGACCCGGGCGGCGGCTGGCGCTTTCTCGCGCGGAGCGCGAGCGGCCGCGTCGAGCGCTGCCGGCTCGAGCCGGAGGCCGGCCTCGCGCCGGTGCTCGCGGCGCTGGCCGTGCTGCCGGCGCTGCCGATGTCCGGGCTCGCGGCCGAGGTGGCGCGCGCCGCCGGCTGGCCGCCCGCGGCGCGCCGGCGGGTGCTGCGCATCCTCGACCGCCTCGCGGACGGCGGGCTGCTCGTCGGCGGCCTGGACCTCGCGCCGGGCTCGGCGACGCCGTGGGACGCGCTGGAGCGCGTCGCGGGCGACCTGGACGGTGCCGATCGCGCTGCGTGGCGCGATGCCGTCGCCGCGCTGAGGGCGATCTGCGCGCGGCTGGACGGCGACGCGCTGACGCTGCCGGTGGACGGCTTCGCGGCCGCGCTCGGGGCGGCCCGCGATCGGGTCGCGGCGCTGTCGTGCCGGCTCGCGGTGCCGTGCGCCGGGTTGCCCGACGCGGTGCTGCGCTGCGACCTGGAGCTTCCGTGGCGGCTCACGCTGGACGCGGCCCGCCGCCGCGCGATCGAGACCGCGCTGGACGAGTATCACCGCTGCTGGCTCGCGCCGCTCAGCCCGGCCACGGCGCTGCGCCGCGAGCATGCGCGCACGGTTGCGGCGGCGGCGCCCGGCGCCGGCCTGAGCCTGGCCGCGGCGGCCTGGGACGCGAGACCGCCGCCACGCCTGCCGCGGGTCTGGCCGGCCGCGGACGGGCTGCCCGATGCGGATCTGCGCCGGCGCGTCGCGGACTGGGAGGGCTGGCTCGCGAGCGGCGCGCACGAGGTGGTGCTGCCCCGGGGCGACGCGGCGCCCGCGGCCGCGGATGCGCCGCCGGTCGGGGCGCTGATCCTCGGCCTGCACGCCGGCGGCATGCTCGGCGTGCACGGTCTGGGCGATGCGCCGCTGCACGGCAGCGCGCGGCACGCGGAGCAGCTTGCCGGGCTCGGCGTGGTCCGATGGGCGCGCGCCGCGCTGGCCGGCGCTGCCGGCGCGCGGGGTCTGGGGGCCGCGCAGCTTCGCGTGCCCTTCGAGTCGAACCCGAACGTGCTGTGCGGTCCCGCGCTCGCGGACACCGTTCTCGAGCCGTGGGGCGCGGATCCGGACGCGGCGTGTCTGCACGGCGCGCGGCTGCGCGCGACCGGGGACGGGGACGCGCTCGCGCTGATGCTGCCGGGGTCGCCCGTGGCGCTATGCGTGTTCGCGACCGGCGCGTCGGACCCGGCGTCGCGCGACCCGCTCGCGCGGGCGCTGCTCGGCAGCGGCTGGCAGTGGGGCGGCGCCGGCGGGCGGGCGCTGGACGTGCCGCTGGACGGCGAGATCGGGCGCGGCCGGCTGGCGCCCGCCGTGCGGCTCCCGGGTGGGGCGCTGCTGCGCCGACGCCGCTCGGTGCTCGCCGGCGACGCGCTGGCGCTCGCGTGCAGCACCGGCCGCGAGCGCTTCCGGCACTGGCAGCGGCTCGCGCGGGAGCTCGGCTGGCCGCCACGGCTGCGCGCGTCGTTCGGCGGCGGCGAGCCGCTGACGCTGCATCGCGACAGCCCGCTCGGCGTGGAGGCGCTGTTCAAGGGCGTGCCCGCGGGCGCGTCCGATCACGCCGCGAGTCCCGGGCCGGCGCTGCTGGTAGTGGAGGACGCGCCGGAAGGCGACGCGCTGCCGCTGCCGGGGCGGGGCGCGCACGTCAGCGAGCTGGAGATCGGCTTCGCGCGCACCGCGCCGCGCCGACGGGGGCGCACGTGACGCGCGCGGCCGGCGCCGCCGGGGAGGCGCGCACCGGCCCGCGCCGGTCGCCGCGCCTGCGGCTCGCGGCGTCGACGTCGCTGCGCGTCGTGTACCGTGACGACACGGCCTTCGGCGGCATGGTCTCCGGGCGCTGCGAGCTGGAGATCCGCAAGCGCCTCGCGGTGCTGCATGCGTTCCGCGCGAAGCACGGCCTGCCGAAGCTGCTGCAGGAGGGCGCCGCCGTGCTGGACCGGGTGCTGCCGCGCGCATTCGCCGGGCTCAGCGACGGCCCGCATCGCCTGCGCGACGAGTGGCTGTACCCGGACCCGCGCCGGATCGTGCCGGCGCAGCTCGCGGTGGAGCGGGGTCTGGGCGAGGTCGCGGCGCGCGTCGTGCTGCCGGCGGGGCTCGCGTCCGAGCTCGCGGCGTGGCTGGGCGAGTGGGAGCGCGGCGCGCGGGCGCCGCGCGCGCCTGCCGCCGCCCGGCTGTGGGAGGCGCTGCGCGAGGCCGGGGCGCTGGTCACCCGCGGCGCGCCCGCCGTGCGCGCCGCGGCGCCGTCGGTCACCTTCGTCGGCCACGCCACGCTGCTGGTGGACGACGGCGATCGCCGCGTGCTGGTGGACCCGTTCCTGCTGCCGCGCTCGAGGCGTTTTCCGCGCGACTGGCAGCCCGCGTGTGCGGCGTCGCTGGGGCGCATCGACGCGGTGCTGCTCACTCACTCCCACCCCGACCACTACGATCCCGGCACGCTGCTGCGGCTCGGCCGTGACACCCCGATCCACGTGCCGGACGTCGCCCGCGAGTCGGTGCTCGCGATCGACATGGTGGCGCGGCTGCGCGAGCTCGGCTTTCGCGAGGTGCATCCGCACGCGCCGGGGCAGGTGGTGTGCGTGGGCGGTGTCCGCGCGCACGCGCTGCCGTTCCACGGCGAGCAGCCGACCACCGGCGAGCGGCTGCACCCGGAGGTACGCAACGAGGGCCTGACCTGGCTGGTCGAGGCGGCGGGCCGGCGGCTGGCGGTGCTCGCGGACGCGGGCGTCGACGGCGACGGCGACGTGAAGCGCGACGCGCTCGCGACGCGTGCCGCGCACGGCGCCGCCGACGGCGTGTTCTGCGGCTATCGCGGTTTCGCGCTGCTCCCGGTGCAGTACGCGTTCTCGTCGGTGAGCCGCTACCTGCCCTTCGTGCCGCGGCGCAGCCGCGGGCGGCGGCAGCAGATCATGTGCGACGCCGGCGACCTGCTGGACGTCGCCGCCGGCTGGGGCGCGTCGTGGGCCGTCCCGTACGCCGCGGGCGGCGCGCCGTGGTACTGGCTGCGCGGGCTGGGCCCGCGGCCGGACGGCCCGCGCGACGCGCCGGCCGCGGCCGACCCGCTGCCGTCGCGGGTGGTCGACGAGGCGGCGCGCCGCGGCGGCGAGGCGCCGGCCGTGCGCGTGCTGCGGGTGGGCGAGACCCTCGCGCTGTGAGCGGCTCCGCCGTGACCGCGCGCGTGCCGGCCGCGGCGCCCGGTGCGCGACGACGCCCGGCTGGCTGCCGCGGCGGCGTGCACCGCCCGCGCGGCGTGCACTGCGCGCGCGTGACGGCTCGACGGCGCCCGTCCCGCCGCCGCGCGAGTCCGCGGCCCGCGCGCGGCGGCCGGTCAGCGCGGCGCGCGCAGCCCGGACAGCACCCCGGCCGACAGCGGACCCGAGCGTGTGCCGGGCAGGCCGTGGCGGTTGAAGTCGAACAGCGCGATCGCCGCGGCCACGTCGGCGAGCGGGCGCGACACGCCGCCGCGCGCTGCGAGATCCGCGAGCGCTTCACCGAGCTTCTCGTTGCCCCTGCGCCACGCGTCGAGTGCCGCGCGGTGCGCCGGATCGAGGTCCGGCCGCGCGCGCTGCGCGTCCAGCGAAGGCGGGGCGAGCGGGGGCGTCGGGGCGCTCGCGCAGCGTCCGTCGGCGGTCAGCGCGGCGAGGCGGGCCCATGCCGCGGCGACGCCTTCGCGCCCGCAGCAGCACAGCAGCAGGTGATGCGCGAGCGCGCACGGCAGCGCGTCGGGGTCGTGCGGCGCCGCGGTGCCCGGCGTGCGCTCCGACACCGTCCACCACAGCCGGCTGTCGACGTGGAAGTGCGCGTGTGCGAGCGCCATTGCGCCCGGACCGCCGAAGCGTGCGGTCTCCGGCACGTAGCGCGCGCGGCGCAGCAGCCGCACGCGGCCGGTGGCGAGCAACGGCGCGAGCGTGCGCTCCACCGCGCGCTGCGAGTCCTCGGCGTGCTCCGGCAACAGCCGCAGGCGCAGCCGCACGTCGGGAGGCTTGCGCATGAAGAACCAGCCGTGCAGCCGTCTCTCGTCCTGCCAGCCGTCCAGCAGCGGCACCAGCGCCGCGAACATCGCGCGCGCGCTCGGCAGCGCGTCACCGCCGGCGCGCGCCAGCCCCACGTCGAGCTGCAGCCAGCGCGCGTGCGGCGGCGGAACGCGGAACGCCCGATCGGTGAGCTCGGACCCCGTCATCGGGAAGCCGGGGCAGTGGTTCCGGGACGGGCGGCCGCGACGGGACCCGGCGTCGGCCGCGCGGCGCACGCCTCGCGCCGCGGTGCCTGGACACTGAACAGGTGACAGTGGATGTGCTTCACTCCCGCGACGTCGTTGCACGTGGCCCGTCGTTCGCCGTTGCGTCACGGCGCTTCCGCGGCGGTGGGACGGCGCCTTTCCGAGCGGCCGCACCGGCCCGCGTCCGTCGTCGGGTATCTAGCATAGTGGCGGGACGCGGGTGCGCGGCAGCGTGCCGCGCCCGCGCCGGGCTCGTGCCGGCGTCGCGCGCGCCCTCGCGGGCCCGGGCGGCGATGGCCGGGCGCGGGGCCGCGAACGGCGGGCAGCGCGGCGACGGGGCGCGGGGCAGGCCCGGTCCCCGCACGGCAACGGAGCGGACAGCGAGTTGGACTACGACATCATCGTGGTGGGGGCGGGGCCGGCGGGCCTGAGCGCGGCCGTGCGCGCCGCGTGGCTAGGCGCGCCGGCGGCGAAGTACCGCGCGAGCATCCTGGTGCTGGAGGCCAGCGACCGGCCGGGCGGCCTGTCGCTGTGGCAGCCGCTGGTGGTGACCTCTCCCGGCGTGTTCTTCACCAAGCGCGAGCTCAAGGCGTCGCTGACGACCTGCGAGCGACTGGGCGTGAGCATCCGCCACGAGCGGGTGCTGGGGCTGGAGCCCGCCGGCGGGGACGGCTTCGAGGTCCGCACCGCCGAGGGCGCCTATCGCTGCCTGTCGGTGGTGGTGGCCACGGGCTGCCGCGTCGGCCACGCCGGCGAGAGCCGGCTGTTCCACCGCGGGCGCATCGCATGGTTCTACGGCGATGACGATCTGCGAGCGATCGCCGATCGCATGCAGGCCGATGCCGGGATCCGCCGCCTGTGCCTGTGCGGAGCCGAGGGCGTGGACGCGGCGCGGCGCCTGATCGGGAGCCGGGACGCGCTCGAGATCAGCACCTGGGCGGAGCCTCCGTGGCGCAGTGCGTCGCCGCCGCAGGTGCAGCGCGGCCGGCTGCACGACCTCGCCGTCATCCGCGCCGACGGCCGGCTGCGGCTGCGCTTCGAGCGCGAGGCGGGGACCCTCGAGACGCTGGCGGCCGACCTGCTGCTGGTCGACTTCACGTCCTACGAGGCCACTGCCACCACGCTGGGCTTCCTCGGCGGCGCGGCGGCGCCGGCGCCGGGCGCGTTCCTGGCGCCGCGGCGCGACATGGCGAGCGGGCCGCCGGGCCTGTTCTCCGCCGGCGACGCCAACGGCGCGCCGTTCTGCGTCGCGAAGGCGATGAGCGAGGGCACCGTGGCAGGGTTCTCCGCCTATGCGCACGTGCACGAGCGGCGCACCGGCCGGGCGCCGAACCTCTACCCGTACTACCCGTACGAGGTGGGCGGCGCATGAAGGTCACCGTGCTGGGCCATGCGAGCGTCCTGCTCGAGATGGGCGACGCGCGGGTGCTCGTCGATCCGCTGTTCGCCGAGCGCTTCGCCGGCGACACGCTGCGCTTCGCGCCGGCCCGCGCGCTGGACGCGGACGCGCTGGTGGATGCCGCCAGCGTGCTCGTGATCACCCACGATCACCTCGATCATTTCCACCCGCCCACGCTCGAGCGCTTTCCGCGCGACCGGCCGGTGATCGCTCCGCGCCACCCGCCGCTGCTGGATGCGCTGCGCGCGCTCGGCTTCACGCGCGTGGAGGCGCTGGATCCGTGGTCGCGGCGCGTGGTGGGCAACGGTGCGCTGGTCGCGACGCCGTCGGATTTCGAGGACGGCGAGTTCGGCGTGCTCGCGGTGGACGACGACGGCGCGTACTGGCACATGTCCGACAGCATCGTGACCGAGCCGGTGGGACGCCGCGTGAAGAGCGTCGCCGGGCGGGTGTCGCTGGTGGCCACGCGTTTTCAGCCGCTGCGAACGCTCGCGGGATACCAGCGCGGCCTCGAGTCCGTCTCGCTGGACCGTGCCGAGCTCGCGGGCTGTCTCGAGGCCGCGTGCGCGGCCGCGCCCGCGGCGCTGTTCCCGTACTTCGCGGGCTTCGCGTTCGACGGCGAGCACGCGTGGGCCAACCGCCACCTCGCGCCGTACCGGCCCGCCGAGATCGCGCGCCTGTTCCGGCGGCGCCTCGGCGACGGCGTGGCCGTGCACACCGTGGCGCCGGGCGACGTGTTCGAGCTGCACGACGCCGGCGCGGAGCTCGCGCGCGCGGCCAGCCCCGTCGCGCGCACGCTGCCGTCGCCCGAGCCCGAGGGTTGGGAGCCGGTGGATACCGCGACGCTGTGGGGCCTGCCGTCGCCGCGCCAGCAGGCATGGCTGCGCGACGAGCTGCGCGACCTGATGCAGCGCGGCGTGCTGCCCTGGATCTGGCTGCACCTCGAGCGGGCGAGCGGGCTGTTCGACGGCTACCGCGAGCTGCAGGCGGTCTGGCAGGGCGTCGTGCACGCGGGCGAAGGCGTGCGTCTGCACCACGCGGTGGACTTCCGCGGCGCGCGTCCCGTCGTCTACCTCGATCGCCTGCACCCCGACGCGAACGTGTTCAGCCACGTCGGCGGGCGCAGCCTGTGGCGCGTGCTGCGCGGCGACGCGGGCGCGGAGCTGTTCTGGATGGCCGGGGGCTACCGGCTGTGCGAGAAGCTGCTGCTGATCGAGGACGGCCGCTTCCGCGCGCCGCCATGCGAGGGCTGGGACCTCTACCAGCGCCTGCCCGAGCCGATCACGCACTACCTGCGCAAGGTGGGCGTGCAGCGGCTCGTGGCCGGCGACTGACCCGCCCCGGCCGGAGGCTTGCGCAGGATCGAGCGCGCCGCGTGCGCGGCGCCGTGAGCCGGCGTTGCCGGCCCGCCCGGTGTCCGCACGCGTCAGTCCTGCGCCGGCACCTGATCCCACTCGACGCCTTCGAGCTCGAACACCCGCACCGGATGCGACTGCCCGCGCACGGTCAGGTCGCCCACCGCGCGCAGGCGGAAGCCCTGCACCCGCGACACCGTCTCGCCGGCGACCAGCACCGAGGTGCCGTGCGCCTTGTTCAGGTCCTCGAGTCTTGCCGCGAGGTTCACGGCGTCGCCGTGAACGGTGTAGCTGAGCCGGCCCTTGGCGCCCACCGCGCCGGCCACCACCGGACCGGTGTTGATGCCGATGCGGCAGACCAGCGTCTCGCCGGCGAAGCGCCGGGAGCGCACCACCTGCTGCATCGCGAGCGCCGCGCGCAGCGCCTTCGCGGCGTGGTCCGGATCGGGCAGCGGCACGTTGAAGGTCGCGAGGATCGCGTCGCCCTGGAACTGGGTCACGATGCCGCCGTGGCGCTCGAGCACCGCGACCATGGCCTCGAAGTACTCGTTCAGCAGCGCCATGATGCCGCCGGGCCCGATGCGCTCCGTGAGGCGGGTGAAGTCCGCGATGTCGCAGAACAGCAGCGTCGCCTCCGCCTCCTGCGCCGGCAGCGTGCCGCCGCCCGCGAGCAGGGTGCGCGCCACCGACTCGGGCACGAAGCGGCCCAGCACGTCGCGCATGAGCTGGCGCTCGCGCAGGCCGTCCACCATCTGGCGGAAGGAGCGCAGCGCCGAGTCCAGCTCGCGCACCCGGCTGGTGGGCAGCGCCGGCACCGCGTCCAGGTCGCCGGCGCGCACCGATTCAGCGGCGCGCGCGAGGAGCTGCACCGGGCGGCTGAGCCGGCGCCCCGCGAGCACCGCGAGCGCGATCGCAATCGCGCACAGCGCGAGCCCGACCTCGACCGCGACGTCCAGGCGCCGCGTCACGCTGCCGGCCTCCGTCTCGGCGTCGAAGTGCACGCCGACGGTCCAGGTTCCCGGGCCGTAGCGCGCGATGTCGCGATGCAGGAGCACGCGGTAGCGCCCGTCGATCAAGGCGCCGCCGGCGTTCAGGTGCTTCATCCCGCGCAGGAACAGCGGCACCTCGTCCGGCGAGTCGAGCCGCAGCAGCGTCTCGTCGCCCAGCGTGTCCAGGCGCGGCAGCGGCGATTCGCGCGCCGACTCGGGCGGCGACCAGGACGCGAGCAGCGGGTGCGCGAGCACGCGGGCGTGCTCGTGCAGCACGAACGGAGTCATCCCCGACTCGCGCTGCACCTGCGCGAGGCCGCGCGACAGCGTCGCGACGGGCACCACCTGCACCAGCATGCCGAGGAAGCGCCCGCGCTGGCGAAGCGGCGTCTCGTGCATCACCACCGTGGAGCCCGTGGTGTGGGTCCAGATGGGGCGGCCCCACGCGGAGCCGCGCTGCGTGCGCCCGCGCTGCAGCCACGCGGCGATGTCGGGGCGGTTGGACCAGTCCTCCCACACCACCGAGCCGTCCTCGCGGCCCCAGCGCCGGAACAGCGCCTGCGGGTTCACGAGGCCGATGCCCGCGACCTGCGGCGTCGCCGAGAGGGCGCCGAGCATGAACGCGTCCAGCGCGCTGTTCTCGGACAGCGCCGGCGCGCCGCGCTCGACGCGCTCGGCGATCCAGCGCGCCTGCTCCACGACGGGGCGCATGGTGGCGTCGAGGCGCGATTCGAGGTCGTCGACCAGCGACGTCGCGCGCGACTGCAGCAGGTCGCGCGTGTTGTCCGTGGCGGCGCGCACGCCGAGGTACAGGTTCACCAGCACCGCCACCGCGACCAGCGCGCCGAGGCCGAACACCGCGACCGCGGTGATCGGCACGCGCGCGCCGTGCGCCTTCCAGGCGCGCAGCGCGGATGCCGGGTCGGTGATCATTCGGGCATCGGGTCGGCGGCACGCGGGCGTCGGGCCGCACGGTAGCACGCCCCGGGCCGGAGCCGCGCACTCGTGCGGGCGCCGTGCCCGGCGCTCACTGCGGTGCGCGGCCCTCGGCGTGCGCGAGGAGGGTCCGGCCGATGAGCGCGGACAGGCTGGGGCAATAGCCGCCGCGGCGCATGTGGCCGGTGTGCGGGCTCGCGATGTCCATCAGGTCGCGCGCCACGACATCGACGGGGAAGCCGTTGCGCAGCATGCGCGAGCCGAGCGCCGAGATCGCGGCCAGGTGCTCGCTGAGCTCGACGTTGGAGCAGTTGATGAAGAACTCGTACGGCGCGCCGTCGCGATCGCTGACGGTCACGTAGATGCTCTGCGTGGACGCGTCGAACGGCACGCGCAGCCGGTAGGTCCGGCTGTGCAGCACCTCGGGGCGCTCGTCGCTGACCGGGGGGCGGCCCTCGCGGTGCGCCTCGATGACGCCGCGGAACAGCGGAAGCTGCGACTTCGCGTCGGACATCGGCCAATGATAGCGCCGAGCGCCCCGCGCCGCCGCCGGCCGCGGTAGTCTGGGCGCGCCGTTTGCCGCGGCTGCTCCCGGCGCCGATCGATGATTCCGCTTCGCGACGACAACCCCACCACCGTGACGCCCTACGTGAGCTGGAGCGTGCTCGGCGCGTGCGTGCTGGTGTTCCTGTGGCAGGTGAGCCTCGGCGATCGTGCGGGCCAGGTCGCGGTCTACGCGCTGGGCGTGATCCCGGCGGTGCTGTTCGACCACGCCAGCCTGCCGCCGGAGATCGCGCTGGTGCCGCCGGCCGCGTCGGTGTTCACGTCGATGTTCATGCACGGCGGCTGGATGCACCTGATCGGCAACATGCTCTACCTGTACATCTTCGGCGACAACGTCGAGGGCAGCATGGGCCACACGCGCTTCGTCGTGTTCTACCTGCTGTGCGGCGTCGCGGCGGTGCTCGCGCAGGCGCTGCCGGACACGCGCTCCGAGGTCCCGATGATCGGCGCGAGCGGCGCGATCTCGGGCGTGCTGGGCGCGTACCTGCTGCTGTACCCGCACGCGCGCGTGCTGGTGCTGATCCCGCTCGGCGTGTTCACGCAGCTGGTGCACCTTCCGGCGATGCTGGTGCTCGGGCTGTGGTTCGCGCTGCAGCTGTTCTCGTCGCTGACGGCGCCGGCCGGGCAGGGAGGCGTCGCGTTCGGCGCGCACATCGGCGGCTTCGTCGCCGGGGCCGCGCTGATCCCGCTGTTCAAGTACCGTGACGTCGCGCTCTGGCACAAGGGCCGGGCGCCGGTGCGGCGGGCACGACGCAGGGGGGATCGCCGGTGGCGGACGTGATCATCGTGGGCGGCGGGATCAGCGGCGTGTGCGCCGCGTGGGCGCTGGCGCGCGAAGGGGTCGCGGTGCGGTTGCTGGAGAAGGGCGGCCTCGCGTCGATGGCCTCCGGCTGGACGCAGGGCGGCGTGCGCCAGTCGGGGCGCGACCCGGCGGAGCTCGCGCTCGCGCGCGCCGCGGTGGCCCGCTGGCAGGGCCTCGGCGACGAGCTGGGCGAGGACGTGGAGTACCGCCAGGGCGGCAACCTGCGGGTCGCGCGCGATGCCGACGAGGTGCCGGCGGTGCGCCGCATGGTCGACGCGCAGCGCCGCCTCGGGCTGGAGCTCGAGCTGATCGAGGACCGCGCGTCGCTGCGCGCGCTGGCGCCGTGGATCAGCGACGAGGTGTGCGCGGCGTCGTTCTGCGCGAGCGACGGCCAGGCGAACCCGGTGAAGACCGTGCACGCCGTCGCGCGCGCGGCGCAGCGCGAGGGCGCCGTCATCGAGACCGGGGTGAGCGTGCGCGCGCTTCGCCGCGACGGCGAGCGCGTGTGCGGGGTGGTCACGGACGCGGGCGACGTGGACGGCGACGCCGTGATCGTCGCCGCCGGCGTGCACACGCCCGCGCTGCTCGCGGGCGTCGACCTGCACCAGCCGATGCGCCTGCACCACGTGTGCGTGATGCAGACGGTGCCGGTGCCGCCATTCATGACGCAGGTGTTCGGCACCGCGAAGGCGGACGGCTCCGGTCGCCAGGAGGTGGACGGGCGCGTGCGCGTGACCTCCGGCGTGCAGCCGTGGCCGAAGGCGGACGGCGTGTGGCGCGACGACGACGTGATGCCCGCGGCGGGCGTCGTGGCGTCGGTGGTCGCGCGCGCGTCGCGCGTGATCGCGGGCTTCGCGGATCTGCCGGTGTCGCGGGTGTGGGGCGGGCTCATCGACCAGAGCCCCGACGGCCTGCCGGTGCTCGACGCGCCGGCGCCGGGGCTGGTCGTCGCGGCCGGCTTCTCCGGCCACGGCTTCGCGCTCGGCCCGGTCACCGGCGACGTGCTGCGCGACCTCGCGCTCGGCCGCGAGCCCGCGTTCGACCTCGCGCCGTTTCGCCTCGCGCGCTTCAACACCCCGTCCGCCGACCGTGGCGTCGAGCTCCTGGGCTGAGTCCGGCGAAGGGTTTCGCGATCGTGCGACGTACAATCGATGCCGGCACCGCAGCGGGAGGGCGCCGATGTTCGAGTTCCTGAAGAAGCTGGCCGGCGGGCCGGCCGCGCCGCAGCCGGCGGAGCCGGTGCACTACGAGGGCTTCGAGATCGTCGCGACGCCGCGCGAGGTCGCGGGCGGCTGGTCCACCGAGGGCCTGATCCGCAAGCAGGTGGACGGCGAGACGAAGGAGGTGGTCTTCATCCGCGCCGACACCTGCATGAGCCGCGACGACGCGATCGGCGCGTCGCAGGGCAAGGCGCGCAAGATCATCGACGAGCGCGGCGACAAGGTGTTCGACGGGCGCCGGCCGTGACCGCG
>CBDUCN010000028.1:0-25654 GCA_965365655.1 uncultured Gammaproteobacteria bacterium | reverse complement strand
GAATGACGCCGGCGAGCGCGCGCGCGATGCCGGCGGGCCGGCGCGCGACTTCATCCGCCAGCGGGTCGCCGACGACGTCGCGGCGGGGCGCAACGACGGCAAGGTGGTGACCCGCTTCCCGCCGGAGCCCAACGGCTACCTGCACATCGGGCACGCGAAGTCGGTGTGCCTGAACTTCGGCATCGCCGAGGAGTTCACGGGCGGCGTGTGCTACATGCGCTTCGACGACACCAATCCGTCGAAGGAGAGCCGCGAGTACGTGGACGCCATCCTCGACGACGTGCGCTGGCTGGGCTTCGACTGGGGCGAGCGCCTGACGCACGCGTCGGGCTACTTCCAGCGTCTCTACGACTACGCCGAGGACCTGATCCGCCAGGGCAAGGCCTACGTGGACAGCCTGAGCGCGGACGAGATCCGCGAGCACCGCGGCACCCTCACCGAGCCCGGACGCGAGAGCCCGTACCGCGGCCGCTCCGTCGAGGAGAGCCTGGACCTGTTCCGGCGCATGCGTGGCGGCGAGTTCGCCGAGGGCGAGCACGTGCTGCGCGCGCGCATCGACATGGCGTCGGGCAACATCAACCTGCGCGATCCGGTGATGTACCGCATCGTGCGCGCCCCGCACCCGATGACCGGCGACGCGTGGTGCGTGTACCCGATGTACGACTACGCGCACTGCGTGAGCGATGCGCTGGAGGGGATCACCCACTCCCTGTGCACGCTGGAGTTCGAGGACCACCGCCCGCTGTACGACTGGTTCCTGGACCAGCTCGACGTGCCCTGCCACCCGCAGCAGATCGAGTTCTCGCGCCTGTCGCTGAGCTACACGGTCATGAGCAAGCGCATCCTCAACCGGCTGGTCGCCGAGGGGCACGTCGACGGCTGGGACGACCCGCGCATGCCGACGATCGCGGGCATGCGCCGGCGCGGCTACAGCCCCGAAGCGATCCGCGACTTCTGCCGCCGCATCGGCATCAGCAAGAGCGACAACAACGTGGAGTTCGCGCTCCTGGAGAGCGTGGTGCGCGAGAACCTCGACCACGACGCGCCGCGGGCGATGGCGGTGCTCGACCCGGTGAAGCTGGTGATCGAGAGCTACCCGGAGGACGGCGAGGAGCACTTCGACGCCGCGAACCACCCGGCGCGCCCCGAGCTGGGCACGCGGCGCGTCGCGTTCTCGCGCGAGCTGTGGATCGAGCGCGCGGACTTCATGGAGGACGCGCCGAAGAAGTTCTTCCGCCTCACGCCGGGGCGCGAGGTGCGGCTTCGCTTCGCGTACTACGTGACCTGCACCGGCGTCGTGAAGGACCCGGAGAGCGGCGAGGTGATCGAGATCCGCTGCACCCACGACCCCGAGAGCCGCGGCGGCGGCACGCCGGACGGGCGCAAGGTGCGCGGCACCATCCACTGGGTGTCCGCGCGCCACGCGGTGGACGCGCGGGTGCGCCTGTACGACACGCTGTTCGGCGTGCCCGACCCCGGCGCGTCGCGCCACGGCGGCGACCTCGGCGCGCTGCTCAACCCGGCGTCGCTGGAGGTGCGCGACGGCTGCAAGCTCGAGGCGTCGCTCGCGCAGGCCGGGCCCGAGGCCCGTTTCCAGTTCGAGCGCCAGGGCTACTTCTGCGCGGACCGCCGCGACGTCGCGCACGGCGTGCCCGTGTTCAACCGCACGGTGGCGCTGCGCGACTCGTGGGCGAAGCAGAAGTAGCGCGACCGTCCCGCCCGATCCGCTAGGGGGCCGCCGCCGTGCGCGAGCGCGGCCGCGGGCGGCCCTGACCGTCCCCGCGCCGCCGCCGGGTGCGGCCGCTTGCGGCGCGGTTGCCACGCGGCGGCGCTACGGATCGCCGAGCAGGTCGCGCTCCAGGGTCTCCGGGCTCACGTGGCGCACGTCCTTGCCCTTGACGAGATAGACCACGTATTCGGCGATGTTCTTCGCGTGGTCGCCGATGCGCTCGATGGACTTCAGGATCAGGGTCACGCTGATCACGTGGCCCACGTTGCGCGAGTCCTCCATCAGGAAGGTCGCGAGGCGGCGCAGCGCCGACTGGAACTCGGCGTCCAGCTCGGCGTCGCCCTTCGCGACGTGCAGCGCGAGCTCGACGTCCAGGCGGGCCATCGCGTCCAGCGCGTCCTTGAGCATGCGGCTCGCGATCCTGACCATGCCGTAGGTGTCGCGAAGCAGCTTCGGGCTCGGCTGCGGGCGGCCCGACTCGACGAGATGGATGGTCATGCGCGCGATGCGCTCCGCCTCGTCGCCGATGCGTTCGAGATCCGTGACGGCCTTCTCCAGCGACATGATGGTGCGCAGATCCCGGCCCATGGGCTGGCGTCTCGCGAGCAGCGCGATGCTGCGCTCGTCGGCCTGAACGTCCATGAAGTTCACGACGTGGTCGCGCGCGATCACGTCGCGCGCGAGGTCCACGTCGCCGTCGCGCAGCGCCGTCACCGCGCGATCGATCTGCTCCTGAACGAGACCGCCCATGCGCAGCACGAGCGCGCTGAGGTCCGACAGCTCCTGGTCGTAGCTCCTGACGGTGTGCTCGCCGACTGCCTGTCCCACGGTGTTCTCCTGCAAAAGCGTCCGTTCCCGGCGCACGCCGCGGCCGTCGCCGGCCCCGGAGCGGCCCCTCAGCCGAAGCGGCCGGTGATGTAGTCCTCGGTCAGCTTGTGGCGCGGGTTCGTGAAGATCTGGTTGGTGTCGCCGACCTCCACCAGGTGACCGAGATGGAAGTACGCGGTGCGCTGCGACACGCGCGCCGCCTGCTGCATGGAGTGGGTGACGATGGCGATGGTGTAGGCGCTGCGCAGGTCGTCGATCAGCTCCTCGATCTTCGCGGTCGCGATGGGGTCCAGCGCGGAGCACGGCTCGTCCATCAGGATCACCTCGGGGTTCACCGCGATGGCGCGCGCGATGCACAGGCGCTGCTGCTGGCCGCCGGACAGGCCCGTGCCGGGCTGGTCCAGGCGGTCCTTGACCTCGTTCCACAGGCCGGCGCGCTCCAGGCTCTCCTCGACCACGTCGTCGGTCTCGCTGCGGGTGGAGACCAGGCCGTGGATGCGCGGCCCGTAGGCGACGTTGTCGTAGATGCTCTTCGGGAACGGGTTCGGTTTCTGGAACACCATCCCGACCCGTGCGCGCAGCTGCACCACGTCCAGCTTGCGGTCGTGGATGTCCCGGCCGTCGAGCAGGATCTCCCCGCTCACGCGGCAGCCGTCGATGGTGTCGTTCATGCGGTTCAGACAGCGCAGGTAGGTTGACTTTCCGCACCCCGACGGCCCGATCATCGACAGCACCTGGTTGCGGCCGATGTCCAGGCTGACGTCGATGATCGCCTGCTTGTCGCCGTAGAAGACGTTCACGCCGCGCGCCCGGATGCGCGGGTCGTCGACCTCGATCTCGCCGACGGTGCCTGCGAACGCGCCGCGCGCGGCCTTGCCGCCGTCGTGCCGCTTCGGCGGAACCTGCGTCCTCTCCTCGCGCACGTCGGCGTCCAGCGAGGCGGCGTCGGCGGATTCTGCGTTCATCGGGTTCACTCCTCGTGCGGGCGGGCGGACGGCGTGCTCGCGCTCGCTCACCAGCGGCGTTCGAAGCGCCGGCGCAGGATCACCGCCAGCGCGTTCATCGCGATCAGGAAGGCGAGCAGCACCATGATCGCGGCCGAGGTGCGCTCGACGAACGCACGCTCCGGGCTGTCCGCCCACAGGAAGATCTGCACCGGCAGCGCGGTGGCGGCGTCCAGGGGCCCCTGCGGCACGTCGACGATGAAGGCCACCATGCCGATCATCAGCAGAGGCGCCGTCTCCCCGAGCGCCTGGGCCATGCCGATGATGGTGCCGGTGAGCATGCCCGGCATCGCGAGCGGCAGCACGTGGTGGGTGATGGTCTGCATGCGCGACGCACCCATGCCGAGCGCGGCCTCGCGGATCGACGGCGGCACCGACTTCAGCGCCGCGCGGCTCGCGATGATGATGGTGGGCAGCGTCATCAGCGTGAGCACGAGCCCGCCCACCAGCGGCGCCGAGCGCGGCAGGCCGAAGAAGTTGATGAACACCGCGAGGCCGAGCAGCCCGAACACGATCGACGGCACGGCCGCGAGGTTGTTGATGTTCACCTCGATGAGGTCGGTCCAGCGGTTTCTCGGCGCGAACTCCTCGAGGTAGACCGCGGCCGCGATGCCGATCGGGAACGACAGCGCCAGGGTCACCGTCAGCATGTAGAAGGAGCCGACCGCGGCCCCCCAGATCCCGGCGAGCTCCGGCTCGCGGGAATCGCCGGCGGTGAAGAAGGTGGTGTTGAAGTGCTTCTCGAGCAGCCCGCGCGCGCGCAGGTCGTCGATCCAGGCGAGCTTGCGGTCGTCCACCCGGCGGTCGGACTCGGGAAGCGCGCGGTCGATATGGCCCTTCATGACCATGTCCACGTCGTCGTCGGCGGGCAGCCACAGCGTGACGGTGCGCCCGACCAGCGTGGGGTCGCTCATGACCATCTCGCGCACGACGAAGCCGGCGCCGGGGCTGATCAGGGACGTGAGCGCGCGTCGGTCGCGGCGCCCGCTGACGTCCGGGAACAGGGCGCGCACCGCCTTCTTCACGACGCCGTCGTAGTTCGCGCGCGCGAGCGCGTCGCGATCCGGCGACGGACCGAGGTCCAGCGTGTCCGCGTCCAGCGTGAGCTCGAGCTTCATCTGGGTCTGCAGGAATGCGGTGTGACCCTTGCCGATGATGTCGGCGAACAGCAGCCCGACGAAGGCGAGGCCGAGCGCGATCGCGGCGAGGCCGCACGCGCGGAAGCGTCGCTCGCGCGCCTGGCGCACGCGCAGCCGCCGCTGCGCGGCCGCGGTCGTGTGCGGCGAGGCGGCGACCCCCTGCCGGTCGACGGGATCAGTCGTACTGCTCACGGTATTTCCTCACCACCTGCAGCGCGAACACGTTGAGCACCAGGGTCACGACGAACAGCACGAGTCCCAGCGCGAAGGCGGCGAGCGTCTTCGCACTGTCGAACTCCTGGTCGCCGACGAGCAGCGTGACGATCTGCACGGTCACCGTGGTGACGGCTTCCAGCGGGTTCACGGTCAGGTTCGCGGCGAGGCCGGCGGCCATCACGACGATCATGGTCTCGCCGATGGCGCGCGACACCGCGAGCAGCAGCCCGCCGACGATGCCGGGCAGGGCGGCCGGGATGATCACCTCGCGGATGGTCTCCGAGCGGGTGGCGCCGAGGGCGAACGAGCCGTCGCGCAGGCTCTGCGGGACGGCGTTGATCACGTCGTCCGACAGCGACGACACGAACGGGATGAGCATCAGGCCCATCACGCCGCCTGCGGCCAGCGCGCTCTCCGAGGACACGTCGAGTCCGATGGTCGTGCCGGCCTCGCGCAGCAGCGGGGCGACGGTGAGGGCGGCGAAGAAGCCGTACACGACGGTCGGGATGCCGGCGAGGATCTCCAGCGTGGGCTTCGCGACGGCCCGCAGCCGCGGTCCGGCGTACTCGGCGAGGTAGATCGCGGACAACAGGCCGATGGGCGCGGCCACGAGCATCGCGATGGCCGAGATCAGCAGCGTGCCGACCAGCAGCGGGATCGCGCCGAAGGCGCCGCTGGAGCCCACCTGGTCCGCGCGGATCGCGGTCTGCGGGCTCCACTCCAGGCCGAACAGGAAGTCGAGCGGCGGCACCTTGTTGAAGAAGCGGATGGACTCGAACAGCACCGACAGCACGATGCCGACGGTGGTGAAGATTGCGATCGTGGAGCTCGCGACGAGGAACCAGCGCACCGCGGTCTCGACGGCGTTGCGGGCGCGCAGCTCCGGGTGCACCGCGCGCAGCGAGAGCCCGGCGCCGGCGATCGCGACGCACAGACACACCACCGCGAGGGCGGCGTGGCTGATCGTGCGCAGCTCGCGGTAGTGCGCCGCGGCGGCGCGCGTCACCGCGTCCTGGCTGGAGACGATGTTGCCGGCGACGCTGTTGCGGATGTCGTTGACCATCAGCGCGAGGCGCGCCGGGTCGTCCGGGCGCTGACCGTCGGGCAGGGCGTCCACGACAAGCCCGGTGATGAGCGTGCTCTCGAACGCGTTCCACAGACCGAACACCAGCAGCGCGGGGATGCCGCACCACAGCGCGACGTAATAGCCGTAGTAGCCGGGCAGTGAGTGCAGCCCGGCGACGCCGCCGTCGCCGTCGGCACGCGCCAGCGAGCGGCGGCGCCCGAGGTGGTACGCGAACGCGCTGAGCGCGAGCAGCGCGATGACGACGGCGGTCGGACTCATCAGGTCTCCGGGGCCGGGTGGGGTGGCGAGCGCGCGGGGGCCGTGCGGGCTCGCGGGCCGGAGCGGGGCCCGCGGGCCCCGCTCCGCATCTCACCCCGTACCGTCACAGGTCGATGTTGTTCGCGAGTGCGCCGGCGTCCGCGGAGAACTTCGCGCGCTCCGCCTCCGGCATCGGGATCAACCCCTTGTCGGCCAGGTAGCCGTCCTCGCCCCAGGCCTTCGCGCTGGTGAACTCCGCGAGGTATTCCTTGATGCCCGGGATCACGCCGACGTGCGCCGTCTTGACGTAGAAGTACAGCGGCCGCGAGACCGGGTAGCTGCCGTCGGCGATGGCGTCGAAGGTCGGCTCCACGCCCTCGATGGGGTTGCCCTGGATCTTGTTGAGATTCTGATCGAGGAAGCTGAAGCCGAAGATGCCGAACGCGTCCGGGTTCGCGTCCAGCTTCTGCACGATGAGGTTGTCGTTCTCGCCGGCCTCGACGTACGCGCCGTCCTCGCGGATCGCCTGGCACACGGCCTTGTGCATCGTCCTGTCGGTCTTCTTCATCGCCTTCACGAAGCCGAACGCGTCGCAGCCTTCCTCCATCACCAGCTCGACGAACGCGTCGCGGGTGCCCGAGGTCGGCGGCGGGCCGATCACCTCGATCGCGCGCGGCGGCAGCGACGGGTCGATCTGCTTCCAGGTCGCGTACGGGTTCGGGACAAGCTTGTCGGCGCCGGCCGGGTCGGGCACGTCCTTCGCGAGCGCGAGCCAGAGCTGCTTGCGGGTGAGCGCGATCGGCGCGCCCTTCTTCGACGACCCGAACACGATGCCGTCGTAGCCCACCTTCACCTCGACGATGTCCTTGACGCCGTTCCCGGCGCAGCGCTCCACCTCGGACTTCTTGATGCGGCGCGACGCGTTCGTGATGTCGGGGTGCTCCACGCCGACGCCGGCGCAGAACAGCTTCAGCCCGCCGCCCGAGCCGGTGGACTCGATCTTCGGGGTCTTGAAGCTGGTGGTCTTGCCGAAGCGCTCGGCGACCACCGTCGCGAACGGGTACACCGTCGACGAGCCGACGATGCTGATGTAGTCGCGCCCGGCCTGGGCCAGGGTCGCCTGCGAGGAGACCACGGCCGCGGCCATCGCGCCCGCGATGATGAACTTCTTCATGGATGACTCCATTGGGATTGGGTTTCTCATGTTGGGATCGGGTTTCTCGTCTGTTCTGTCCGGCGCCCGGTCCGGTTCCGTGCCGGGGTGTCGGCAGGCGCTGTGCGCCCGTGCCGCCGGTGTCGTGGCGCGTGTTCTACAGGCAGGGTGTGACAGAAGCGTGTCAGCGCCGCGACGCTGCGGAGACGGTCCCGGAATCAGTCGCGCGCGAGGGGCTCCACGCAGGCGGGGTCGTCGTGGCGGGCGTTGTTCACGCGGCTGCTGACCGCGGTGATCCGCAGCGCCGGGAGGTGCTCCACGTCGAGGGCCGAGAGCGCCTGCGCGGGATCCTTCAGCGCCGGGTCCAGCCAGTCGGTCCAGGCCGCCTCGGGCGCGACGACGGGCATGCGCGGGTGCACCTCGTCGAGCGGCGGCACGGCCGCGGCGGTCAGGATGCTGCACGAGCGCAGCGCGCCCTCCGGGCGGTCCCACTCGTCCCACACGCCCGCGAAGCAGAACGGCGAGTCGTCGTCGCGGTGGATCAGGTAGGGCTGCTTGCGCCCGCCCTGCGTGCGCCACTCGTACCAGCCGTCGGCGGGCACCAGGCAGCGGCGCCGGCGCACCGGGCCGCGGTAGGCCGGCTTGCCGGCGATGCCCTCGACGCGCGCGTTGTGCATCGCGTAGCGCGCGTCCGGCCCCTGGCTCCAGGACGGCACCAGCCCCCAGCGCATCGCCTCGAGCCGGCGCGCGCCGTCGTCGACGCGCAGCGCGAGCACCGGCTGCGTGGGGGCGATGTTGTAGCGCGCGGGCGTGTTCGCGGCGCCGGCGGGCAGCGTGGACGGCTCCACCCCGAGCCGGCGGGCGAGCTCCGGGACCGAGGTGCGCAGGGCGTAGCGGCCGCACATGGCGCCATTGTAGGGCGCGTCGGATGCCGGAGGGGGTAAGCTCGGACCGGGATGCCCGGCCATGCTCGCTCTCGCTGATCTCGACGCCCGACTCGAGCGCTGCGCGCTGGAAGACCGCGCCGCCCTGTGGCGCCGGGCCCGGCGCCTGCGCTCCGCCGCGTCGGGGGCGGCGGCGCCGGATCCGCGCTGGGCGCGCCTGGAACGGGACCTGAGCCGCAGCGAGGCGCTCTACGAGCGTCGCCGCGCGAGCGTCCCCGACACCCCGATCCCGCCGGCGCTGCCGATCGCCGCCCACGCCGACGCGATCGTCGCGGCCATCCGCGAGCACCCGGTGATCATCGTCAGCGGCGACACCGGCAGCGGCAAGTCCACCCAGCTGCCGAAGCTGTGCCTGCGCGCCGGGCGCGGCGTGGCCGGGCAGATCGCGCACACCCAGCCGCGCCGGGTCGCGGCCCGCGGCGTCGCGCGGCGCCTCGCCGAGGAGCTGGGCCAGCCGCTCGGGGAGAGCGTGGGCTTCAAGGTGCGCTTCGACGCGCGCGTGCGCCGGGAGAGCCACGTCAAGGTGCTCACCGACGGCATGCTGCTCGCGGAGCTCGGCCGCGACAGGCACCTGCGCGCGTACGACACGGTGATCGTCGACGAGGCGCACGAGCGCAGCCTGAACATCGACTTCCTGCTCGGCTACCTGAAGCGGCTGTGCGCGCGGCGCCCGGAGCTGCGCGTCATCGTCAGCTCGGCGACCCTGGACGAGGAGCGCTTCTCGGCGTTCTTCGGCGGCGCGCCGGTGCTGCGCGTGTCCGGGCGCAGCTACCCGGTGGAGGTGCGCTGGCGTCCGCCGGCGGCGGCGGACACGCCGCTCGCCGAGCAGGTGCGGGCCGCGGTCGCGGAGCTCACCGCGGAGGGCCAGGGCGACGTGCTGGTGTTCCTGTCCGGCGAGCGCGAGATCCACGAGGTCGCGGGTCGGCTGCGCGCCGGCTTCGGGCCGAAGCTGGACGTGCTGCCGCTGTACGCGCGGCTGCCGCTCGCGAGGCAGGATCGGATCTTCGCGCCGCATGCGAAGCGCCGCGTGGTGCTCGCGACGAACGTCGCGGAGACCTCCCTCACGGTGCCGGGGGTGCGCTACGTGGTGGACGCGGGGCAGGCCCGCATCGGGCGCTACAGCCCCGGCAGCGCGGTGCAGCGCCTGCCGGTGGAGCCGATCTCGAAGGCGTCGGCGCGCCAGCGCGCCGGGCGCTGCGGGCGCGAGGCGCCCGGGGTGTGCATCCGGCTCTACTCGGAGGACGAGCACGACGCGTTCGCGGAGTACACCGAGCCCGAGATCCGGCGCACCGACCTGGCCGCGGTGCTGCTGCGCATGCGGGCGCTGGGGGTCGGCGACGTCGACGCGTTTCCGTTCCTGGACCCGCCCGCGCGGCGCCACGTCAACGACGGGCTCAGGCTGCTGCGCGAGCTCGGCGCACTGGACGCGGGGGATCGGCTCACCGAGACCGGACGGCGCCTCGCGCGCCTGCCGCTGGACCCGCGGGTGGGGCGCATGCTGCTCGCAGCCGGCGAGCTGGACTGCGTGAGCGAGGTGCTGGTGATTGCGGCCGGGCTGTCGGCGGGCGACCCGCGCGAGCACGAGCGCGGGCAGCGCGGGCCGCTGGCGCCGCACCTGCGCTTCGAGGACGAGCGCTCCGACTTCCTGCGCCTGCTGCGCATCTGGGACCACGTGCAGGCGCACACGCGCGGCAAGGGGGTCGGCGCGCTCGCGGAGATCTGCCGCAAGCGCCGGCTCGTGTTCCCGCGCATGCAGGAGTGGCGCGAGGTGCACCTGCAGCTCGCCGTCGCGGCCCGCGAGATGGGCCTGCACGTCCACGGCCGGCGCGCGAGCACCGCGCGCATCCACCGCGCGCTGCTCGCCGGGCTGCTGCGCCACGTCGGCGCACGCAAGGACGAGCGCGAGTACCAGGGGATCCGCGGCAACGCGTTCCGCATCTCGCGCGGCTCCGGGCAGCGCGACCGGCGCCCGCGCTGGGTGCTGGCCGCGGAGGTGGTGGACGCCGGCAGCGCCTACGCGCACACGGTGGCGGGGATCCGCCCGGAGTGGGTGGAGCGCGCGGCGGGCGGGCTGATTCGCCGCAGCCACTTCGACGCGTGGTGGGATGCCGCGCGCGGCGAGCCGATGGTGTACGAGCAGACCGCGCTGTACGCGCTCACCGTCACCCCGCGCCGGCGCGTGCGCTTCGCGCCCGTGAGCCGTGCGGGGGCGCGCGAGGTGTTCATCCGTGGTGCGCTGGTGGACGGGCGCTTCGAGTCGCGGGCGCCGTTCCTGGCCGCGAACCGCGCCCTGGTGAGCGAGCGGCGGGCCCGCGAGGCGCGGCTGCGGCGGCCGGACCCGGACATCGCCGACGAGCGGGTGTTCGAGTTCTACGACGCGCGGCTGCCGGAGACGGTGTGCGACGGCGCGTCCTTCGAGGCGTGGTGGCGCGCCGCGCCGCCGCGGGTGCTGGCGCGGATGCAGATGGCGCAGGCCGCGCCGTTCAGCGGCACCGAGGCGGTCGATGCGCACGCGCTCGAGCGCCGCTTCCCCGCGCGCCTGGACGTGTCGGGGCTGCAGCTCGCGCTGGACTACCGCTTCCGTCCCGGAGACGCGGACGATGGCGTCACGGTGCAGCTGCCGCGGGAGCTGCTCGCGGCGGTGAACGCCGGAGACATGGAGTGGGGCGTGCCCGGGCTGCAGCACGACAAGGTGGTCGCGCTGCTGCGCGCGCTGCCGAAGGCGATGCGCCGCCAGGTGGGCCCGGCGCCGGACGTCGCGGACGCGTTCCTCGCGTCGGCGCCGCAGGACGCGGCGGGCAGCGAGCGCGGGCTGGTCGGCGCGCTCGCGCGCTTCCTCGACACCCGCTTCGGCGTGACGGTGGGAGACGAGCTGTGGAGCGCGGAGCGCCTCGACCGGCGGCTCCCGGCCCACCTGCGGCTGCGTTACCGGCTGCTGGATGGCGACGGCACGGTGCTCGCGGAGGACCGGGACCTGGAGCGCCTGAAGCGGCGCTTCGCGCGCGGCGCCGCGCGCGAAGCGCCGGCGGCGGTGCGCGACGGCCACCGGCGCTGGGACTTCGGGGCGCTCGCGCAGTCGGTGACCGTCGAGCGCGGCGGCACCCGGGGGCTGCTGTACCCCGCGCTGGTGGTGCACGGCGACGGGGTCAGCGTGGAGTCGATCGAGGACCTCGACCGGGCCCGCCGCCTGCACGCCGCGGGCCTGGTGCAGCTCGCGATGGCGGAGGAGGGCATCGAGCCCGACCGGCTCGCCCGCGAGGTGCCGCAGCGCGACCGGCTGGGCCTGCTGGAGGCGCTGTTGCCGCCGCCGCCGCTGGCGGCGCCCGGCGCTGCGGACCCGGGCGGTGCGCGCATCGCCGTCGACGTCGTCCGCGCGGCGGTCGCCGACGCGTGGCGCGCCGACGACCCGTGGTCGGTGCGCGACGCGGCCGCGTTCGCCGCGCTGCGCGCCGCCGGCCGTCCGCGGCTGGCGGGCAGCCTGCAGCAGGTCGCGGCGCAGGCGCTGGACGTGCTGGAGCGCCACCACGCGCTGCGCGTGCGTCTCGAGGCCGGGGGCTGGCCGGAGGCCTGGCAGCCGAACCTGGACGACGTCCGCGAGCAGCTTCGCTGGCTGGTGTACCGCGGCTTCCTGCCCGCGACCCCGGCCGCGCAGCGCCCGCGCCTCGCCGCGTACCTGGAGGCGGCGTCGCGGCGCCTGGACAAGCTCGCCCGCGGCGGCGCCCGGGATAGCGACAAGCTGGCCGAGCTGCGCCCCGCGTGGGAGCGCTACGTGGCCCGCGCCCGCGCCCACGCCGCGCGCGGCCACGAGGATCCCGCGCTGACGCGCTACCGCTGGCTGCTGGAGGAATTCCGGATCTCGCTGTTCTGCCAGGAGCTGGGCACCGTCGAGCGGGTGTCGCGCCAGCGCCTGGACCGCGCGTGGGCGGCGGTGGCGGCGTGAGCGGGGGCCGTCGCGGCATGACCTGCGGGTGTGACGGCGGTCGCCGAACGGGGGCGCCGTCAAATACCGGTAACATCCGACCGGTGAAATGCGCGCGCGACGTCGGCAACCAAGGGGCCGGGACGTGAGCGAGACGATTCTGCTGGTCGAGGACGACGTGGCCATCGCCGAGATGGTCGAGGACGCCCTGCTGCGCAACGGGTTCCAGTGCGTGCGCGCGGTCGACGCGAACGAGGCGCGCAAGCGCCTCGACGAGTCCAGCCCGGCGCTGGTGCTGCTCGACTGGATGCTGCCCGGGATCAGCGGCATCGAGTTCGCGAAGCGCCTGCGCCGCGACGACCGCCTGCGCGACGTGCCGGTGATCATGCTCACCGCGCGCTGCGAGGAGGCCGACACGGTGGCCGGATTCGACGCCGGGGTGGACGACTACGTCGGCAAGCCGTTCTCGGTGCGCGAGCTGATGGCCCGCATCCGTGCCGTGCTGCGCCGCGCCGGCCGCTCGCGCGGCGGCAGCGCGATCGACGTCGACGGGCTGCGCCTGGACCCCGCGAGCCATCGCGTGTCCGCCGCGGGGAGTACAGTCCACATCGGGCCCACCGAATTCCGGATGCTCAAATTCTTCATGGAGAACCAGGAGCGGGTGTTCACCCGCAGCCAGCTGCTGGACAACGTGTGGGGCAGCAACGTGTACGTCGAGGAGCGCACCGTGGACGTGCACATCCGGCGGCTGCGCAAGGCGCTGTCCGGGTCCGGCTTCGATCGCCTGGTGCAGACCGTGCACGGCACCGGGTACCGGTTCTCCCGGGAGGCCTGACGATCGCCGGGCACCGGTGCGTCGCCCGGGCCCGTCCGCGGGAGCGCTGACAGATGTCTCCTGCCGTCACGGCGGACCTTCGCCGGGTCCTGCTGCTGCTGGGCGCCGCGAGCCTGGCCGGCCTGCTCGCGGGCTCCTGGGCGTGGGGCCTGTGCGCGGGTTTCGCGCTGCTGTGCGCGTGGCAGTTCCGCGAGCTGTTGCGCATGCACCGCTGGCTGCACCAGCGCGGCGAACGCCCGCCGCGCCGTGTCGGACTGCTCGGCGACATCGAGAGCCGGCTGGACCGTCTGCAGCGCCTCGCGCGCAAGCGCAAGAAGCGGCTGCGCAAGGTCGCGAAGCGTTTCCAGCAGGCCGCGGAGGCGAACCCCGACGGCGCGGTGATCCTCGAGGAGAACGGCGCGATCGAGTGGCTGAACCGGGCCGCGGCGCGGCTGCTGGGCCTGCGACAGGGGCAGGACCACGGCCAGGTCATCGCGAACCTGGTGCGCAACCCGGGCTTCGCGGCGTGGCTGGCCGACGCCGACGAGGGCGAGCCTTTCGAACTGGACTCCCCGGTCTCCGACGGCCAGCGCCTGCTGCTGCGCGCGGTGCCCTACGGCAGCGGCAAGCGCATGCTGATGGTGCGCGACATCACCCGTCTGCACGCGCTGGAGCAGATGCGCAAGGACTTCGTGGCCAACGTGTCCCACGAGCTGCGCAGCCCGCTGACGGTCGTCGTCGGCTACCTGGAAGGCATGGGCGACGACCCCGAGCTGCCGCAGCGCCTGCGCCGGCCGGTGGAGCAGATGACGGCGCAGGCGGCGCGCATGACCCGCATCGTCGAGGACCTGCTGCGCCTGTCGCGCATCGAGGGCGACCCGGGGGGCGCCGCGCACGACGCGGTCAGCGTGCGCGACATGGTGGACGCGATCCTGCGCGACGCGACGCGCCTCGCGTCCGGCGAGCACGACGTGGGGGTGCAGGTGGACGACCCGTGCATGCTGCTCGGCGATTACAACGAGCTCTACAGCGCGTTCTCCAACCTGGTGTTCAACGCGGTGCAGTACACGCCCGCGGGCGGGCGAATCGAGGTGCGCTGGCGCCGTGAAGACGACGGCCGCGGACGCTTCGAGGTCAGCGACAGCGGCGTCGGGATCGAGCCGCACCACCTGCCTCGCCTGACCGAGCGCTTCTACCGGGTGGACAAGGCGCGCTCGCGGGAGCTCGGCGGGACCGGCCTCGGGCTCGCGATCACCAAGCACGTGCTGATGCGCCACGGCGCCCGGCTCGAGGTGCGCAGCGAGCCCGGCGAAGGCAGCGTCTTCGCGTGCGTGTTTCCCGAGGAGCGGGTCCCCGCGGCGGCCGCGGCCGAGGCCGAGGGGGCCGGCGACGCCGCCGGCGACGCCGAGCTGCCCCCGCAGGCGCCGGAGTCCGCAGCGTGACGGTCTGCCAGATCACCTGGAGCGACGGCCCATGTCCGCAGTGACGCAACGCGACGCGGACATTCCCACCCAGCTCGCGGCGGTGGACCTGGGCTCCAACAGCTTCCACCTGATCGTCGCGCACGTGAGCGACGGCAATCTGCAGGTCGTGGACCGGCTGCGCGAGACGGTGCGCCTCGCGGGCGGGCTGGACCCGGACAGCAAGGTGCTCGCGGAGGCGGACATGGAACGCGGCCTCGCGTGCCTGGAGCGCTTCGGCCAGCGCCTGCGCGACCTGCCGCCGCACGCGGTGCGCGCGGTGGGCACCAACACGCTGCGCAGCGCCCGCAACGGCGACGCGTTCCGGCGCCGCGCCGAGGAGGTGCTGCGCCATCGCATCGAGGTCATCGCCGGGCGAGAGGAGGCGCGGCTGATCTACCTCGGGGTGGCCCACGGCGCCGGTGGCGGCTCGCGGCGGCGGCTGGTGATCGACATCGGCGGCGGGAGCACGGAGCTGATCATCGGCGAGGGCTTCGACCCGGTGTTCATGGAGAGCCTGTACATGGGCTGCGTGAGCATGAGCCGGGCACACTTCGGCGACGGGCGCATCACCAAGGGCCGCATGGCCAGCGCGGTGCTCGCGGCGCGCCACGAGCTCGAGCCGCTGGAGAGCTCGTTCCGGGCCGCGAGCTGGGACGCCGGCATCGGCTGCTCGGGCACCGTGAAGGCCATCGCCGCGGTGTGCCGTGCCGAGGGCTGGTGCGATCATCGCTTGACCGGCGAGGCGCTGGATCGCCTGCGGCGCGCGCTGGTGGACGCGGGGCGGGTGGACGCGCTGTCGCTGAAGGAGCTGCGCGACGACCGCAAGCCGGTGCTGCCCGGCGGGCTGGCGGTGCTGATCGCGGTGTTCGACGCGCTGGAGCTGGAGTCCGTCGCGGTGTCCGAGGTCGCGCTGCGCGAGGGGCTGCTGTACGACCTGATCGGGCGCATCCGCCACGAGGACGTGCGCTCGCGCACGGTGCGCTCGCTCGCGGAGCGCTACGGCGTGGACGGCGAGCACGGCGCGCGGGTGGAGCGCAAGGCGCTGATGTGCCTGGAGCAGGTCGCCGCGGACTGGGACCTCGTGGCGGACGAGTGCCGCGACATGCTGGCGTGGGCGGCGCGCCTGCACGAGGTTGGCCTCGCGGTGTCCCACAACCAGTACCACAAGCACGGCGGCTACCTGCTGCAGTACGCGGACCTGCCCGGCTTCTCGCGCCAGGACCAGGCGCTGCTGGCGTCACTGGTGCGCGGCCACCGGCGAAAGTTTCCGCTGCCGGTGTTCGAGGCGCTCCCGGCGGAGTGGGTGCTGCCGGCGCAGCGCCTGTGCGTGCTGCTGCGCATCGCGGTCGCGCTGCGCCGCGGGCGTCACGCGACCCCGATCCCGCGCATCCGCGTGGAGGCCCGGGAACGCAGCATCCGGCTCACGCTGCCGGGCGGCTGGCTGGACGCCCATCCGCTCACCCGCGCCGACCTCGACGAGGAGGCGCACTACCTCGAGGCCGCCGGCTACGACTTCGACTTCTGCTGACCCCTTTCGGCCGCGATCAGGACTTGCGGCGGCGGAAGCGCTTCGGCAGCGGCGTGGCCGCCGACACCGCCTGCTGGCCCGTGAGGCGCTCGAGGAGCTGCGCCTGGGCGCACACGGTCTCCTCGCCGGGTCCCGGTGCGACCTTCTCGTACTCGCCGTCGGCGCGCATCTGCCAGGCCTGGGTGTTGTCGGCCAGGTAGATCTTCAGCCCTTCGTCCACCGTGCGCCGGCGCAGCTCCGGGTCGAGGATCGGGAAGCAGGTCTCCACGCGCTGGAACAGGTTGCGGTTCATCCAGTCGGCGCTGGCGCAGAACACCTGCGGGTCGCCGTCGTTCTCGAAGCAGAAGATGCGGCTGTGCTCCAGGAAGCGCCCGACGATGGAGCGCACCCGGATGTTGTCCGACACCCCTTCCACCCCGGGGCGCAGCGCGCACACCCCGCGCACGACCAGGTCGATCGGCACGCCCGCCTGGGACGCGCGGTACAGCGCCTGGATCGTCTTCGGCTCGATGAGCGCGTTCATCTTCGCGATGATGCCCGCGGGGCGCCCGGCCTGGGCGTTCTCCGCCTCGCGGTCGATGAACTCGAGGATCGCCGTGTGCAGCGTGAACGGCGATTCCAGCAGGCGCTTGAGCTTGAACGCCGTGCCGAGGCTGGTGAGCTGCATGAAGATGCGGTGCACGTCCTGGCCGATCTGCGGGTCGGCGGTGAGCAGGCCGAAGTCGGTGTACATCCGCGCGGTGCGCGAGTGGTAGTTGCCGGTGCCGAGGTGCACGTAGCGGCGCAGCTTCCCCGCCTCGCGGCGCACGACGAGCAGCATCTTGGCGTGGGTCTTGTAGCCCACCACGCCGTACACCACGTGCGCGCCGGCGTCCTGCAGCCGGGACGCGAGCGCGATGTTCGACTCCTCGTCGAAGCGCGCCCTGAGCTCGACCACGACCGTGACCTCCTTGCCGGCGCGCGCGGCGGACACCAGGGCGTCGACCATCACCGACTCGGAGCCGGTGCGGTACAGGGTCTGCTTGATGGCCACCACCTGCGGGTCGGCGGCGGCCTGGCGCACCATGTCCGCGACCGGCGCGAAGGACTGGAACGGGTGATGCAGCAGCACGTCGCCGGCGGCGATGGCCTCGAACATGTCGCTGCCCGACGGCAGCGCGCGCGGCAGCGCCGGCGTGAAGCCCGGGTACTTGAGGTCTGGGCGGTCCACGAGGTCCGGCAGCGCCATCAGCCGGTGCAGGTTCACCGGACCGTTGACCCGGTACACGTCCCGGTCCAGCAGGCCGAAGCGCTTCACCAGGTAGTCGATGACGTCGTCGGGGCAGTTGTCCGCGACCTCCAGGCGCACCTCGTCGCCGTAGCGCCGCCCCGGCAGCTCGCCTTCCAGCGCGCGCAGCAGGTCGTCGACCTCCTCGGTGTCCACGAACAGGTCGCTGTTGCGGGTGACGCGGAACTGGTAGCAGCCGAGGATCTCCATGCCCGGGAACAGCTCCGCGACGTGGGCGTGGATCACCGACGACAGGAACACGAAGTCGTGGCGGTCCTCGCTCAGCTCGCCGGGCAGCTTGATGAGGCGCGGCAGCGGGCGCGGGGCCTGCACGACGGCCATGCCGCCGGACTGACCGAACGCGTCCTCGCCGCGCAGCAGCACGATGAAGTTCAGCGCCTTGTTGAGCACCCGCGGGAACGGGTGCGCCGGATCGAGACGGATCGGGCTCACGATGGGGACGATCTCGTCCTCGAAGTAAGACCGGATCCAGTCCGCCTGCGCGGGCGACCACTCGTCGCGGCGCAGGAAGCGGATGCCTTCGCCCTGCAGCGCGGGCAGCATCTCGTCGTTGAGCATGCGGTACTGGTCGCCGACCAGCGCGTGCGCGCGCACGCTGATCTGTGCGAGCGCCTCGGAGGGCGGCAGGCCGTCGGGGCCCGCCTGCGCGCTGCCGAAGCTCTCCTGCTGGATCAGGCCCGCGACGCGTACCTCGAAGAACTCGTCCAGGTTCGAGCAGGAGATGCACAGGAAACGCAGCCGCTCGAGCAGCGGAGTGCCCGGGTCGCGGGCCTGCTCGAGCACCCTGCGGTTGAACTGCAGCAGGCTGAGCTCGCGGTGCACGTACAGCGACGGGCTGTCCAGCGGCGGTGAGGACCGGGCGGGAACGGGCTCGGCGGCGGTGTCGATGGCGCTGGACATTGTCTTTGAAATCACGGTGTTCCAGATGGAATTTATAGCAGACTTTGCGTTGCGCTGAATCGCCGCGCCATACTTTGCGGGTCTCGCGCGTCACGTGTCGCGCACCGAGGGAGCCCCCGCCGACGCCATGGGCGCCAGTGTCTTCATGTTCTGCGTGGCGCGTGACGAATCCGTGACCGCCCTGCTGCGCGGCGTCGAGCAGGCCGCGCGGCTCGAGGTCGACGCCCCGGTGCGCGCCGTGCGCAGCTGGCTGGACACCTTCGACTGGCGCCTGCACGCGGCGGGCGTGCGCCTGGAGCAGGTGGTCTGCCGCGGACAGGTGAGGGTGTCCCTGGGCACGGGGGCGGACGTCGCGGCCGAGTTCATGCTGGACGAGGCGCCCAGATTCGCCGCGGACCTGCCGCCGGGGGTGTTGCGCCGGCGCCTCGCGCCGTTGCTCTCGGTGCGCGCGCTGCTGCCGCGGGTGAGCGCGCCGGGCACGCTGCAGGCGGCGCGGGTGCTGGACGCTCGGTCCAAGACCGTGGTGCGCGTGGAGCTGTGGCGGCCGCCGCGGCGCGGTGACGCGCTGCTGCGGGTGCTGGCGGTGCGCGGCTTCGAGGACCAGGCCGCGCGCGTCGCCGCGGCCCTGGCGCGCGGCCCGCGCACGCGTTCCCTCGACACGGACCCGCTCGCGGACGCGGCGGCGAAGCTGGAGGTGCCCCCCGGGCGCTACCCGTCCTGGAAGCCGGGGCCGCTGGACCCGCGCGCGCGGGCCGACGACACGGTGCAGACGGTGCTGCGCCATTACGCCGGCGTCATGGCGATCAACCTGCAGGGCATGCGCGAGGACATCGACAGCGAGTTCCTGCACGACTTCCGGGTCGGCCTGCGCCGCTCGCGGGCCCTCGTGCGGCGCGTGCCGGGTCTGTTCGTCGAGAGCCGCCTGGCACCGTTTCGCGACGACCTGGCGTGGCTGGGGCAGATCACCGGCCCGCCGCGCGACGCCGACGTGCACGTGCTGGTGTTCCCGGAGTACGCGCGGGCGCTGGACCCGGCGCAGGCGGCGGCCCTGGGTCCATTCACCGACCGGGTGCGCCGCGCCCAGGTCGAGGCCCACCGCGCGCTGCTCGCGGCGCTGGACTCGGCGCGCTTCCGCCGCCGCTGGCCGGCGTGGCAGCGCTTCCTGGAGCGACCGCCACCGCGCGCAAGCCGGCAGCCGGCAGGGCCCCGTCCGGTCGCGGAGGTGGCCGCCGAGGCGGTGCTGAAGGCGCAGCGCAGAGTGCGCCGGCACGGCCGGCGAATCACCTCCGAGTCCCCGCCGACCGCGTATCACGACCTCAGAAAATGTTGCAAGAATCTTCGATATCTCATTGATGCATTTGGAAGTCTCTGGGTGAGCAAGCACTTCAGCAAGGCCACGCGCCGGCTGAAGGACCTGCAGGACGTGCTCGGCGAGCACCAGGACCTGGACGTGCACCGGGCGGCGATGCGGGCGATGCACCGCGAGCTGGTGGAGGCCGGCGAGATGCCGCCGGACACCCACGACGCGATGACCGCGATGATGCGCGAGATGGAGACCCGGGAGGTCGCCGCCCGCGGGCGCTTCGCCGAGCGCTTCCGGCGCCTGCTCGAGCTGCCGCTGGACAAGGCCATGCGCGAGGCGCTGCGCGGGTCCGCGCGGTGAGCGTGCTCGCGAGCTACAGCATCAAGGGCGGCGTCGGGAAGACCACGACGGCCGTGAACCTCGCCTGGGTGGCGGCCAGCCGCGGGCGTCGGGTGCTGCTGTGGGACCTGGACCCGCAGGGGGCGGCCAGCTACTGCCTGCGCGTCGCGCCCAAGGTGAAGGGCGGCGCGAAGGCGGTGCTGAGACGCGACGACGCGATTGCAGCGCGCATCAAGGGCAGCGACTTCGAGGGTCTGGACCTGTTGCCTGCGGACTTCTCGTACCGCCGCATGGACACCCTGCTCGACGACATGAGCGCGCCGCGCAAGCGCCTGCGCCGGGTGCTGGGCCCGGTGGTCGACGACTACGACCTGGTGGTGCTGGACTGCGCGCCCAGCATCTCGCTGACCAGCGAGAACATCTTCCGGGCGGCGACGCTGCTGCTGGTTCCGCTGCTGCCCAGCCCGCTGTCGCTGCGCACCCTGGACCAGCTGCGCCGCCACCTGCGCCGCAAGGGGCCGCGGGACCTCGAGGTGGCCTGCTTCTTCTCGATGGCGGACGGGCGCAAGCGCCTGCACAAGCAGACCGTGGCCAGCGAGCTGGGCCGACGCCCGGGGCTGCTGCGCACGGTGATCCCGTACGCGAGCGACGTCGAGCTCATGAGCGTGCGCCGTGCGCCGCTGCCCAGCTACTCGCCGCGCAACCCGGCGTCGCTGGCCTACCAGCGTCTGTGGGACGAGGTGGCGCCGCTGCTGGGCGCCTGAGCCGGGCACGTTCGCGAGGCCGCGCCGGCGGCCCATCAGCGCGGCAACGCGCCCGCCGTCCCGTCGCCCGCCGTCCCGTCGCGCACCTGTCATGCGCGCGGGATATGCTCTGCAGGTTGCGGCCGGGGGTGGAACGATGGATTCCAGAGGACTGGGTGGGCACACGGTTCACCGCTACGACCAGGAGCTGGAGGCGCTGCGCGCCCGGCTGCTGCAGCTCGGCGGCCTGGTCGAGCAGCAGCTCGCCGACGCGCTGTCCGCGGTCGAGGAGCAGGATGGCGAGCGCGCCGCGCGCGTGGTCAGCGGCGACGAGCAGGTCAACCGCCTCGAGATCGAGATCGACGGCGCGTGCGCGTCGTTGCTGGCGCGGCGCGCGCCGGTCGCCGCCGACCTGCGGCTGGTGATCGGCATGATCAAGACGGTGAACGACCTCGAGCGCATCGGCGACGAGGCGGTGCGCATCGCGCGCATGGCGATGAACATGAGCGCGCGCAGCGGCAACGCCCGCTCCGGCGACCTGCGCCACCTCGGCCCGCGGGTGCAGGACATGCTGCGGGGGGCCCTCGACGCGTTCGCGCGCACCGACCCCGAGGCCGCGGTCAGGGTCGTGGAGGCGGACCGCGACGTCGACCGCGAGTACGAGAGCCTGAGCCGCGAGATGATCACGTTCATGATGGAGGACTCGCGGCTGATCCCGCGCGGCCTGGACCTGCAGTTCGCGGCCCGCGCGCTGGAGCGCATCGGCGATCGCTCGTGCAACATCGGCGAGTACGTCATCTACATCGTGAAGGGCGCCGACGTGCGCCACTCCCCGCTGGAGGAGAAGCGCAGCACCGCCCACGAGCAGTGAGGCCTGCGAATCCGTCGTTCTTCTGCTGCGCGTGCCGTGCGACGGCGTTGACCGGAGTGAGAGCCGCGGTCATCCGGCTCGCCAGACCCCCTCGTCTCGAGTCGGGCGCCCCGGTCTCGCTCGCCGTGCGGCCCGTTCGCGACGGCGCCCGAAGGATTCACGGGCTCCGGGTGCGCGTGAATCGCTGGTGGCGGCTGCTGCGACGCCGCGTGAACGCGGCTCCCGGCGTTCGGGGACTCCACGTGTTGCCCGCCCGGCGTGTCACGACGGCGCGCGAAGGATCCATGAGCCCTGAGCGCCGGACACCGTCCGCTGCGGCCGCGCCGGCGGCGCGTGAAGTGCCGTTAACGTACGCCTATTGACGTATACGTCACTTGGCCCTATCGTCCGCATCCCATGGACGCCCCCGGCCACACCCTGTACGGCGCGGTCGAGCTCGCCGCCGAGCTCGGCATCACGCCGCGCGCGCTGCGCTTCTACGAGACCAAGGGACTGCTCACGCCGCGCCGCGTCGGCACGCGGCGCGTCTACGACTACCGTGACCGGGCCCGCCTGGAGCTGATCCTGCGCGGCAAGCGCCTCGGCTTCAGCCTCGCCGAGATCCGCGAGTACCTCGAGCTGTACGACGCCGACACCTCGCAGGTCAGCCAGCTCGAGCGCCTGTGCGAGGCGGTGCGCGCGCGCGTCGCCGACCTCGAGGCGCAGCGCGAGGCGCTGGAGAGCACGCTCGCGGAGCTGCGCCAGATCGAGGACGAGGCCACCGCGGCGCTCGGCGCGCGCCGCCGGGCGGACGGCGCCGCGGCGCCGGCGCCGTCCGAGACCACCGTAACGACCACCGGAGACGATGCACCATGAAGAACGTTGTCATCGCGGGCTACGTCCGCTCGCCCTTCGACTTCGCCCGGCGCGGCGCCCTGGCCAGGGTGCGCCCGGACGACCTCGCCGCCGCGGTGGTGCGCGCGCTCATCGAGCGCACCGGCGTCGAGCCGCAGGACATCGAGGACCTGATCGTGGGCTGCGCGTTCCCGGAGGGCGAGCAGGGCTTCAACGTCGCGCGCATCGTCGGCTTCCTGGCCGACCTGCCGCTGTCCGTGGCCGGCACCACGGTGAACCGCTTCTGCGGGTCGTCGATGCAGGCGGTGCACATGGCCGCGGGGGCGATCCAGCTCGGCGCCGGCGAGGCGTTCGTGTGCGCCGGCGTGGAGTCCATGTCCCGGGTGCCGATGGGCGGCTACAACCCGTTGCCGAACCCGGACCTGTACCGCGACTTCCCGGCCGTCTACATGGGCATGGGGGAGACCGCCGAGAACGTGGCCGAGAAGTACCAGATCGGGCGCGCCGAGCAGGAGGCCTTCGCCGTCGAGAGCCAGCGCAAGGCCGCCAGCGCGCGCTCGGACGGCCGCCTGGCCGGCGAGATCGCGCCCGTCGGTACGCCGGGCGGCGAGCTGGCCGAGGACGGATGCCTGCGCCCGGAGACCACCGCCGAGGGCCTCGCGGAGCTCAAGCCCGCGTTCCTCGAGAACGGCAGCGTGACCGCCGGCACCGCGTCGCCGCTCACCGACGGCGCCGCCGCGGTGCTGGTCGTGACCGAGGAGTACGCCGAGCGCACCGGGCTCACGCCGCTCGCGCGCATCCGCAGCGTCGCGGTGTCCGGCTGCGCGCCGGAGATCATGGGCATGGGGCCGGTGCACGCGTCGCGCAAGGCGCTGGAGCGCGCCGGCATAGCCGCCGGCGACCTCGACGTGGTGGAGCTGAACGAGGCCTTCGCGTCGCAGGCGCTCGCGAGCATCCGCGAGCTGGGCCTGGATCCCGCGAAGGTGAACCTGGACGGCGGCGCCATCGCGCTGGGCCATCCGCTGGGCGCGACCGGCGCGCGCATCACCGGCAAGGCCGCGCAGCTGCTGGCCCGCGAGGGCGGGCGCTACGCGCTGTCCAGCCAGTGCATCGGCGGCGGGCAGGGCATCGCGACGGTGCTGGAGGCGGTTTGAGCGGCGCGGCGGAAGGAGAGCACGCGATGAAGATCGAGAAGGTTGCCGTGATCGGCGCCGGCGTCATGGGCTCCGGCATCGCCGCGCACGTCGCGAACGCCGGGGTGCCGGTGGTGCTGCTGGACATCGTCGCGAAGGACGCGCCGTCGCGCAGCGCGATCGCCGAGGGCGCGGTGGCGCGCATGCTGAAGGAGGATCCGGGGCCGTTCATGCACCGGCGCAACGCGCGCCGGGTCACCACCGGAAACCTCGAGGACGACCTCGCGCTGGTCGCGGACTGCGACTGGATCATCGAGGCCGTGATCGAGCGCGTGGACGTCAAGCGCGACCTCTACGCGAAGCTGGACGCGGTGCGCAAGCCCGGCTCGGTGGTGTCGTCGAACACCTCCACGATCCCGCTGGGCGACCTCGTCGAGCCGCTGCCGGAGACCTTCCGGCGCGACTTCATGATCACGCACTTCTTCAACCCGCCGCGCTTCATGCGCCTGCTCGAGGTCGTGGACGGCCCCGACACGCGGCGCGACGCGAGCGACGCGGTGCGCGCGTTCTGCGACCGCGCGCTGGGCAAGGGCGTCGTCGAGTGCAAGGACACGCCGGGCTTCATCGGCAACCGCATCGGCGTGTACTGGCTGCAGTGCGCGGTCAGCGAGGCGTTCCGCATGGGCATGTCGGTGGAGGAGGCCGACGCGCTGATCGGCCGCCCGGCCGGGATCCCGAAGACCGGCGTGTTCGGGCTGGTGGACCTGGTGGGGCTGGACCTGATGCCGCACGTGCTCGCGAGCATGAAGGCCTCGCTGCCCGACGGCGACGCGTTCCGCGAGTACTTCGACACCCCGGCGCTGGTCGAGAAGATGATCGCCGACGGCTACACGGGCCGGAAGGGCAAGGGCGGCTTCTACCGGCTGCGCCGCGACGGCGGCACGCGGGTCAAGGAGGCGCTGGATCTCGCGAGCGGCGAGTACCGCGAGGCGCGCAAGCCTTCCCTGCCGGCCCTGGACGCGGCGAAGAAGGGCGGCCTGCGCGCGCTGCTCGACGGCGACGGGCGTGACGCGCGCTACGCGTGGACCGTGATCGGCAAGACGCTGGCCTACGCCGCGAGCCTGGTGCCGGAGATCGCCGACGACGTGGTCGCGGTGGACGACGCGATGAAGCTCGGCTACGGCTGGAAGAAGGGGCCGTTCGAGCTGATCGACGAGCTGGGCGCGGCGTGGCTGGCCGCGCGCCTGGCCGCGGACGGCCACGCGGTGCCCGCGCTGCTCGCGACCGCGGGCGAGCGCAGCTTCTACCGCGTCGAGGCCGGGCGGCTGGAGCACCTGGACACCGCGGGCGAGTACCGCGCGGTGACGCGCCCGGACGGCGTGCTGCTGCTGGCCGACGTGAAGCGCGCGTCGAAGCCCGTCGCGCGCAACGGCTCGGCCAGCCTGTGGGATCTCGGCGACGGGGTGCTGTGCCTCGAGTTCCACACGAAGATGAACGCCATCGACCCCGGGGTCATGGAGATGGTGCGCACCGCGATCGAACGCGTCGCCGACGGGCAGCGCGCACTGGTGGTCTACAACGAGGGCAGCAACTTCTCGGTGGGCGCGAACCTCGGGCTCGCGCTGTTCGCCGCGAACACCGCTGCCTGGGCGCAGATCGAGGGCATCGTGCGCCAGGGCCAGGAGACCTACGCGGCGCTCAAGCACGCGCCGTTCCCGGTGGTCGGCGCCCCGTCGGGGATGGCGCTGGGCGGTGGCTGCGAGGTGCTGCTGCACTGCGACGCGCTGGTCGCGCACGCCGAGACCTACATGGGCCTGGTCGAGGTCGGGGTCGGGCTGCTGCCCGGCTGGGGCGGCTGCAAGGAGATGCTGCTGCGCGCGGCCGCGGCGCCCGGCATGCCGGGCGGCCCGATGCCGCCGGTGTCGAAGGTGTTCGAGACCGTGAGCATGGCCAGCGTCGCGAAATCCGCCGACCAGGCGCGCGAGATGCTGTTCCTGCGCGCCGGCGACGAGATCGTGATGAACCGCGACCGGGTGCTGGCGGCGGCGAAGGCGCGCGCGCTGGCGCTGGCCGACGGCTACGCGCCGCCCGAGCCGGCGACGCTGCGCCTGCCGGGACCGTCCGGCGCGGCCGCGCTGGACATGGCGGTCGACGGCTTCGCGAAGGCCGGCAAGGCGACGCC
>CBDUCN010000027.1:0-25878 GCA_965365655.1 uncultured Gammaproteobacteria bacterium | reverse complement strand
CGGCATCAGCGCGCCGCGGTCCGGCGACGGCCCGTCCCGGAATCCGGCCGCGCGCAGGCTCTCGAGCACGTCGCGCCGGCCCGTGATCACGTGCACCGGCACGTCGCGGCGCGCGCCCACGCCGCTGACCATCGCCGCCGGCTGGTGGTCGCCCAGCACCACCAGCACCAGGTCCCGCTCGCGGGGACGCCGCAGCCAGCCGGCGAGCGTCGTGAGCCCGTACGCGACCGCGTCGGCATACGCCGGCGCGAGGTCCAGCCAGTCCGGCGTGGCGGCGGCGCTGGCCGCGAGATCGGTGCCGGTGAACGGGGCGTCTCCCGCCAGCGCGTCCCAGTCCGGCTGGTAGGGCGGCGTGGGCCGGAACGGCATGTGGCTCGCGACGGTCGCGAACACCGCGAACACGGGCGCGCGCTCGCGCGGGCCCAGCTCCGACGCGCTCAGCCACGCGAGCGAGAACTGGTCCGGCACGCGCCACCAGCCGAACGTCGGGCCGCCGTAGTCCAGGGCCGCCTCGTCGACGATGCGGTCGAAGCCGTAGAACGCGCCCTCCGGCCACGCGCGCTTGAGCCCCGGCATCAGCGCGACGGTGCGCCAGCCCGCGGCCGCGAAGCGGGTGACCAGCGTCTCCCGGCGCCCGGCGAGCAGCCGCGCGTACGCGCCGGCGTGGGTGATCGGGACGCCGGAGAGCAGGCTGGAGTGCGCGAGCCACGACGCGCCGCCGTACGTCGGCGAGGTGACCAGCGCGGACACGACGCCGCGGCCCGAGGCCTCGGCGGCGCGCGCGAGCGCGGCGCGGTGCGGCGCGACCCGATCCGCGACCGCCGGCCGGTCGAAGGTCACCGCGCCGTAGGACTCGATGAACACCAGCGCGACGTCCGCGCCGCGCACGCGGTCGAGGCGCGACGCCGGCAGCGCCGGCGCCGCGTAGGCCGGGTCCGCGCCGGGTCCGCGCTCGGCGCGCAGCGACGCGAGGGACAGTGCCGCCTGGTCGGTGAGCGCGAGCAGCACCGGCCGCGAGAACCAGCCCGCCGTCCCGGCGCCGGCGTGCCCGGCGGCGAAGGCCAGCAGCACGGCCGTGCAGGCCGCGGCCACGGCGCGCCGCGGGCCCGGGGCGGCCACCGCGCGCGCGATCGCGGCCAGCGCCGCGCGCAGTGCCAGGAACACCAGCGCGAGCAACGACGCGAGGCCCGCGACCGCCGCCGCGCCGGCCCACGCCGGCGCCGCCTCGACGATCATCATCGCGACCCGCGGCAGGTGCTCGGCATCCCAGTACAGGTCGATGCGCCGCCCGTACAGCGCCGGTGAGGTCACCTCCAGGTAGCGCACGACGACCAGCAGCGTGAGCAGCCCGGCCAGCGCGGTCAGCGCGCGGCGCGGCACCGCGCCGCGCCGGCCGGCGGCCGCGCACAGCGCGAGCGCGGCCGCGGCGGCCTCGACGGACAGTCCGGGGCCGGGCGCGATCCACGGGGTGGGCCAGACGTTGCGGAACGCGAGCGCCGCGTTGAGCAGCGCGAGCGCGGGCAGCAGCCACAGCGTCGCGGTCCTGGACATGGCGGGCACGGCGCGTCGTGGGTGACGGACGCGTAGTGTAGCGACGCGCGCCGTGCGGTGGCCGGGCACGGGTGCGCGGCCTATGCTGTGCGCCATGAACGATTCGAACCGGGATGCCGCGCTGGTCGACCTGCAGTCGCGGATGGCGTACCAGGAGGACACCCTGGAGAAGCTGGACGCGGTGGTGGCCGAGCAGGAGCAGCGCATCGAGCGGCTGAGCGCGATGGTGGAGCGCCTGAGCCGGCGCCTCGGGGCGGCCCTGGACGCGCCGGCGGGCGGAGACGGCGGGAACTGACGGCGGCGCCCCGATCGGGATCAGCGCCCGCGTCGAGCGGCAGCGGCATGCTTGCACCGGTGTTCGGATTCGTGCGCATGGTGGCGGGCACGTCGCGGGACCTCGCGCCCATCGTGCTGGTCGTCACCTTCTTCCAGGTCGTGGTGCTGCGCGAGCCGTTCCCGAACCTCGGGGAGGTGCTCGCGGGCCTTGCGCTGGTGATGGTGGGCCTCGCGCTGTTCGTGCGCGGGCTCGACCTGTGCCTGTTCCCGATCGGCGAGGCGCTGGCCGCGTCCTTCGCGCGCCGCGGCAGCGTCGCGTGGCTGCTCGCGTTCGCGTTCGCGCTGGGGTTCGGCACCACGGTGGCGGAGCCGGCGCTGATCGCGGTGTGCGCGGAGGCGGCGGACGTGATGGCGGAGGCCGGCGAGCTCGCCGGCGGCGAGGACGCGCGGCGCCGCTACGCGCTCGCGCTGCGCTACACGGTCGCGGTGTCGGTGGGCACGGCCATCGTCGTCGGCGTGCTGCGCATCCTCAAGGGCTGGCCGATCCAGCGCCTGATCATCGGCGGCTACGTGCTGGTGGTCGCGCTCACGACGGTCGCGCCCGAGGCGATCGTCGGCATCGCCTACGACTCCGGCGGCGTCACGACCTCGACCATCACGGTGCCGCTGGTGACCGCGCTGGGCGTCGGGCTCGCGAGCATGATCCGGGGCCGCAATCCGATGGTGGACGGCTTCGGCCTGATCGCGTTCGCGAGCCTGTCGCCGATGATCTTCGTGCTCGTGTTCGGGATGGTGGCGTAGGCTGGTGACGCAGCCGCCGCGCCGGCCGCGACGCTCTTGCGCGCGAACGACCCACGGGTCTGAGCGATGAGCGCATGGGCCGCCGACATCGCCGCCAGCCTCGCCGGCACCCTGCTGGATGTCGCGCCCATCGCGGCGGTGCTGCTGTTCTTCCAGTGCGTGGTGATGCGCCAGCCGGTGCCGAACCCGAAGCGCACCCTCGTCGGCTTCGTATGCGTCGTGCTCGGGCTGTCGCTGTTCCTGGTGGGCCTGGAGCGCGCGCTGTTCCCGGTCGGGCGCATCATGGCCCGCCAGCTCACGGACCCCGCGTTCGTCGGCGGCGGCGCGGCGCCGCACTGGCTGGACTACTACTGGGTGTACCTGTTCGCGGCCGCGATCGGCTTCTCGACCACCATCGCGGAGCCCTCGCTGCTGGCGGTCGCGCTGAAGGCGCGGCAGGTCTCCGGCGGCGCGATCGGCGCCTGGGGACTCAGGGTCGCGGTCGCCGTCGGCGTCGCGATCAGCATCGCGGTGGGCGCGCTTCGCATCGTGACCGGGACACCGCTGTGGGTGTACATGGTCGCGGGCTATGCGGTCGTCGTCGTGCAGACCGCGTTCGCGCCGCGGCTGATCGTGCCGCTGGCCTACGATTCGGGGGGCGTCACCACGTCCACGGTCACCGTGCCGCTGGTCGCGGCGCTGGGCCTCGGGCTCGCGTCGACGGTGCCGGGGCGAAGCGCGCTGCTGGACGGCTTCGGCCTGATCGCGCTGGCCAGCCTGTTTCCCATGATCACGGTGATGGCGTACGCGCAGGTGAGCGGCTGGAAGGCCAGCCGCGCCGCGCGCCGCCGCGCGCCGGGAGGACCTGTGAAATGAAGTTCAAGCTGATCATCGTCGTGGTGTCCGACGACAAGACCGAGCGCGTCGTGGAGATCGCGCGCGGCGCCGGCGCCACCGGGTGCACCGTGATCACGTCGGCACGCGGCGAGGGCCTGAACCCGCCCAGCACCTTCATGGGCCTGACCCTGGAGGGGCAGCGCGACGTGGTGCTGCTGCTGGTGGAGGGGCACCTGAGCCGCTCGGTGCTGGAACGCATCGCCGACGGCGCGCGCTTCGACGAGGAGCCCGGCGTCGGCATCGCGTTCCAGGTGGACATCGAGGACGCGGTGGGGCTGGGCGGCCAGCTCTCCACCATCATTCGCGAGATCGAGGACGAGATATGAACGAGCGTCACTACACCCGCGTGCGCGCGGTGATGACCCCGTCGCCGCAGGTCATCGACGGCCTGGCCTCCGTGCGCGAGGCCATCGAGCGCATGCGCGACGCCGGGGTGAGCTCCCTGGTGATCGACCGCCGCTTCGAAGGCGACGAGTATGGCATGCTGTCGGTGCACGACATCGCGGGCGAGGTCATCGGCAAGGACCGATCCCCGGAGCGAACCAGCGTCTACGAGATCATGTCCAAGCCGGTGCTCGCGGTGGACGTGGAGATGGACGTGAAGTACGCGATCCGGCTGCTGACGCGGTTTCGCCTGACCCGCGCGCTGGTCACGGAGCACGGGCAGATGGTCGGCATCGTGACGCTTCGCGACATGGCGATCCGCTTCTCCAGCGACACGGAGTGACGGCTGATGCGTGACTGCGGGAATCCGTGCCCGGACGCGTGCGGAGGTGTTCGGTGAGTCCTCCGAGACGTGCGCCGGACGAGGGCCGCCTGGACGCGGTGGTGGCCGGGGCGCGGCGCGCGCGCGACGAGCGCGAGCGCGGCTACCGGGCGCGCGCGCTGGCGATGTACCCGTGGGTCTGCGGGCGCTGCGGGCGCGAGTTCGACCGCCGCAACGTCAACGAGCTGACGGTGCACCATCGCGACCACGACCACGACAACAACCCCGAGGACGGCAGCAACTGGGAGCTGCTGTGCCTGTACTGCCACGACAACGAGCACGCCCGACAGGTCGAGGCGAGCCGCGGCGCCGGTGCCGGCTCCGGCTCCGGCGACGGCGGCGCGGCCGCGACGCACCGCCCCCTCGCGGGCCTCGCGGAGCTCCTGCGCAGGAAGTGACGCGCCCGCCCGGGCGGTGACGCGGGGACGTCGCGCGCGGGTGCGTCGATCCGGCGGCGGTGCCCGATGGCCCCCTCGGCGTCGCGTCCGCTGCCGCCGGGTGTCGCGGGGCGCGGCGGGCGCCGTGCACCGCCCGGACCCGCGCCGCGGGTAGCATCCCGCGATGGACTCGGTGACACAGTTCGTGCTCGGCGCCGCGGTGGCGGAGGCCGCCGCGGGGCGCCGCCTCGGGCGTGCCGCGCCCCTGTGGGGAGGCGCGATCGCGACGCTGCCCGATCTCGACGTGCTCATCGACTTCGGCGGCCCGGTCGCCGATTTCACGTACCACCGCAGCTTCAGCCACTCGCTGCTGGTGCTCACCGCCCTCGCGCCGGCGCTCGCATGGCTGGTGCGGCGCATGCACCGGGACCGCGACGTGAGCTGGCCGCGCTGTCTCGCGATGGTGTGGCTGGTGCTGATCACCCACCCGTTGCTGGACGCGCTCACCGTCTACGGCACGCAGCTGCTGTGGCCGCTCACCGAGCACCCGTTCGGCCTCGGCAGCGTGTTCATCATCGACCCGCTGTACACCGTCGTGCTCGCGCTGGGCGTGCTGGCCGCGCTGGCGCTCGGCCGTCGCCGCCCGCGGACGGCGTGGCGCGCGAACGCGGCGGGGCTGACGCTGGCCACCGCCTATCTCGGCTTCGGCATCGCCGCGCAGGCGCACGTGGAGGACTTCGCGCGCGCGTCGCTCGCGCGCCAGCACGTGGAGTACCGGTCACTGGCCGCGCTGGCCGCGCCGTTCACCAGTCTCGCGTGGCGGCTGGTCGTCGTCGCGGACGGGCACTACTACGTCGCGTACCACTCGCTGCTCGCACCGGCGCCGGAGCTGCGCCTCGTGCGCTTCGATCGCCGCCCGGAGCTGATCGAGCCGATCGCCGGGCAGTGGGAGGTGAATCGCCTGCGCTGGTTCACCAAGGGGCTGTACACCGTGGATGCCGAGGACGACGCGGTGCGCCTGACGGACCTGCGCATGGGCGTGGAGCCGGACCGCTACGCGTTCTCGTTCGTCGTCGGCCGCCACGGCCGCGACGGCGTGCAGGCGGTGCCCGTGCGGCGCATCGCGCCGCGGCGCACGCGCGACGGCGACCTGCAGCGGGTCCTCGGCGTTCTCGCCGGCGCGCCGCGGCTGTAGCGCGGCGCGTGTCGAGCCGTGAGCGTCACCGTCTACACGATCGGCCACAGCAACCACCCGCTGGCGCGCTTCCTCGCGCTGCTGGGCGACGCCGGCATCGAGACCGTCGTGGACGTGCGCTCGGTGCCGTGGTCGCGGCGCTGGCCCTGGTTCCGCAAGCGCGAGCTGGCCGCCGCGCTCGCCGCGCAGGGATGCCGCTACCGGTGGCTCGGAGAGTCCCTGGGCGGCCGGCCGGGTCCGCGCGGCGCCGACGTGGACACGGGGCTCGCGACGCTGCTGGAGTGGGCAGCCGCCGGGCGCACGGCGATCATGTGCGCCGAGGCGGATCCCGCGCGCTGTCACCGCGGCACCCGTCTCGCGCCGGCGCTGCTCGCGCGCCGCGCGCGGGTCGTGCACCTGCTTGCCGGCGGCGGCGCGCGGGATCACACTCCGGGCATGGACGACGGCGCGCCCGCGACGGGCGATCTCTTCGCGCAGTGAACGGCTCACGCCCGCCGGGCGCGCGGCACGCGCGGTCATGAAGCGCGCGACCCTGGACGCGCTGCTCGCCGCGCGCGCGGCGAAGCGACCGACCGTGCTGCTCAGCCCGCTCGACGGCGGCGAGCAGCGCGTCGCGGAGCCGGGCGACGGGACGCTCGCGCCCGTGCTCGCGCAGGCGGTGGACGACGCGCTGCGCGACGACCGCTCGCGCACCGTGGACACGCCCGACGGCCGGGTCTTCGTCCAGGCGTTCAACCCGCCGCTGCGCCTGGTCGTGGTCGGCGCGGTGCACATCGCCCAGGCGCTGGCGCCGCTCGCGGTGACGCTGGGCTACGAGGTCACGGTGGTGGACCCGCGCCGCTCCTTCGCGACCGGCGAGCGCTTCCCCGGGGTGCGCCTGGACACCGACTGGCCCGACGAGGCGCTGGAGCGCCTCGCCCCGGACACGCGCAGCGCGGTGGTGACGCTGACCCACGACCCCAAGCTGGACGACCCGGCGCTGCACGCGGCGCTGCGCTCGCCGGCGTTCTACATCGGCTGCCTGGGCAGCACGCGCACCCACGCACGGCGTCTCGAGCGGCTGCGCGACGCGGGATTCGACGACGCCGCGCTCGCGCGCATACAGGGCCCGCTGGGGCTCGCGATCGGCGCCCGCTCGCCGGCGGAGATCGCGCTCGCGGCGCTCGCGCAGATCACCAGCGTGCTGCGCGGCGGCCGCGTGCGGTGAAGTTCGGACCGGTTCCGCTGGACGAGGCCCGCGGCTGCATCCTCGCGCACGGCCTGCGGCTCGCCGACGGCACGCTGAAGAAGGGCCGCGTGCTGGACGACGCGGACGTGGCGCGCCTGCGTGCCGCCGGCCACGCGAGCGTGATCGCGGCCACCCTCGAGCCCGGCGACGTGCCGGAGGACGAGGCCGCGGAGCGCCTCGCGCGCGCGCTGGCAGGTCCCGGCGTGCGCGTCGCGGCGCCGTTCACCGGGCGCTGCAACCTGTTCGCGACCGCGCGCGGCCTGCTCACGCTGGACCCGGCACGCATCGACGCGGTGAACCGCGTGCACGAGTCGCTCACGGTGGCCACGCTGGACGCGCCGCTGGCCGTGGACGCGCGCCAGATGCTGGCGACCGTGAAGGTGATTCCGTTCGCCGCGCCGGCGGACGCGCTCGAGTCGGCGGAGTCAGTGGCCCGCGACGTGCGCGCCGGCGCAGCCATCGCGGTGAGCGCGTTCCGTGCGCAGCGCGCGGCGCTGGTGCAGACCCGCCTCGCCGGCACGCGCGAGCAGGTGCTGGACAAGACCGCGAAGGTGCTCGCCGCGAGGCTGGAGGGGCTGGGCGGCGTCCTGGAGCGTGAGTGGCGCTGCGCGCACGAGGCCGCGGCGGTGGCCGCGGCGGTGGGCGAGGCGCTGACCTGTGGATACGACCCGGTGCTCGTGGCCGGCGCGTCCGCGATCGTGGATCGCCGCGACGTCGTGCCCGCGGGCATCGAGGCCGCCGGCGGCGAGGTCGTGCATTTCGGGATGCCGGTGGATCCCGGCAACCTGCTGCTGCTCGCGCGCCACGGCGACACGCCGGTGCTGGGCCTGCCGGGCTGCGCGCGCTCGCCGAAGTTCAATGGCCTTGACGAGGTGCTGGAACGCCTCGCCGCGGGTCTGCCCGTGACCCCGGAAGGCGTGACGGGCATGGGGGTCGGCGGGCTGCTGAAGGAAATCCCGGAGCGGCCGCAGCCGCGCGTCGGCGCGCGCTCCGGCGTGCGCGCGCCGCGGGTCGCGGCCGTGGTGCTCGCGGGGGGGCAGTCGCGGCGCATGGGCGAGATCAACAAGCTGCTGGCGGAGGTGGACGGCAGGCCGATGGTGCGCGCCACCGTCGAGCAGGCAGCGGCCGCCGGCGTCGAGCAGGTGCTGGTGGTCACCGGTCACGAGGCGGCGCGGGTGCGGGCGGCGCTGCCCGCGCGGGTCGCGGGCAAGGACGTGCGCGTCGTTCACAATCCCGACTACGCCGAGGGGCTGTCCACCTCGCTCGCGTGCGGCATCGCGGCGCTGGGCGAGGACGTGGACGCCGCGCTGGTGTGCCTCGCGGACATGCCGCGCGTGCGTGCGCGCGACCTGGAGCGCCTGGTCGCCGCCTACGATCCGGTGGAGGGGCGCGCCATCTGCGTGCCGACCTGGCGTGGCAAGCGCGGAAACCCGGTGCTGTGGGATCGGCGGTACTTCGCGGAGATCGCGGCGGTGCGCGGCGACGTGGGGGCGCGCCACCTCATCGGCGAGCACCAGGACGCGGTGTGCGAGGTCGCGATGGAGCACGACGGGGTGCTGCTGGACGTGGACTCGCCGCAGGCGCTGGACGCGCTGCTCGCGGGCGGGCCGCAGGGTTCCGGCTGACGCCGGCCGTCTTCCTCCGGCACGGGGATGTGCCGGCACGAAGCGGGCACGCAGGTGCTCGCTTCGTGGAGCGAGCCGGAGACCGCGTCTTCGGCGCAGCGAGCCGGCATTCGCCAGGATGGCGAATGCCGGCCGTCTGTCCCCCGGCACAGGGATGTGCCGGCACGAAGCGGGCACGCAGGTGCTCGCTTCGTGGAGCAAGCCGGAGACCGCGTCTTCGGCGCAGCGAGCCGGCATTCGCCAGGATGGCGAATGCCGGCCGTCAACTATTCCACCGGCGCGAGCCCGTCCAGCTGCTGCAGGGTGAGGCGCACCTGCTCGCCCTTCTCGCGGTGCTCCACGAGCACCGGCAGGTAGCCGAGCGCCGGCGCGCACCAGATCAGCGTGACGCGCTCCTCGTCCTCGCGCGTGCGCTGCACGACGACGGCGTCCAGCGAGCCCAGCACCGTGTCCACCCGCTCGCGATTCACGACGCTCATCAGGTAGGTCTTCACCTTGCCGCCGTCGGCCACCGCGTAGCGCGTCTCGCGCACGTCGTGGGCGAGGTCGTTCATCAGCGCGAGCAGGTACACCAGCTTGTCCAGCATGCCCGCCTCCAGCGGCATGCTCCAGGTGTGCCCGTTCAACGTGTTGAACACGCGGCCCTGCTGCCAGTCGAAGTCCACCTCCACCTCGCGCTCGCGACGGCCGGTGCGGCTGTACGTGTAGCGCAGCGGCTGCACCGCGCCGCCGTCGCCGAAGCGCCACACGCTTCGCTCCTCGACGGTCTCGTCGCGCAGCAGCCGGGCGAGACCGATCGTCTCGCTGCGCGAGTGGTACGCGAAGCGCCCGTCGCCGTCGGGCTGCAGCGTCCAGCGCGTCTTGCCGATGTCGAGGCCCTGCGCCGACAGCACGTAGCTGGCGGTGAAGCGTTCGGGCAGCGCCGGGCCGGCGCCGCGCACGAACGCCGGCGCGAGACACAGCGCGACGGCGATCGACGCCGCAGCCGCCGCGTCACGCCACCGGGGCGCGGCGGCTGCGCCGCAGGGAGAAGCGATGGCGTCGCGTGCTCGCATCGCCACGCATCCTAAGAGGCTGCCGGCCAATCGGCCACCGCCGCGAGACGTTCGCACGGCGCGGCGCGCAACGCGCGGGGGTGCGTCCGACCGGCGCATCGCCGCGGCCACGCGAGCACTGACTGGCTGCTCCAGGCCGGTCCGCGGTACGCGAACGACGCCGCGTGCCGCGCGGCCGGCGCGCGCCTGCCGGCGGCGCGTCCGGGCGCGCGCCACGCCCGCGACGGCGCCGGCCACGCGTCCACGGGCCCGCGGGACCGCGCGCCGCTCCGGTCCGCGGCCGGCCGCATGCTAGACTCCGCGGCTCTCGAAGCTCCCGCCACGGTCCGCCTCCCGCTCCACCATGACCCTCCGCGTCCCAGCGTTCCACGACGTGCGCGTGGTGGTCTTCGGCGACGTGATGCTGGACCACTACTGGTACGGCGACACCTCGCGCATCTCCCCGGAGGCACCCGTGCCGGTGGTACGGGTGCGCCAGGTCGAGAAGCGCCCCGGCGGCGCTGCGAACGTCGCGATGAACGTGGCGTCGCTGGGTGCGGCCGCGGTCCTGGCCGGGATCGTGGGCGAGGACGAGTCCGCGCGCGCGCTGGCGCTGGCGCTCGAGGGCGCCGGCGTCGCGAGCGCGCTCACGCACCTGCCGGCGGTGGAGACCATCACGAAGATGCGCGTGCTCAGCCGTCACCAGCAGCTGCTGCGCCTGGACATCGAGGAGCCGGTGCCGGCCGAGGCTGCGGCCGCGCTGGGTTCCCGGGCGCCCGAGCTGCTGCTGGACGCGGACGCGGTGGTGCTGTCGGACTACGGAAAGGGCACGCTGGCGGGCGCGGCCGAGCTGATCGGCGCGTGCGCCGCGGCCGGCGTTCCGGTGCTGGTGGATCCGAAAGGCGACGACTTCGAGCGTTACCGCGGCGCGACCGTCGTGACGCCGAACCAGGGCGAGTTCGAGCGCGTCGTGGGGCGTTGCGCGGACGACGCCGCGATCGCGGAGCGCGGCGCGCGGCTGCGCGAGGCGCTCGCGATCGAGGCGCTGCTGGTCACCCGCGGCGAGCACGGCATGACGCTGATCGCGGCGGGCCATCCGCCGCTGCACCTGCCGGCGCGGGCGCGCGAGGTGTTCGACGTCACCGGCGCGGGCGACACCGTGATCGGCGTGCTCGCGTCGTCGCTCGCGGCGGGAATGGACATGGCCGACGCGGCGCGCGTCGCGAACGTGGCCGCGGGGCTGGTGGTCGCGAAGCTGGGCGCGGCCACCACCACCCGCGAGGAGCTGTCGGCGGCGCTGCACGCGGCCGGCGATGCGCCGCCGGTGTCCGGCGTCACCGACGAGCCCGCGTTGCTGGAGGCGCTCGCCGCGGCGCGCGCCCGCGGCGAGACGGTGGTCATGACGAACGGCTGCTTCGACCTGCTGCACGCGGGGCACGTGGCCTACCTCGCGCAGGCGAGGGCGCTGGGCGACCGCCTGGTGGTCGCGGTCAACGACGACGCGTCGGTGGCCCGCCTGAAGGGCACAGGGCGTCCGCTGACGCCGCTGTCCGCGCGCATGGCGGTGCTCGCGGCACTGTCGGCGGTGGACTGGGTCGTGCCGTTCTCCGAGGACACGCCTGCGCGCCTGGTGGAGACCCTCGCGCCGGACGTGCTGGTCAAGGGCGGGGACTACCGGGTGGAGCAGATCGCCGGGGCCGACAGCGTGTGCGCGCGCGGCGGGCGGGTCGAGGTGCTGGACTTCGTGGAGGGTTTCTCGACCAGCGAGATCCTGGCCCGCGCGGGCGGTGCGCCGCGATGATCGTCGTCACCGGCGGCGCCGGCTTCATCGGCAGCAACCTCGTTCACGCCCTGGTCGCGCGCGGCGAGCGGGTGACGGTCGTGGACGACCTCGAGGACGGGCACAAGTTCGTCAACATCGCCGACGCCGACATCGCCGACTACGAGGACATGCGGGAGTTCTATCGCGCCGTGGAGTCGGGCGCCGGCGCGCTGGACGGCGTGCGCGCGGTGTTCCACCAGGGGGCGTGCTCGGACACCACCGAGTGGAACGGGCGCTACGTGATGCAGGTGAACTACCGCCATTCGCGCACGCTGCTGCACGCCTGTCGCGAGCGGGGCATCCCGCTGATCTACGCGTCCAGCGCCGCGGTGTACGGCGCCGGCGATCGATTCGCCGAGCGCCGCGAGCACGAGCGGCCGATCAACGTGTACGGCTGGTCGAAGCAGCTGTTCGACCGACACGCGTTCGGCCGCGCCTCGGGTCACGTGCAGCGCGATGCCGGCGCGTCGCAGGTCGTGGGTCTTCGCTACTTCAACGTGTACGGGCCGCGCGAGCAGCACAAGGGCCGCATGGCCAGCGTCGCGCTGCACCTGCACCGCCAGGTGCGCGAGACCGGGGAGGCGCGCCTGTTCCGCGGCAGCGGCGGCTACGCCGACGGCGAGCAGCGCCGGGACTTCGTGCACGTTGACGACGTTGTCGCGGTGAACCTGTGGTTCCTGGATCATCCCGAGTGCAGCGGCGTGTTCAACGTCGGCACCGGGCGCAGCCGCAGCTTCAACGACCTCGCGAGCGCGGTGATCCAGTGGCACGGCCGCGGGCGCATCCGCTACGTGCCCTTTCCGGAGGACCTGGAAGGCCACTACCAGAGCTTCACCGAGGCCGACCTGAGTGCGCTGCGCGGCGCCGGCTGCGATCTGGCGTTCGCTGACGTCGACGCCGGCGTGGCGCGCTACCTGGACTGGCTGACCCGCCAGGATCCCGGGCGCAGTAACGATTGAGCGATTCGTGAAGCCGACGCCACGCCCGCTGCGACGCGCTCGCGGTGCCCCCGGGGCGCACCGCCGGGACTCCCGGGCGCCGCTGCGGGCGCGCGGTCGCGCGCCCCGGCGCGGCGGCGGCCACGCCCGGGGTGCGTGCCGCGGCGGCGCCCGGCCGTCGAACACCCTCTGAGTGTCCGTGAGCCTCGCCCGCGTCGCGTACACGGCGCTCCACCTCCTTGCACTGCCGCTGATCCTCGCCCGCCTCGCGTGGCGGGCGCGGGCCAACCGCCAGTACCTGCGCGACGTGGGGCAGCGCTTCGGGCTCGGCGCGCCGCGCTTCGATCGCCCGCCCATCTGGATCCACGCCGTGTCGGTGGGCGAGGCGCAGGCCGCGGTGCCGCTGGCCCGCGCGCTGGCGGAGCGCCACCCCGGGTGCCCGCTGCTGGTGACCACGACCACGCCCACCGGCCGCGACCGGGTGCGCCAGGCCCTGGGCGACACGGTGGCGCACTGCTACCTGCCCTATGACCTGCCGCCGCTGGTGGGGCACGTGCTGGACCGGGTGCGCCCGCGGGCGCTGCTGGTGATGGAGACCGAGCTGTGGCCGAACCTGTTCGCCGGCTGCCGTGCGCGGGGGATCCCGGTGGTGCTGCTCAACGTGCGCCTGTCGGCGCGCTCCGCGAAGGGCTACCGCGCGGTGTCGGCGCTGACCCGGGAGATGCTGGCCTGCGTGTCCGCCATCGCGGCGCAGAGCCAGGCCGACGCGACGCGCATGCTCGCGCTGGGCGCGGCGCCGGACAGCGTGCACGTGACCGGCAGCGTGAAGTTCGACCTGCACCTGCCGGCCTCGCTGCGCGAGGAGGCGCAGGTGCTGCGACGGCGCTTCGGCTCGCAGCGCAGCGTGTTCATCGCCGCGAGCACCCACGAGGGCGAGGACGCGCGGGTGCTGGACGCGTATGCCCGGGTGCTCGATCGCATCCCGCAATGCCTGCTGCTGCTGGTGCCGCGCCATCCGGAGCGCTTCGCGGCCGCCGCGGCGCTGTGCCGGCGCCGGGGCTACGCGACGGCGCTGCGCTCGCGCACGCCGGCGAGCTTCGACGGCGTGGACGTGTACGTGGGCGACAGCATGGGCGAGCTGCCGCTGCTCTACGCCGCCTCCGACGTGGCCTTCGTGGGCGGGTCCCTGGTGCCCACCGGCGGACACAATCTGCTCGAGCCCGCGGCGCTGGGCCTGCCGGTGCTGTTCGGTCCGCACGTGTTCAACTTCGCCGAGATCAGCGCCCGGCTGCTGGACGCCGGCGCCGCGTGGCAGGTGGCCGACGAGCGTGAGCTGGGCGAGCGCGCACTGACGCTGCTGAGCGATGCCAACCTGCGGCACAATGCCGGCGACCGAGGAAGGCAATTCGTGGAGCGCAACCGCGGCGCACGGGACCGGATGATGACCCTGATCGACCAGCACCTCGGGGCACGCGATGCCTGAGGCCGACAGCGCGCCGGCGGGCCCGGCGCCCCTCGATCTCGCCGACGTGGCGCGGGTGGGGCGCGGCGACCGCGTCCGCGTGGGCGAGGTCAGCGACCAGACCCAGGAGCTGTTCGACAGCACCCTGGCCCTGGTCCACGAGGAGCTGGGCCCCGAGCGCACCGTGCGCCCGCCGCGGCCCGCGTCGGAGCGCACCTTCGTGCCGGACAACGAGGATCTGCGCGCGATCTACCTGCTGGCCGAGGCGGTGGGCGGTTACGAGACCTTCAACGACCTGGTCAACGTGCACTCGCCGGGCAACGTGCTGTCGCGGGACTTCGGCGAGAAGGCGGAGCGCGCCGCGCTGAGCGCCGACGACCTGGTGCGTCTGCGCGACTACCAGGAGCAGATCCGCGGTGCGCTCAGCAATGCCAACACCTACCTGCGCGACAGCGCGGTGGACGAGTTCACCCGCGACGAGCTGCACCAGCTCCACGACATGATCCTGACGGCCAGCGCGCGGGCCAAGGAGCTGAACCGCATCCTGGGCATCCACTACATCCACGAGGTGGAGCGGGTGGTGAACCGCCTGTACGAGTTCCACGCCCAGATGCACCAGGTGGAGCGCACCGTCGACGGCATCTTCATGGTCAACAGCGAGGTGATGTTCGTACCCACCAACGAGCTCATCGCGTGCGTGAACACCCTGTTCGAGGCCGTCGGCAACAGCTACCTCGCGCGGCACGTGGACGGCGTGCTGCTGCTCGCGGCGCGCAACCTGCTGATCGAGGTCGCGTCCTTCTACTCGTACTACGGCAAGCAGCAGATCTACAGCCTGTTCCGGCGCAGCGGCGGCGCGGTCAGCTCGCAGGCGCTGTCCGCGCGCATCCGCGGCGAGATCCGGCGCCTGTTCGACGCCTGCAAGCGTGACAACAAGCTGGTGCTCACGCGGCTGATGACGAATGCCGAGCGCGAGTTCGAGCTGTCGGTGGAGGCGATACAGGAAGAGGCCACGCAGGTGGCGATGGAGCAGGTGAAGGTGTTCATGCCGCGCGAGGAAGCGCCGCGCCCGGCGCCGCGCAAGGGACTGTTCGCGCGGCTGTTCGGCTGGATGCTGCGGTGAGCGCCGCGCCGCCGCCCTACGACCAGCGCCTCGCCCGGATGCTGGTGCGCCCGCTTGCGCGCACGCCCGTGCACCCCAACCACGTGTCCGTGCTCACCGCGGTGCTGGGGCTGGGCGGCGCGGCGCTGTTCGCGACCGGCGATGCCGGCGACGCCGGCGTCGGGGCCGCGCTGTTCGTGCTGGCACGCTTCCTGGACCACGTCGACGGCGAGCTCGCGCGCGAGACCGGGCGCACCTCGCGCCTCGGCTACTGGCTGGACTATCTCGCCGGCGGTGCGAGCTACGGCGCGCTGTTCGCGTGCATGGCGCTCGGGCTGTCGCACGGCGCGCTGGGCGCATGGGCATTCGCGCTGGGCGCCGTCGCCGCCGCCGGCGCGGTGCTGACCATGTGGGTGAACGTGAGCATCGATCGCGCGCGCGGCGGCGGCACGGTGCGCTATCCGAGCGCCGCCGGCTTCGAGCTGGAGGACGGCATCTACCTGCTGGCGCCGGTCACCTGGGCCGGCCTGCTCGCGCCCTTCTTCGTGCTCGCGTGCATCGGCGTCGTGGCGTATCTCGCGTACTCGCTGCTCTGCCTGCGCCGGGCGCGCGCCGCGCCGCGCGGCGGCTGATACGGCGCCGTCAGCCGCCGCGTTCCGCGACCAGGCGGCGCAGGTGCCACACCACCACCGCCGCGGCCACCGGCGCCGCGACCGCCGCGGCGGCCAGCACCCAGTCCCCGGCGCCCAGCGCCAGCGCCAGCGGCACGATCGCGATGGCGTCGTCGGGGTCGAAGCCCGCCGTGGCCTGGAACATCACGCTGCCGGGCCCGAGGCGCCGGTCCGTCGCCAGCACGTGCACGAAGATCAGCGCGACGCTGGCGGCGGCGAGCAGGCCCATCAGCGGCGCCCAGTGCCCGAAGTGCCCCGCGCGCTGCGCGATTCCCAGAGACAGCACCACCGCGGTGTCGCACACCGCGTCGGTCCACAGGTCGAAGCGGTGGCCGAAGGCCGAGTGCCGCCCGGTGAGGCGCGCGAGCTCGCCGTCCGCGCGATCCAGCAGCATCGAGAACAGGAACAGCGCCGCGCCCGCCCAGGTCCAGGGCGCGTCGCCCACGCACAGCAGCGCGGCGGCGACGACGCCGCTCACGAGCCGCGCGGCGGTCAGGTGGTTCGGGGTCACCGCGGTTGCGGCGAGCGGCCGGACCGCGCGGCGTGCGATGCGGTGGATCCAGGTGTCGTGGCTCATGCCGCGGCCCCGGCGCGGGCGCCCGCGCCGCCACGGCACCCGCACGGCAGGCCGGCCCACGCGCCGCGCGGCGGCAGGTGCGGTCTCGGCGACGCAGCGGGGAGGGCGGTGTGGCGATGCATCTGACGCTGGCGGGAGGGCGGAGCCACGGCGCTGGCCGTCACGCGCCGCGGCGACCGCGAAGTGTAGCCTTCCCGGCGACGCCTCATTACAGTCTCGGCCCGTTCCATCGCACTCCCGCGTCGCGCCGGCGTGCTCGAAACCGAAGTCCCCGCGCCCGGAGGCGCCAGCGCATGCCATCGAACGACCTCGTCACCGCCGCCGCTGACCGCCAGCCCGCGGGCCCGCTGGTGCTGCTCATCCTGGACGGCGTCGGCGAGGGCCGCGGCGACGAGTTCGACGCGGTCGCGCTCGCGCGCACGCCGGTGCTGGACGCGCTCGCCGCACAGGGCCAGGCGCGCACGCTGCGCGCGCACGGCCCGGCCGTGGGCCTGCTGTCGGACAAGGACATGGGCAACTCGGAGGTGGGCCACAACATCCTCGGCGCCGGGCGCGTGTTCGACCAGGGCGCGAAGTGCATCCAGAAGGCCTTCGACAGCGGCGCGGTGTGGGGCGAGGAATGGCAGCGCGCGGTCGCACGGGTCGCGAACGGCGCCACGCTGCACTTCATCGGCCTGCTGTCCGACGGCAACGTGCATTCCAGCATCGAGCATCTCGAGCGCCTGCTGGACCGCGCCCACGCGGACGGCGTCGGGCGCGTGCGGGTGCACGTGCTTCTGGACGGCCGCGACGTTCCCGATCACAGCGCCGGGGAGTACGTGGCGCGCCTCGAGGCGAAGCTGGACGAGCTGCGCGGCAAGGGTCTGGACGCCGCGATCGCGTCCGGCGGCGGGCGCATGGTGACGACGATGGATCGCTACGAGGCCAACTGGTCCGTGGTGGAGGCCGGTTGGCGCGCTCACGTGCTCGGCACCGCGCGCGGCGCCGGCTCCGCCATGGAGGCCATCGAGGCCGCGCGTGGCGACACGCCCGGCATCAGCGACCAGAACCTCCCGCCGTTCACCGTGGTCGACGCAGCCGGTGAGCCCGTGGGTCCGGTGCGCGACGGCGACGCGGTGATCGTGTTCAACTTCCGCGGCGATCGCGCGCAGGAGATCTGCCGCGCGTTCACCGAGGGCGACGGCTTCGATCGCTTCGACCGCGGCCGGCGCCCGGACGTGCTGCTGCTCGGCATGGTGGAGTACGACGGCGACCTGAAGATTCCCGCGCACTACCTGGTGCAGCCGGAGACCCTGGGCGGCACCGTGAGCGAGCGGCTCGCGCGCGCCGGGCTCGCGCAGTTCGCGTGCGCCGAGACCCAGAAGTTCGGGCACGTGACCTACTTCTGGAACGGCAACCGGGCATCGAAGTTCGACGACGCGCTCGAGACGTACCAGGAGATCCCGTCCGACCGGGTCCCGTTCGACCAGCGGCCGTGGATGAAGTCCGCGGAGACCGCCGATGCGATCGTCGCGGCCCTGGACGAGGGACGTTACCGGTTCCTGCGCGCGAACTTCGCGGGCGGCGACATGGTGGGCCACACCGGCTCCCTGGAGGCGGCAATCGTGGCCCTGGAGGCCATCGACATCGCGGTGGGCCGCGTCTGGAACGCGGTGCGCCGCGCCGGCGGCTGCCTGCTGGTGACCGCCGATCACGGCAATGCCGACGAGATGGTGGAGCGCGACGCGGACGGCAGCCCGCAGCTGCGCGACGGCCGGCCGCGCTGGAAGACTTCGCACTCGCTGAACCCGGTGCGCTTCGTGATCTGGGAGCAGGGCGCGCGCGGCTACCGGCTGCGCGAGGGGCTGAACGACGCGGGCCTGGCCAACGTCGCGCCCACGCTGCTGGAGCTGCTGGGCTTCGAGGCGCCGCCGGACTACGCGCCCAGCCTCATCGAGTGGGACTGACCGGCGCACCGCGCGAGGAGACTGCATGAGCGTAAACGACGACGCGCCGGCCTCTGAGGATGCGCTTCCGGCGATCGATTTCGCGCACTTCGTCGGCGTCGAGATCCGCACCGGCACCGTGCTCGAGGCGGAGCTCAATCCGAAGGCGCGCGTGCCCGCGTACCGCCTCGCGATCGATTTCGGGCCGTTCGGCGTGAAGACGTCGTCGGCGCAGATCACCGCGAACTACGGCGCCGACGAGCTGGTCGGGCGCCAGGTGGTCGCGGTGCTGAACTTCCCGCCCAAGCGCGTCGCCGGCGTGAAGTCCGAGGTGCTGGTGCTCGGCGCGGTCAGCGACGCGCACGGCGTGGTGCTGCTCGAGCCCACGTTCGCGGTGGAGAACGGCACCCGGATCGCCTGAGCGCGATGTCGGCTCCGTCGCGGAAGGCGCCGGGGCTGCAGGGATGGGGCCCGCCTGCCGCGACACGCCGTGAATCCATCCCTGGAGGCTCGAAGGCGCCGTCCCTGGCGCCTACGGTCGCGTCAGGCGGGCCCCATCCCTGCGTTCCATGGTCGTGGGCTTCGGCTCGGGCAGCACGTGGGCGCGCGGAAGTGCGACACGCAGTGCCGAAGCCACCCCCGGCGCCGAAACCCGGGTGGTGGGTGTGGGCCGTCGCGACCGTGCGCCGCAGGGATGCGGCGCTCGAGCCTACAGGGATGTATTCACGGCGTGTCGCGACGGCCCATACCCACTACCCGGGACTCCGGTCCACGGCACATGGGGGTCGGCCCCGGCCTCCACGCCAAGGCGGCGTCGCGCCCGTCAGCCCTGCGCGTACGCCTGCTTCACCTCGTCGGCGATGACGTCCAGTCCGGCGTGCACGCGGTCGTCGTCCAGCGCGTAGTTGATGCGGATGCACTCGTGGCGGTGACGCCAGTCCTCGGCGAGGCCGGGGAAGAAGTGGTGACCCGGGATCACCAGCACGCCGCGGGCCTTGAGGCGTTCGTACAGGGCCTCGCAGGTGACGGGCAGGTCCGGGAACCACAGCCACAGGAACAGCGCGCCCTCGGGCTTGTGCACGCGAAACGGGTAGCCCGCCATGTCCGCGCACAGCTTCGCGACCGCGGCCTCGGCCTTGCGGCGGTAGAAGGGACGGATCACGTTGCGCGACAGGTCCAGGATCTCGCCGCTGCGCACCAGGTCCAGCACCAGCTCGGGGCCGAATCCGCCGGTGGTGAGGTTGACGATCGCGTTCATGCCGGCGATGGCGCGCACGACCTCCGGGGCCGCGATCACGATGCCGGTGCGCACCCCCGGAAGGCCCAGCTTGGACAGCGACATGCACATGATCATGTTCGGGTCCCACACCGGCGTCGCGTCCGAGAACACGATGCCGGGGAACGGCAGGCCGTAGGCGTTGTCGACAATCAGCGGCACGCCGTGCTCGGCGGAGAGGGTGGACAGGGTGCTCATCTCGTCGTCGGTGAGCACGTTGCCGGTGGGGTTGGTGGGACGCGACACGCACAGCGCCGCGACGTCCTCGTCCACGCGCACCGCGTCGAAGTCCACGTGGTACTTGAACTGCGCGTCGTCCAGCAGCTCGATGCGCGGCCGGCTCGAGCGGAACAGCTCAGGGCCCGCGCCCTGATCGGCGTAGCCGATGTACTCGGGCGTCAGCGGCAGCAGGATGCGGCGCCGGCTGCCGTCGGCGTGCTCGCCGGCGAGCAGGTTGAACAGCATGAACGACGCGCTCTGGCTGCCGTTGGTGAGCGCCACGTTCTCCGGGCCCACGTCCCAGCCCAGATGCTCGCGCAGCAGCCGCGCCAGCGCCTCCACGAAGCCGGGATGGCCCTGCGGCGGCCCGTACGCGCCCACCAGGCGGTCGAAGGTCTCGCCGTCGTCGAGGATCGCCTGCATGCGCTCGCGGAAGCGCGCCTGCACCTCGGGGATGGCGCCGGGGTTGCCGCCGCCCAGCATCAGCATGTTGCGGTTCACGGACATCGCCTCGCCCAGGTCGTCCATGAGCTGGACGATGCCGGCGGCGCTGCCGAAGGATTCGCCGAATCGCGAGAGCTTCATGTGCTCATTGTACGGGCCGCGCCCCGGGCCTCCCCAGCCACGCGGCCAGGTCCGCGACCGCGGCGTTCGCCTCCGGCAACCACGGCGCGAAGAGATGGAACACGTGAGGCAGGTCCGGGTACAGGTGCATGCTCACCTCGCCGCCGGCCGCGCGCACGCGCTCGGCGACGCGCACCGCGTCGTCGCGCAGGATCTCGGTGCAGCACGCGTGCAGGCGCAGCGGCGCGAGGCCCGCCATCGGGCCGAACAGCGGCGACGCCCGGGAATCCGCGGGATCGGAGCCCTGCAGGTAGGTGCGGGCGACCGGGGCGAGCAGGTGCGCCGCCAGGAGGTGATCGCGATCCGCGTTCTCGCGCACGCTGGCGCCGCTCGCGGTGAGGTCGGTCCACGGCGACACGAGCGCGATCGCGTCCGGTCCCGGCGCGCCCTCCGCGGCCAGGGACTGCGCCAGGGCCAGGGCCAGGCCGCCGCCGGCGGAGTCCCCGGCGAGCCAGGTGTGCAGGCCGCGGGCTGCGCGCTCGCGCACCAGCGCCCACGCGTCGCGAGCGTCGTCCAGCGCCGCCGGGAACGGATGCTCCGGTGCGAGCCGGTAGTCGGCGACGAACACCGTCGAGCGCGCCCCGGCGGCGAGACGCCCGGCGAGCCCGCGGTACAGGCGCGGCGACCCGAGCGCGTACGCGCCGCCGTGCAGGTACAGGCCGACGGCCTGCGGCCGCGGCGGGTGCAGCCATTCGCCGGCCACGCGGGCACCGTGCAGCGTCTCCACCGTGACCTGCCGCGGTGCGCGAACCAGGCGCGCGACGGACTCGAGGCGTTCCCGTGACGCGCGCACGACGCGCGCGTCGACGTCGCGCAGCGTGCCGGAGCGGGCCTTCGTGGTGCGGCGCAGGAACGCGCGCAGTGCCCGTGCGCGCAGGCTGGTGGTCACGGTCGCCGGGGGGGCGGGTGGCCGGACGGGACGGCCGCGGCGCGCGGGTGGGTCTTCAGCGCAGCCAGCTGTTGACCAGCTTCAGGTCGTCCACGCTCAGCGTACCGGCCGCCTGCTTCAGGGTCAGGATGTCGATGATGTACAGGTAGCGCGCGTCGGCGTAGTCGCGTCGCGCACCGAACAGGTCGCGCTGCGCGTTGAGCACGTCCACCGTCGTGCGGGTGCCGACCTGGAAGCCGGCCTCGATGGCCTCGACCGCCGACTCGTTGGACCTCACCGCCTGCTCCAGCGCCTGCACCCGCGAGATCCCCGAGCGCACGCCCAGGAACGCGTTGCGGGTCTGGCGCTGCACCGCGCGGCGCACGCGCTCCGTGTCGTCGATGGCCTGCTGGTAGAGGTGCCGGCTCTCGCGGGTGCGCGAGACCACCGAGCCGCCGGCGTACATCGGGACGTTGATCTCGATGCCGATGCTTCGCGTCTGGTTGTCGCTGGCGCCGGAAATGCCGCCGTTGGCCTTGTTGCGCCCCAGGGAGGCCACCAGGTCCAGGGTCGGCACGTGTCCGGACTCCTCGATCCCGATCTGGCGGCGCGCGATGTCCGCCTGGTAGCGCTGCCCCATCAGCTCGAGGTTCTGATCCAGCGCGGTCTCGGTCCAGCGGTCGATGTCGTCCGGCACGGGTGTGTCCAGCGGCATCTCGTCGCCCAGGCCGCGGATCTCGGGGTGGTACTGGCCGGTAACCTCGCGCAGCGCCTCGCGGGCGTTGTCCAGCGCATTCTCCGCCTGGATGACCTGCGCGCGCGCGAGGTCGAAGCCGGCTTTCGCCTCCTCCACGTCGGTGACCGCGATGAGCCCGACCTCGAAGCGCTGCTGGCTCTGCTCGAGCTGCTGACCGAAGGCCTCCATCTCGGCGACCGCGAAGGTCAGCGCGTCGGCCGCGCGCAGCACGTCGAAGTAGCGCTCGGCCGCGCGCAGCATCAGCGCCTGGCCCTCGAACGCGAAGGTGGCGTCGGCGCGGTCCACCTCGACGCGGGCCTGGTCGAGGGCGAGCCAGCGGTCACGGCGGTACAGCGGCTGGACGAGATCGATGCTGTAGAACTGGCTGTTGAAGTTGCGGCGCCCGGCTCCGCCGAGCGCGACCAGGTTTCCCTGGTTGACTTCCACCTCGTTGCCGCGCGTGCCGACCTGTGCGTTCAGTGCGGGCAGCAGGCCGGCGCGGGCCTGTGGCGTCGCCTCCTGGGCCGCGCGGTTCGCCGCCCCCGCGGCCTGGAACGTCGGGTCCGCAGTGGTCGCGAGCTCGTAGACGCTCAGCAGGTCGGCGACCTGGGCGCCGGCGCCCGGCGCAGCGGTGGCCAGCACGACGGCGGCGAGATTGCGCCGCAGGGCGCGCGCGGACAGCACGGCGCGGGCGGGCGTCAGAATACGAAGCGCGGCGGCGTCGGCGCGCCACGCAGTGCCGGCAGGACGGTCTCGAACAGGCTCTCGGTTATCCATTCATTCTCCCCGGTGCGGCGCACCAGACGGGCCTCCATGGCAGGCGCCTCACCGACCACCACGAACAGCCGGCCTCCGATGCTGAGCTGGCGCTGGAAGTGGTCCTCCAGCACCGGTACCGAGCCGGTGATCGCGATGGCGTCGTAGGGAGCGCCCGCGGCGCGGCCGCGCACGCCGTCACCGTGCTCCAGGGTCACGTTGAACACGGTGTGGGCCTCCAGCGCGCGCCGCGCTCCGTCGAGCAGATCCTCGTGGATCTCCATGCTCACCACGTGTCCCGCGAGGGCCGCGAGCAGATACGTCAGGAAGCCGCTGCCCGTGCCGATCTCGAGCACGCGGTCCGCGGCGTCGAGCTGCAGGGACTGTAGCAGTCGCGCCTCCAGCCGCGGCGGCATCATGACCTCGCCGTGCGGCAGCGGTACGCAGATGTCCGCATACGCGAGCTGCCGGTATTCCGGCGGCACGAACGCGTCGCGGGGCGCGCGCTCCATCAGGTCCAGCACCGCCTGGTCCAGCACCTCCCAGGTGCGGACCTGCTGTTCCACCATGTTGAAGCGCGCCTGCTCGATGTTCATCGCCCCTTCGCTCCGCCGTGCCGGACCCGGTGCCGCGCCGGATCCCGTCCGCTCGTGATGCAGGTCAACGGCGCGTCCGCGTCGCCGCGCGGCAGCATATCCGAAATCGTCCCGCGGGCAAGTTTACGCGGCGCCCCGGCCGCTCACGTTCCGCCGGACGCCGCGTTCAGCCGCTTCACGACGCTCACGTCGGTCGCCGGCGCGGCCGGCGGCGCCGGCGGCGCGGCGCGGCGGCGCCCGGTGCGGCCGCCGGATGGATCGGCGAAGCGGTTGTTCAGGTCCTGCACGTAGCGGTCGGCGTCGTTGAGCACCCGGCTCAGACGGCGCCGCACCGAGCGCCCGTAGCCCGCCGGATCGCTGCCCAGCAACGGGCGCCAGGGGCGGGCGTTGAGCCGGAACGCGCGCAGAACCCACTCGCGGCTCTCGCCCAGTGACTCGTCGTGCTCAAGCCTCGCGAGCACGGTCTGCGCCGCGACCTGGCGCAGGCACAGGTGGATGCTGAACACGATGAGCCCGACGCCGCCCAGCAGCAGGCCCCATCCGAGCGGGGAGTCGGTCATCGCGGTGATCACCGGGTGGTCCAGCGTGAGGCCGTCCCAGTGGCCGCCGGCGATGCTCCATGCCACCGTCAGCACCGCCAGCGCGGAGAAGGCGATTCCGTCCAGCCACAGCACCCTGCGTTTCCAGCGCTCCCGCGCCTCGCGAAGGCGCGGGACGATCTTCTTCTGGATGGACTGCGCGGTGTGCTCGAGCACGCCGATGATGCGGTACGCGCGCTCCACCTCCACCTGGTCGATGCGTTCCTCTATGGCCGCCATGTCCTGCGCGCGCTTGGCCTCGAAGCGCTCGCGCAGCTTCGCGTCCTCGATCGGGATCGCCGCCTCGCGGTTGTAGATCGCGTAGAAGCGCCCCGCCGTGAGCCCCTTGTTCGCGAGCGCGCGCTGCCAGGCGCCGAACACCTCCTCCGGGTTGTCCTCGCGCGCGGCGTTGTCGATCTGGTTGAGCACGAACAGGAACTTGCTCGAGTCCGGGCGATGGATGGTGCGGCTCACCAGGTGCTCGAGGGTGTCCTGCATCGCGCCCGGCTCCGGGTGGCGCGCGTCGAAGAAGACCAGCACCAGGTCGGACAGGTCGATGATGTGGTCGGAGATGCGCAGTGTCGCGTTGCGCTGCTCGTCGGCGTCGAAGCCGGGCGAGTCGATCAGGATCTTGCCCTTCAGCCGCTCGCTCTTGGTGGTCTTGAGCTGCAGGTACGCGTCGATGCGCGGACCCTCGCCCTCGTGCACCTGCTCGATCTGGCGCGACATCTGGAAGAACGGGAAGCGGGGGTCGGCGTCCAGCGCGCGTCCGGGCAGCGTGTGGGCGTCGCCGCCGCCGGCGTACACGATGACCGTGAAGCGGTCGTCCACGGCCTGGTTGCCGGTGAGCTGCAGCTTCTCGCCGAGCAGCGCGTTGATGAAGGTGGACTTGCCCGACGAGAAGGTGCCGAGGATCGAGATCATCGGCCACCACGGCACGCGGGTGGTCAGCGACTCGTTGCGGTCCAGCATGCCCAGCCGGTAGGCGACGCCGTCGAGCACGCGGAAGCTCTTCACGACCTCGAGCAGGATCGGGTTCTCGCGCGCGAGGTGTGCCTGCAGGCGGCGGATGTGCTGGCGGATGGATCGGGGCGTGACGTGCTGCATCGCGAATCCGGGGCGCGGATGAGCGTCAAGTCTATCATTCCCCGGTCCGGCGCCGGCCGGCGGGTTCCGTCGCGCGGGCGTTGCGGCCGCCGGGGCCGAGGCCCGCGGGCCGGTCGCCGCGGGTGCCAGCGGGGGCGGCCGGCGGCGGTGCGCGGCGCTCGGCTTCAGCCGCCGTCCGGGCGGTTCCACTCACCCGAGCGGCCGCCCGACTTGTGCAGCAGCTCGACGTCGGTGATGCGCATCCCGCGGTCCACCGCCTTGCACATGTCGTAGATCGTGAGCAGCGCGACCTGCACGGCCGTGAGGGCTTCCATCTCCACTCCGGTGGGGCCCACCGTCTCCACCGTCGCCTCGCAGCGCACGCCGGGCAGGGCCTCATCGAGCCGGAACGCGACCGCGACGCGGGTCAGCGCCAGCGGGTGGCACAGCGGCACGAGGTCGGCGGTGCGCTTGGCGCCCATGATCGCGGCCGTGCGTGCGACGCCCAGCACGTCGCCCTTCGCGTGATCGCCGGCGGCGACGCGCTCCAGCGTCGCCGGCTGCATCACGATGCAGCCCTGAGCGATCGCGACGCGGCGGGTGTCGGGCTTGTCGCCGACGTCCACCATGTGGGCGGCGCCCGAGGCGTCGAAGTGGGTGAGTTCGCTCACGCCGCGATGGTAGCAGCGTGCGCCGGCCGCGGTGCCGCGCGCTGTTAACATCCCGTGCATGATCCGCGTGCGTTACTTCGCGAGCCTCGCCGAGGACCTCGGCCGCCGTGAGGACACGGTCGCGCCGGAGGCCGCCGCGACCGTCGCGGAGGTCTGGCGCGCCGCGAGCGGCGAGCGTCCGCTGCCGCCCAACGTGCTCAGCGCGGTGAACCTGGAGTACGTGGACGCCGGCCACCCGGTGC
>CBDUCN010000026.1:0-25938 GCA_965365655.1 uncultured Gammaproteobacteria bacterium | reverse complement strand
GGGACCGGCGCGCCGGCGGGACCGGGCGGTCCCGGTCGTCGCGCCCGACGACGCGGTGCCGGGCCCGCGGCTCCCCGCCGGGCGGCACGCCCCTGCGGCGCACGCGTCCACGCGCGGCCCGCCTGGACACCTTCCATCGCGCCGCATAGCTTTACCGGCCGCGTTCCACCACTGGAGACCCGATCCATGATCGACGAAGCCCGCGCCGAGCTGGCACCGACCGGCGTGCTGCGCGCCGGCATCAACATGTCCAACTTCCTGCTGGTGACCGGCGAGACTCCGGACGGCGATCCGGACGGCGTGTCGCCGGACATCGCGCGCGCGGTCGCGGAGCGCCTCGGCGTGCCGGTGAAGCTGGTGCCGTTCCCGAACCCCGGCGCGCTGGCCGACGCGGCGACGGAAGACCTGTGGGACATCGGCAACATCGGCGCGGAGCCGGAGCGCGCGAAGACGATCGCCTTCACCGCGGCGTACGTCGAGATCGAGGCCACCTACCTGGTGCCGGCGGGCTCGCCGCTCGAGACGGTCGCCGACGTCGACCGCGACGGCGTGCGCATCGCGGTGTCCGCGCGCAGCGCCTACGACCTGTGGCTCAGCGACAACCTCCGCCACGCCGAGCTGGTGAAGGCCGAGGGCATCGACGCGTCCTACGACCTGTTCGTCGAGCAGCAGCTGGACGCGCTCGCAGGGCTTCGCCCCCGGCTGCTGGACGACGTGAAGAAGCTGCCGGGAGCGCGCATCCTGGACGGCCGGTTCACGGCCGTGCAGCAGGCCATCGGCACCAAGCCGGACCGTCCCGCGGGCGCCGCGTTCCTGCGCGCGTTCGTCGAGGAGGCGAAGGCGAGCGGGCTGGTCGCGGAGCTGATCCGCAAGCACGGCGTCGAGGGCCGGCTCACGGTCGCGCCGCCGGCCTGAGCGGGCGCCGGGCCCCCCGGCGCAGCCCGGGCGCCGGCAGGCCGTGCGCACGGCGCCGGCGCGGTCCGCTGCCGGACACTCACCGCCCGGTACCGGCCGCGCGCCGTCGGCGCGGCGCGAGTAACCGGCACGGGCGTCGTGCGCGGCGCCGGCGCGGGTAGGCTTCCCGCCACTTCGTGTCCATGGAGCCCGAGAGCGACATGACCGCGCCCTCCCCCATCGTCCGCCTGGACGCCCTGTCGATGCGCTATCCGATGGGCGCGACCGACGTGGCCGTGCTGGACGACCTGTCGCTGACGATCGCCGCCGGCGAGCGCGTCGCGATCGTCGGTCCGTCCGGGTCCGGCAAGACCACCCTGCTGCTGCTGCTGGCCGGGCTGGAGCGCCCGACCCACGGCTCGGTGGTGCTCGACGGGCGCGCGCTGGAGAGCCTCGGCCGCGACGCCCTCGCGGATCTGCGCCGCGACCGGCTCGGCATCGTGTTCCAGTCCTTCCACCTGGTGCCCAGCCTGAGCGCGCTGGACAACGTCGCGCTGCCGCTGGACATCGCCGGCGTGCACGACGCGCCCGGGCGGGCGCGGGCGATGCTGGCCGAGGTGGGCCTCGCGGAGCGCGCGGAGCATTTCCCGGGCCAGCTCTCCGGCGGCGAGCAGCAGCGCGTCGCCATCGCCCGCGCGCTGGTGCACGGGCCGGCGCTGCTGCTGGCCGACGAGCCCACCGGAAACCTGGACGAGCACACCGGCGAGCGGGTCGCGGATCTGCTGTTCGACCTCACCGCGCGCACCGGCACCACGCTGGTGCTGGTCACGCACGATCTCGACTTCGCGGCGCGCTGCGATCGCGTGCTGAGGCTTCACGACGGACGCCTCGCCCAGCCCGCCGCGGCGCCGGGTCCGCCCGCCGCGACCGCCGGGGCGGCCCGGAAGAGCGCATGAGCGCCCTGTCCGCGCGCCTGCTGCGGGTCGGCGTGCGCGACCTGCGCGGCAGCGGGCGCAGCCTGTGGGTGCTGTGCGCGTGCCTCGCGCTCGGCGTCGCGCTGATCGCCGCCAGCGCCGGGCTGCACCGCCAGGTCAGCGGCGCGCTGCTGGCCGACGCCCGCGCGCTGCTCGGCGGCGACCTCGTCGTGCGCTCGCGCGCTCCGCTGCCCGACGAGGTCGTGCGCTGGATGCGCGGGCGCGGCGAGGTCTCGCTGCTGGTGGAGCTGCGCACGATGCTGCGCACCGGCACGGGACAGGTGCAGCTCGTCGAGCTGCAGGTCACCGACGACGCGTATCCGCTCTACGGCGAGGTGCGGCTCGCGCCGCCGCGGCCGCTCGAACAGGTCCTCGAGAAACGCGACGGCACCTGGGGCGCGGCCTTCGACCCCACTCTCGAGCGCCGCCTCGGTCTCGCCGCGGGCGACCGCGTGCGCATCGGCGCGCTGGACATGGAGCTTCGCGCGCGCATCGAGCGCCAGCCCGACCGCAGCCTGCGCGCGGACTGGCGCGGGCCGCCGCTGATGATCGCCGCGGGCGCGCTGGACGACAGCGCCCTGGTGCAGCCGGGCAGCCGCCTCGCATACCGCTACCGCGTGCGCACCGCCGAGGATCTGGACGCCTGGCAGGCGGCGCTCGCGCGAACCTTTCCCGGCATCGATTTCGAGGTGCGCAGCTTCGCCGAGCGCAGCGAGCGCATGGCCGAGGTGCTGGGCCAGATCGGCTCCGCGCTCCTGCTGGTCGGATTCAGCGCGCTGTTCGTCGGCGGTCTGGGCGTGTTCAACAGCGTGCATGGCTACCTTCAGGGCAAGCTCGCGACGCTCGCGACCCTGCGCGCGCTGGGCCTGCGCGACGGCCGGCTGGCCGCGATGTACCTGATGCAGGTGCTGCTGATGGCCGCCGGCGCGAGCCTGGCCGGCGCCGCCGCCGGCGGCGTGCTCGCGCTGGCCGGCGCCGCGCTCGCGGCCGAGCGCCTGCCGCTCGCGCCGGATGCAGCCAGCCTCGGGGCGCCGCTCGCGCTGGCGACGCTGTTCGGGCTCCTCACGGCGCTGACCTTCGCGCTGCCGGCGCTGGGGCGTGCGCTGTCGGTGCCGCCGGCCGCGTTGTTCCGCGGTATCGACGGCACCACGACGCGCACGCCGCGCGGCTGGTGGCTGGCGACGGCCGCGTGCGCCGCGCTCACCGCGGCGCTGGTGCTCGCCGCGGTGCCCGAGCCGCGGTTCGGGGCGGGCTTCGTGCTGGTGGTCGTCGTGCTGCTCGCGCTGCTGGAAGGCGTTGTCCGGGTGCTTCGCGCGCTGTCGCGCCGCGCGCTCCGGCACCCGCTGGTGCACGGGCGCTTCGCACTGCGCCTCGCAATGGCCAACCTGCATCGCCCGGGCTCGCCGCTTCGCGCGTCGCTGATCTCGCTCGGCGCCGCGCTCACGGTGCTCGTCGCCTGCGCACTGGTCGTCGGGGCGCTGCTGCGCACCATCGACGAGACGGTGCCCGAGCGTGCGCCGACGCTGGTGTTCCACGACATCCCCGCCGCGCAGGTGGACGGGTTCCGGCGCCTGGCCGAGCAGACCCCGACGCTGTCGCGCCTGGATCTCGCGCCGCTGGTGCTGGGCCGCCTCGCGACGGTGAACGGCGAGCCGCTCGCGGACAGCGCCGACCTCGAGCGCGCGCTGGAGTCGCGCGACGAGCACAAGCTCAGCGTGCGCGCCGGCAACTTCGACGGCGTGCGCGTCGAGCGCGGCGCATGGTGGCCCGAGGATCACCGCGGGCGGGCGCTGGTCGCGATGGAGGACCGCGAGGCGGATCAGATCGGCCTCGAGGTCGGCGACGTGCTGGGCTTCGAGATCTTCGGCGAGCGGGTGGAGGCGGAGCTCGCGGCCATCTATGGCCAGCAGCGCGTGCGCACGCGCTTCTGGCTGGAGGCGATCTTCTCCGACGGCGTGCTGGATCCCTACGTCACCCGCTACGTCGGCGCGGCCTACCTGGACGACGAGCCGGCGCACCTGCTCCGCGAGCGCATCGCGGACGCGATGCCCGGCGTGATCACCGTGCACACGACGGGAATCCTGGACGAGGCGCGCGCACTGCTCGCGCGCGCGAGCGCCGGCCTCGCGGTCGTGGCCGGCGTCACGCTGCTCGCGAGCCTGCTGGTGCTGGCCAGCGTGATGGCCGGCAGCCGCGCGCACCAGGTCTACGACGCGACGGTGCTTCACACCCTGGGCGCACGCCTGTCGGTGATCCACGCGAGCCTGTGGCTGGAGTACGCGCTGCTGGCAACGCTGGTGAGCACGTTCTCCCTCGCGCTGGGCGGCGCGATCGCCGGCGCCTTCCTGCACCTGCGCCTGGAGCTGGACACCGGCGCCGCGTGGGGCCTGGGCGCGACGGTGGCGGTCACGGTCAGCATGGTGAGCCTCGCGCTGGGTGCGCGCTGGCTGATGGCGCAGCTGCGCCTCGCGCCGGCACTGCTGCTGCGCGCCGGGTGAGGCCCCGGTTCCGGCCCGCTCCGCGCGCGCACCGGGCCCTGGCAGGCCGGTGAAGCGCTCCGCGTTTCGCGCCGTCCTGCGTCCAATGCCGGGATGCGCCGGAAGTCATCCAGCACGCAAGGGCCTGATGACCGGAGCGAGCCGGGGACCGCGTCTTCGGCGCAGCGCGGCGTCAGACGCGCACGACGCGGTCCTTCACCGTTTCGCAGGCGGCCTGGCCCCGACCGCTTCGCGCGGCGCCGGGCCGGTCGCCCAGCTCGCGGCCCGCGGATGACGCCTCCGTCATCCGCGGGCCGTCCGCGCGGCTATCGGTTATGGTACGCGGCTGATCACATCGCGCCCGGTGCGCTCGACGACAGGCTTCCCGCGTGCTGCTGCCGCTGCTGATTCTCCTCCCGTTCGCCGGCGCCGTGCTCCCCGCGCTGCTGATGCACCGCCTGCGGGTCCCGCCCGCGCTTCCCGCGGCGGCGGTCACGGCCACGTCGTTCGCGTGCCTGCTGTCGCTGGCGCCCGCGGTGTTCCGCGGCGAGACGCTGGTCGCCGGCGGCGCGTGGCTGCCGGAGCTCGGGCTCAACCTCACGTTCCGCCTGGACGGGCTCGGCCTGATGTTCGGCCTCCTGATCCTGGGCATCGGCCTGCTGGTCATCCTCTACGCGCACTACTACCTCTCGGCGCAGGACGCGACCGGTCGCTTCTACGGCTTCCTGCTGACCTTCATGGGCGCGATGCTCGGCGTCGTGCTCACCGAGAACCTGCTGCTGCTGCTCGTGTTCTGGGAGCTCACGAGCCTCGCGTCCTTCCTGCTGATCGGCTACTGGAGGCACGAGCCGCAGGCGCGCCAGGGCGCCCGGCTCGCACTGTTCCTGACCGGCGGCGGCGGTCTCGCGCTGTTCGCCGCCGTGCTGCTGCTCGGCAACATGGCGGGCAGCTTCGAGCTCAGCGACGTGATCGCCGCCGGGCCCGCGATCCGGGCGCACGACCTCTACCTGCCGACCCTGGTGCTGTTCCTGCTCGGCGCCTTCACCAAGTCGGCGCAGTTCCCGTTCCACTTCTGGCTGCCGCACGCGATGGCCGCGCCCACGCCGGTGAGCGCCTACCTGCACTCGGCGACGATGGTGAAGGCGGGCATCTTCCTCATCGCGCGCCTGTTTCCGGTGTTCTCCGGCACTCACGAGTGGTTCGTGCTGGTCGGCGGCGTCGGCGTCGTCACGCTGCTGGTCGCGGCCTATCTCGCACTGTGGCAGCACGACCTCAAGGGCCTGCTCGCTTACTCGACGATCAGCCATCTCGGCCTGATCACGCTGCTGTTCGGCCTCGGCACGCAGCTCGGAGCGGTCGCCGGCGTGTTCCACATCATGAACCACGCGGTGTTCAAGGCGTCGCTGTTCATGGCTGCCGGCATCATCGACCACGAGTGCGGATCGCGCGACATGCGCAAGCTGAACGGCCTGTACAAGTACATGCCGCACACCGCGGTGCTCGCGATGGTGGCCGCGGCCGCGATGGCGGGCGTGCCGCTGCTGAACGGCTTCATCAGCAAGGAGATGTTCTTCCAGGAGGCGCTGGACATCGAGTGGCTGGGCGCGTTCGGCGAGGTGCTTCCGGTCGCCGCGGTGCTCGCCGGGATCGGCTCCGTCGCGTACTCCAGCCGCTTCATCCACGACGTGTTCTTCAACGGCGAGCCCATCGGGCTGGACCGCACGCCGCACGAGCCGCCGCGCTGGATGAAGGTGCCGGTGGAGGTGCTGGTGGTGGTGTGCATCGCCGTCGGCGTGGCGCCGGCGTGGACCATCGGACCGCTCCTCGAGGTGTCCGCACGCGCGGTGCTCCAGGACGATCTCCCGGTGTTCACCCTCGCGCTGTGGCACGGCGTGAATCCCGCGTTCCTGATGACGCTGGCCGCGTTCGCCGGGGGCATCGTGGTGTACATGCTGCGGCACCGGATCCTCGCGCTGCACGACCGCGTGTTCCCCGCCGTCAGCGGGCGCAATGCGACCGAGGCGCTGCTCGCGCACGTGTTCCGCGTCGCGGCCTGGCTGAACGCCCGGATCGAGAACGGCTCGCTGCAGCGCTACCTGTTCGCCCTCGTCGCGAGCGCGATCGTGGCCGTGACGGCCGCGCTCTGGCCGCATCCCCCGGCCGGCGCAGTGCCCGAGCACGATCTGGATTTCGTCACCGTCTCGGTGAGCCTGATGCTGATGGCCGGCGCCGTGCTCACCGTCGCGCTGCACCGCCACCGCGTGATGGCGGTCGTGACCGTGGGCGTCGCCGGGCTGATGGTGTCGCTGCTCTTCGTGCACTTCTCCGCGCCGGACCTCGCGATGACCCAGCTGCTGGTCGAGTTCACGACGGTGATCCTGATCCTCCTCGCGCTGTTCTTCCTGCCCGCGCGCTCGCCGCGCGTGTCGGGCGCCGGCCGGCGCCTGCGCGACGCGCTGGCCGCGATCGTCGCGGGCACGGGAATGACCCTGCTCACGCACGCGGTGCTCGTGCGCAGGCCGCAGAGCATCTCCGACTTCTTCCTCGCCGAGTCCAAGCCCGGCGGCGGCGGCACCAACGTGGTCAACGTGATCCTGGTCGATTTCCGGGGCTTCGACACCCTCGGCGAGATCACGGTCCTCGGCATCGCCGCGATCGGCATCGTCGCGATGCTCGCGTCGGCACGGGTTCACGTCCCGGCCCGTGACGAGGACGGGCGGACCTGGTCGCGAGACCGTCATCCCGTGATCCTCGCCGCGGTCGTGCGGCCGCTGCTGCCGTTCGCGCTGCTGGTGGCCGTGTACCTGTTCCTGCGCGGCCACAACCTGCCGGGCGGCGGCTTCATCGCGGCGCTGGTGGCCGGCACCGCCCTCGTGCTGCAGTACGTGTCCGACGGCTCGGAGCTCGCGCAGCGCCGCATCGGGGTGAACTATCCGCTGCTGATCGGGCTCGGCGTGATGGTCGCGACCGCGACCGGGATCGGCAGCTGGGCGTTCGGCTATCCGTTCCTGACCAGCAGCTTCACGTACCTGGATCTGCCCGTCGTCGGCGAGATCGAGCTCGCCACCGCGCTGCTCTTCGATCTCGGCGTGTTCATCACGGTGGTCGGGACCGTGATGCTCGTGCTCGCGTGCCTCGGACGCCTCAGTGCGCCGCTGGACGCGACCGAGGTGCTGCGCGGCCACCGCGAGGCGGCGCGATGACCGCGATCACGTTCGCGGCCGTGATCGGTGTGCTCGTCGCCTGCGGGGTCTACCTGCTGCTGCGGGCCCACACCTTCCCCGTGGTGCTGGGCCTCACCCTGCTCGGCTACGCGGTGAACCTGTTCCTGTTCGCGTCCGGGCGCCTCACCGCGGACAGCGCGCCGCTCGCGCTGCCCGCGTTCCCGAACCCGCCCGATCCGCTGCCGCAGGCGCTGGTACTGACGGCGATCGTGATCGGCTTCGGAATGACGGCGTTCGCGATCGCGCTCGCGGTGCGCGCCCGGGGCGAGCTCGGCTCGGACCACGTCGACGGCACCGGCCCCGAGGCCGGTGGCGACGACGGCGGCGCCGAGGCGCGCGGCACGGGTGAGGAACGCCCATGAGCCACTGGCTGATCGCGCCGATCGTGCTGCCGCTTCTCACCGGCGCGCTGCTGCTGGTGCTGAACCGCACGCGCCCTGCGCTCCGCCGCGCGATCGGCGTGGGCGCCACGCTCGCACTGATCCCGATCGCGGTGCACCTCACAGGTGCCGCCGCGACGGGACAGACGCAGGTCTACTACCTCGGAGACTGGCCGGCGCCGTTCGGCATCGTGCTCGTGCTCGATCGCCTCAGCGCGCTGCTGCTCGCCGTGTGCGCGGTGCTGGCCTCCGCGAGCGTGGTGTTCGCCGCCGCCGGCGACGACGCGCGCGGTCCGCATTTCCACGCGCTGTTCCAGTTCCAGCTGCTCGGCATCAACGGCGCGTTCCTGACCGGCGACCTGTTCAACCTCTTCGTGTTCTTCGAGATCCTGCTCATCGCGTCCTACTGCCTGCTGATGCACGGTGCCAATCCGGCGCGCACGCGGGCGGCCGTGCACGTCGTGATGCTGAACCTCACGGGCTCGGCGCTGTTCCTGATCGCGCTGGGCCTGGTGTACGCGACCGCCGGCAGCCTGAACATGGCCGACCTGTCGCTGCGCATGGCCGAGGCGTCGGTCGGCAGTCCGGGCCTCGTGCACGCCGGCGGCCTGCTGCTGCTGGTGGTGTTCGGGCTCAAGGCCGCCTTCGTGCCGCTCGGATTCTGGCTGCCCGGCGCGTACCGGGCGTCCACCGCGTCGGTGGCCTGCCTGTTCGCGATCCTGACCAAGGTCGGCGTGTACGCGATCCTGCGCGTGCACATCCTGATCTACGGGGATGCGACCGGGCCGTGGGTGTCCCTCGCGGAGCCGTGGCTGCTGCCGATCGCCCTCGCGACCATCGTCGTCGGCACGCTGGGCGTCGTCGCGGCGTCGGCGCTGCGCACCGTGGTGGCCTACCTGGTGGTGATCTCGGTCGGCACGCTGCTCGCCGGGGTCGGCCTGTTCACCCGCGACGCGATCGCCGCGTCTCTGTTCTACCTCGTGCACAGCACGCTGGTGACCGGCGGGCTGTTCCTGCTCGCGGACATCGTCGCGCGCCAGCGCGGAACGACCGGCGATCGGCTGGACCTGCCGCAGGCCGTGACCCAGCCGGCGCTGCTCGGCAGCCTGTTCTTCGCCGGCGCGATCGCCATCGCCGGCCTGCCGCCGGCCAGCGGCTTCCTGACCAAGGCGCTGCTGCTGCAGGCGGCGGCCGCGTCGCCGCTGATGATCTGGGTGTGGGCCGTCGTGCTCGGCTCCGGGCTGCTCAGCCTCGTGAGCCTGAGCCGCGCCGGCAGCGCGCTGTTCTGGCGCACCGCGGGCACACCGGGCGCCGGCGAGCCGGTGCGTGGCGTCGAGCTCGTGCCGGCGGCGGCGCTGCTCGCGTGCGCTGCGGTGCTGGTCGTCCTCGCCGCGCCCGTCGATCGCTACACCCAGGCGACCGCCGACCAGCTCCTGGACCGCGCGACGTACGTGGACGCGGTGCTCGGGAACGAGGGCGTCAGCACGCCCGCGTCGCAGCGCGAGGGCTCGAAGTGAGCGCGCGGCGGCGGTGGATCCCGCACCCGATCACCAGCGCGCTGCTGCTGGTGGTGTGGCTGCTGCTGCAGCGCTCCGTGGCGCCTGGCCACCTGCTGCTGGGGGCCGCGCTCGCGATCGCGGTGCCGCTGTTCACGCGGCGATTCTGGCCGGAACGCGTCTCCGTCGGGCGGCCGCTGGCGCTGCTGCGCTTCCTCGGCGTGGTGCTGTGGGACATCGTGGTCGCCAACTTCAGCGTCGCGCGCCTGGCACTGGCGCCGACGTCGGCGATCAGCCCGGGCTTCGCGCGCCTGCCGCTGGCGCTCGACGACGACTTCGCGATCACGGTGCTCGCGAGCACCGTGTCGCTGACCCCGGGCACGGTGTCCGCGGAGCTCGATGCCGAGCGCACGCACCTGATCATCCACTACCTCGCCTGCGACGACGAGGAGGCGCTGCTGCGCACGGTGAAGGAGCGCTACGAGGCCCCGATCAAGGAGATCTTCGGATGCTGAGCGCCGCGCTGCTCGTCGCGAAGATACTGCTCGCGCTGGCGCTGACGCTGTCGCTGTGGCGGCTGGCGCGCGGACCCGGCGTCGAGGATCGAATCCTCGCCCTCGACACCCTGTACATCAACACCGTCGCGCTGCTGGTGGTCTACGGCATCGACCTCGGCCGGGGCATCTACTACGAGGCGGCGCTGCTGATCGCGCTGCTCGGGTTCATCGGGACCGTGTCGCTCGCGAAGTTCCTGCTGCGCGGCGACGTGATCGAATGAGGACCGCCCACGTGGAGTCTGGACCGTGATCGAAGCCATCGTGTCGCTGCTGCTGGTGTTCGGCGCTGCATTCGTGCTCGTGGGCTCGATCGGGCTCGCGCGCTTCCCGGATTTCTTCACGCGCCTGCACGGCCCGACCAAGGCCACGACGCTGGGCGTCGGCAGCCTCGTGGCCGCGTCCGCGCTGTGGCTGAGCGTCCAGGACGGCGGCATCAGCGTGCGCGAGGTGCTGATCGCCGCGTTCCTGTTCCTCACCGCGCCGGTGAGCGCGCACCTGCTCGCGAAGGCCGCGCTGCACCGGCGCACGCCGTCGCGCGCCGAGCTTCCGCCGCGCGAGCACTGATCGGCGGGCTTCCAACAGGCTGTTGAAATTCGACATCCTGTCGAACTTCAACTCGCTTCGCGGAAGACGCGGTCTCCCGCTCGCGCCGAGAATCAATCACCTGGTGATCCATTCATGCCGGCACATCCCTGTGCCGGTTAGCAGGCCGTCGAAAATCAACAGCCTGCTCACGCGCCCGTCGCGGCCGCCGGACTGCGGACGCGGCGCGAGTCGATGAACGCGCGATGCGCCGCGCGCAGCCGCGCCCGCGCATGGCGCCCGCACCGCACGGCCGGCCCACGCACGGGCCGGCACGACGTTCCGAGGCTCCTCTCCCAGGCAGCACCTCCGGCGCGCACGGCCGGTCCGGCGAACCGCGGCGGAGCGCGGCCATTCGGGCTACGCTTGGACTCGATGACGCTCCCGGGACAACCATGAAACGTGTCGTCCTCGCCGCCGCCGGCGGCCTCGCAGCGCTCGTGCTTGCCGCCGTCGCGTACCTGTGGACCCTGGATCCGGACGATTTCCGGCAGGAGATCCTCGCGGAGGTGGAGCAGCGCACCGGACGCATCGCGACCCTCGGCGCGCCCATCGAGCTGAGCCTGTCGCTGCGCCCGGTGCTCGTGCTCAGAGGCTTCACGCTGAGCGGCGACGCGCGCGGCGACGGCCCGGCGCTGATTGCGGTCGAGCGGGCCGAGGCCGAGGCCGATCTGCCCGACCTGCTGCGCGGCGAGCTCACGATCCGGCGCCTGGAGGTGCACGGCGCGGACGTGCTGCTGCAGGCCGACGGCGACGGCGGCGGCAACTGGGAGTTCCCGGCTGCCGCCGGCGCCGACGCGTCCGCCGATGCCGGCGCGTCCGCCGGCGCGCGGGCCAGCCTCGCCCGCGCCCGGCTCACGGACAGCACGATCCGCTACCGGTCACCCGACGGCACCGACACCACGCTGCAGGTGGAGCAGCTGGACCTCTCGCGCACCGCGCCCGGTGACCTCCTGGACTTCACGTTCAGGGGCGCGCTCGACGACGTCGCGCTCTCCGCGGCCGGACGATCCGGACTGATCGCGGACCTGCTGCGCTCGGCGGCGCCGTGGCCCATCGACGCGCGGGCGACGCTGCTCGGGGCCGAGATCACGGTGGCCGGGGACATCGAGCGGCCGTGGTCCGCCGAGGGCCTGTCCCTGCAGGTGAGCCTCGCGGGCGCCGACCTCGCTCCCGTCGCGGCGCAGCTGCAGCTGGCCCTGCCCGCCGGCCTGCCGTGGTCGCTGCGCGCGCGCGTCACCGGGAGCGCCGCCGAGCTGCGCTTCCAGGACCTCGCGGCCGCGCTGGGCGACAACCGGGTGCACGGTGCGCTGCTGGTGTCGAGCAGCGGCCCCCGCCCGCACATCGGCGGCCAGCTGCACGCCGAGCGACTGGACCTGCTGCAGGTCGCCGGGGCCGCTCCCGGCGGCGCCGCACCCGGCGAACGCCAGCGCGTGTTCGCCGAGACGCCGTTCGACCTCGGCCTGCTGCGGGCCGTGGACGCGGACCTGGAGGTGAGCGGCGAGGCGGTGGCCACGCCGCTGGGCGCGGTCAGCGAGCTGCTGGCGCGGGTCGTGCTCGCCGACGGCGCCCTCGCGGTGCAGCCGCTGGACGCCCACCTCGAGCGCGGCAGTCTGCACGGCAACCTGCGCGTCGCGGCGCCCGCGCAACGCGCGCCGGAGCTGAGCCTGACCCTGGATGCGCGGCAGGTGGACGTCGCACGCCTGTTTCGGCGCTTCGGCCACGAGCCGCTGCTCGACGGGCGCGCGGACGTGCGCGCGTCGCTGACCGGCTCCGGGGCGTCACCCGCCGCCGTCGCGGGCCGCCTCGACGGGCGCCTGCAGGTGCTCATGCGCGGAGGGCGCGGCCGCCTGTCGATGATCGAGAGCCTGGTGGGCGGCGTGACCAAGGTGCTCGGCGACGTCGGCGGGCGCGATGGCGGCGAGTGGACGTCGCTCAACTGCCTGGCCGCCGACTTCGCGATCCGCGACGGCATCGCCCGCCGCGAGGTGCTGCTGCTCGACACCGAATCCGTCACGGTGACCGGCGACGGCAGCATCGACCTCGGGCGCGAGCGGCTGGACCTCGAGATCACGCCGCAGCCGAAGAGCGCGACGCTCAATCTCTCGGTCGCGGTGGACGTGGGCGGCACCCTGCTCGCACCGACCTTCACCGCCGACACCGCGTCCGCCGCGCGCCGCGTGGGCAGCCTGCTGGGTGGCCTGCTGTTCCCGCCGGCAGCGCTGGCCGCGTTCGCCGACCTGGGCAGCGGCGACGAGAATCCGTGTCCCGGCATTGCAGCCGGCGGCGCGCCGGCGCGCGGCGCCCGACCCGCCACGCCCGCACGGGCAACGCCGGCGGCGCCGCGCGCGGCGCCGCGCCCCAGGGACGCGATGAACTGAAAGCGTGAGCGTCAGTCGAAGGTGAGCCGGGCCGCGGGCCGGAAGTAGGGCCTGTCGCCTTCGATGAGCAGGCGGTACATCACCCGCCCCTCGTCGTGGTCGTAGTCGTCGTGGGCCCGGTGCACGGTGGCACGGTTGTCGCACAGCAGCAGGTCGCCGGTGCGCCAGCGATGGCGGTACACGATCTCCGGGCACAGCACCTCGTCGAGGAGCTCGTTCACGAACGCGAGACTGTCCTCGCGGCTCATGCCTTCGAAGTGATCCAGCTTTCCCGGGTGCAGGTACAGCGCCGGCTCGCCGGTGACCGGATGCGTGCGCACCACCGGGTGCATGGACGGGCGCGCATGACGCGCGCGGTCGGCGGCGCGCACCTCGATCAGGTCGCGATCCAGGCCGTTCACGCTCAGCATGCGTTCCAGCCGGGCGCGCCTGCCCGGCGGCAGCCGGCGGTACGCGGCGCGCATGTTCGCGAAGCTGGTGTCACCGCCGGTGGCCGGCAGCTTGACCGCGTGCAGCGCGGTGCACTTGGGCGGACGCTCGTGGTTGATGTGGTCCGAGTGCCAGCACGACGCACCGAGCTGCACGCGCCGCCCGTCCGGGCCCCGCTCCGCCTTCGCGCTGTCGAGGATGCCGACGTCGGGGCAGTCCGGCGCGAGGTACTGCGAGTAGTGCTGACGCAGCGGCGGCCCCAGCGCGGACAGCGCGTCCAGCATCCCGCGCGGCGTCAGGGCCTGATCGCGGATCACCAGCACCAGGTGATGCGCCAGCAGCGAGTCCAGGCGCGCCGCGATGCCGGCGTCCACGCCGCCGCGAAGATCCAGCCCCGTGATCTCCGCGCCCAGCGCGGACGACAGCCGCGCGACCTCGAACGCGCTCACCGCCGCGAGGCCGCGCACCGCTTCGCGTCCGCACGCGCCGGCGCGCGCGCGGGACGTTGCGGAGCCCCTGCGAGGGGAAGGCGCGCCGTCGCGGCACGCGGATCCGTCGCCCGCGGCCGGCGCGGTGACGGGATCACCGGCCTTCAGTCATCGCGGTGGGTGACTTCCAGAAGGTGATAGCCGAAGCCGGTCTTCACCGGCCCCTGCACCTCCCCCACCGGCGCGCTGAAGACCACCTCGTCGAACTCCTTGACCATCGCGCCGCGGCCGAACTCGCCGAGGTCCCCTCCGCGCGAGCCCGACGGGCAGTTCGAGTGAGCGCGGGCGAGGTCCGCGAAGTCCGCGCCCCCCTGGATCTCGTCCTTCAGCTTCTGACAGGCCTCGCTGGTGTCGACGAGGATGTGGCGTGCCCTGGCTCGGCTCATGACGGTCGGTCTCCGCTGCGTGGTCCGGCGGTGAAAATACACCATCCGCCGGCGCGCGCGCTGCGTCAGAGGCTGGGGCGCATGCACTCGACGATGAACGCCGCCAGCACCTGCTTGGCGTCCAGCCCGATCCGGGTGTACTCGAGCCCGAACGCGATCTCCTGCCGGTTCTTGGCCGCGATGTAGCTCACGCGCGCGGCGCCGGCGAAGGTGCGCGTCCCGCCGGCGAGCGGCAGGTCCATGCGCAGCATCACCTGCGGACCGGCGCCCGGAGCGATGCGGGTCCCGCGCGGGTGCAGCTTCGCGGCCGTCTTCGGCCCGCAGCGGATCTGCACCCCTTCAGCGCAGAGGTTGCGCAGCCGTGCGTGCAGCACCTCGTGTTCGGCGGTGGTCACGATCACCGGCAAGCGCAGCTCGATGCGCGGGTAGCACCTGCGCTCCTCGTAGTGCCTGAGCACTGGCAGCAGGCTGTAGTTGGTGTCCGCTCCCGGATCCGTCACGTCTTCGGCCATCGCCATTACCCCCGCCCCCACGGGACATGGGCGCGCTGCGGAGATCCGCACCCGCCCTGCATCCGCTATCGGCGCCGGGTCGGGCGCCTTGAGCGGGATGGCGGCTCTCAGTTGAACCAGCCCTGGATGCGGCGATAGAGCTGCTTCGGGGTCTCGCCGCGGATCTCGCCGTTCGCGGGAGCCGCACTGGCCTGGCGCTCGGCGCCGCGGTCCGTGTCCAGCTCCCCGCGCAGGGCCAGCAGCTCCGAATTGCCCGCGTCCACCGACAGGCCGCGCGAGACCAGCGCCCTGGCCCGCGACGTGTCGCCGCGCGCGAGCGCCCCGCGCGCGAGCTCCGCGTAGCGATCGGCGACCAGTCTGTGCCCCCGCCGCGCCTCCGCGTTGTCGGGCTCGATCACGAGAACCTGGTCGTAGAAGAACATCGCGCTGTCGGTCTCGGGGCGCGTCAGGCGAAGGTCGTCCAGTGCGCGGCGTGCCGACGCGAGCAGCGCCTGCACACGCGCCTCGTCGGATCCGGCGACCGGCGACGGTGCCGGCCCGGGCGCAGCCGCTGTTGCCGCCTCCGGCCGTGCGGTCGAGGCCGGCGGCGGCCGCTGCACGGGCGCGGCCGCGTGCGCCGGGGGCTGGTTGACCGCGGGCGCCGGCGGCTGGCCGGCCGCGCGCACCGGCGGCGGCGCGCCGGCGACGGCCGTCGCCGGCGCCGCGGGCGGCGACGCGTCGCCGTGACTCACCGGGGGCTCCGCGGCCGGCTCGGGCACCCGGAGCGCCTGCGCCTCGTGCGGCTGCGCAGCCGCGGACGCCTCCGGCCCGGGCGCCGCGGGGGCGGCGCCGGCCAGGTCATCCGGCGCGCCGCCCGCATCGCCGTCGAGGCCCAGCGCGAGAGCGGCCGCGACCGCGACGGCCGCGACCGCGAGCAGTCCGACCGGGACGCGGCGCGCCGCCGGGGCGGGCGGCGGCGTGCGAATGTTGACCAGCGTGATCTCGTCGTCGTCGCGCGGCGGCGGTTCCGGGCGGGGCTCGCCGAATGCGTGCATCGGCAGGGTCGGCGCCGTGGGGCTCGCCGCGGCGTCCGCCGCAGCCGTCTCCAGACGTTCCCCGGCGCGCGGCGGCACGGGGATCGCCGGACGCAGCACGCGCAGCGCCTCGATCAGCTCGTCGATGCTCGCGAAACGATCGTCCGGGGACTTCGCCATCATCCGCTCGATCAACGGCTGGTACGCCTCGAGCCCGGCAGGCAGCGCGGGCACCGGCGACGTGAGGTGGTGGTGGATGGTCGCGAACTCCGAGTCCGCGGAGAACGGCTTGCGCCCCGCAAGCATCTCGAAGGCCATCGCACCGAGGGAATAGATGTCGGCTCGACCGTCCAGCGGCAGGTTTCGGGCCTGCTCCGGGCTGAGGTAGCTGGGGCTGCCGAGCGTGGTGCCGGTCAGGGTCAGATCGGTGCTGGCGCCGAGCATCTTCGCGATGCCGAAGTCCGTGAGCAGCAGCGTACCGTCGGTACGGAACAGCACGTTGGCCGGCTTGATGTCCCGGTGCACCACCTGCCTCTCGTGCGCCCGGCCGAGGCAGTCGGCGATGATCGCGACGTAGTCCAGCGCCGTGTCGGGGGTGAGGCCCTCGCGAATGCGGGCCCGCAGGTCCCCGCCCTCCACCAGCTCCATGGAAAGATAGTGGAGATCGCCCACGACGCCGATGTCGTGGATCGTGATCACGTGGGAGTGGCCGAGACTCGCCAGGATGCGGCCCTCGTTCAGGAAACGCTCGGTGAACTCCGGGTTGCCCGAGAGCACGGGATTCAGGACCTTGAGCGCGACGCGCCGCTCGAGCGAGCGCTGGACGGCCTCGTACACGATGGCCTGACCGCCGGTGCCGATGCGCCGCTCCAGGGTGTAGCCGGGAATCTCCACGCTGTCTCCTCGGCGGGGGTCACGGCCAGACCCGCCTTCTTCCTGCCCGATGAGCCTACGAACGCCGTTCGGCGAGGTTACCGGGCGTGGCCGACATTTCCATGATGGAGTCGACATCCCGGGCGCGCGGCGACGCCTTCGGCCGCGCCCGCGGCGGCCTTGGCGACCCTGGCCCGCGCCGATCGGCGGGCGGGGAGGATACGCCGCCCGGGCCGGTCAGGTCTCCCGCGGGCCATGACGCCGGTGCGGCGGGAGGCGGGCGTCACTCCCCGATGCCGAGCAGGTACCCGCGCCTGCGCGCGAGGTGGAAGCTGCCCAGGAAGGCCGCGATCCCGAGCGCGAACCACAGCGCGTCCAGCGCCAGCGCGTTGACCAGCAGGTCACCGCGGAACTGCCCGTCCACCAGCACCGCGCGCATGCCCTCGAACACGTGGCTGGACGGCAGCGCATCGGCGAGAGGACGCACCGCCGCGGGAAGCGTGTCGATCGGATAGTAGATCCCCGACAGCGGCGCCAGCGCGAAGATCGCGGACCACGCGAGGTTCTCCACGCCGATGCCGAAGCGCAGCACCAGCGCGCAGATCATGAGCCCGATGGCCTGCCCGAACAGCAGCAGATTGACGAAGAAGACCACCAGCGCGAGCCCCATGTCGAAGATGGAGTACCGGTAGAGCACGATCGCGAGCAGTGCCGCGGGCAGCGTGCCGATCAGCGTGCGCATCAGGCTCATCACCAGCATCGCCGCGATCATCTCGCCGGGCCTCAGCGGGCTCGCGAAGAGCTGCGTGAGGTTGCGCGCGTAGATCTCCTCGAAGAACACCACCGAAACGCCGAGCTGGCCGCGGAACAGCACGTCCCACAGCAGCACGCCCGCGATCAGCACGCCGGCGGCCTGCGCGACCCAGCTCGACTGGGTCGCGAGGAAGGTCGAGATCAGCCCCCACAGGATCATCTGCACGGTGGGCCAGTACGCCAGCTCGATGACCCGCGGCCACGAGCCGCGCAGCAGGTACAGGTAGCGAAGCACCATCGCGCCGACGCGGCGCAGGGCGCCCTGCCCGCTCACGGCTGCCCGCCGCCCACCGCGGCGCGCGGCTGCTCGTCCTCGCCGCGCGGCGGCGGCCGCTCGCCCGCCGGCGCGCGCGCGATGTCCAGGAACACCTGCTCCAGGTCGGCGCGCCCGTAGCGCTCGAGCAACGCCTGCGGCGTGCCCTGGTCCACCAGCGCGCCGCTGCGCAGCATCAGCACGTGATGGCACATGCGCTCCACCTCGCGCATGTTGTGGGACGCGAGCAGCACGGTCGCGCCGCTGTCGCGCTGGTAGCCCTCCAGGTAGCCGCGCATGCGATCCGCGGTGTCCGGATCCAGGGACGCCGTCGGCTCGTCGAGCAGCAGCACCTCGGGCCGGTTGAGCAGCGCCTTCGCGAGCGCGACGCGGGTCTTCTGCCCCGCCGACAGGGTGCGGTGCTGGCGGCCGAGCAGCGGCTCGAGGTCCAGGTCCCGCGCCAGCTCCGCGATGCGCGCGCCGACGCCGCGCACCCCGTAGAGGTGGGCGTAGACGCGCAGGTTCTCGCTCACCGTGAGGCGCTGCGGCAGGTCGACGTAGGGCGACGAGAAGTTCATGCGCCCGAGCACCGCGTGACGCGCGCGCAGCATGTCCACGCCGAGCACGCGGATGCGGCCCGCCTCCGGCAGCAGCAGGCCCAGCAACATCGCGATGGTGGTGGTCTTTCCGGCGCCGTTGCCGCCGAGCAGCGCACAGGTGGTGCCGGGCGGTACCGCGAAATCCAGCCCGTCGACGGCGAGCACGTCGCCGTATCGCTTGTGCAGGCCGGCTACCTCGATGGCCGGCTCGGAGGGGGGCGTGGACGACATCGCGGCGGGCGTCGGCGCTTGGGGGTCGGGGACGCGATGCTACAGCGCCGACCCGCGCCGGGCGGCGCCCGCGGAACGCGGGCCTGGCGCACGCCGGCACGCGATTGTCCGGTTCTGCGCGGCGGCGGCGCGCGGCGGCCCACACAGGCTCCGGCGTAGGCCGCAGCGGTGCCTACCGGGTCCGGACCACCCCGGCGCGACGGCCGGGCCCGGCCTGGTCGGCGGACCCAGGCGGCCGCCGGCGTCGGATTCCGCGTCGACCCGGTTGCTTCCACATGCCTCGCCGGGCCGAGAATTCCGCGCCCGCACTCGACTACACTGCCGCGATGGAATCGGGTGACGAGACCCTCAGCGACGCGCAGCCCCTGCTGGTGCTCTACGCCGACATCAGCGGCAGCACCCGGCTGTTCGAGGAGCACGGCGACACGGCGGCGCGCGACGCCTGCGCAGCCTGCATCGAGGTGCTCACCGACGTGATCGAGAGCCACGGCGGCCGGCTCGTGAAGACCATCGGCGACGAGGTCATGGCGGTATTCCACGATCCGTCGGCGGGCGTGCGCGCCGGAACCGACATGCAGGGTGCGGTGCGCCGCGCGAGCGAGGAAGGCCGCTTCGTCACCGGCGAGCTGCGGATCAAGGTGGGGATGCATTACGGCGCCGCGCTCGAAGAGGTGGACGACTACCTCGGCGAGGCGCCGATCACCGCGCAGCAGGTGATCAAGCTCGCCAAGGCCGACCAGGTGCTCACCACCGCGCAGACGCTGGAGGCGCTGCCCGCGATGCTGCGCGGCGGCGCCCGGTTCCAGGACCGCGTGACCTCGGACGCCAGCGGCGCCCCGCTCGAGGTGCACGAGCTGATCTGGGAGATCAGCGGGCTGACGCAGATGGCCGACGTCGCCCTTCCCTCGCAGCGCGTCACCCAGACGCTGCTGGAGCTCTGCTACGGCGGCAAGACCCTGCGCTGCGACGCCGACAACCCCGAGGTCTCCATCGGCCGGGTGGAAGGCAACGACCTCGTGGTGCCCAGTGACCTGACGTCTCGCCACCACGCGCAGATCGAGTACCGCCGCGGGCGCTTCTACATCGCCGACAACAGCGCCAACGGGACGCTGGTCGTCGCCGAGGACGGCACGCCGACACCGCTGCGCCGCGAGGACTTCGCGCTGCGCGGGCGCGGGAAGCTGTGCATGGGGGGCAACCCGGAGAGCAACCCGCAGGGCATCATCGAGTTCCGCTGCGAGTAGCGCGCGGCCGCGCCGCACCGCGCCGGGAAGCGGCGCATCCCGCTCATCGCGTCCTCAGCACGTGCCACAGCGATCGCACGTTCGTGCGCGGCGCGCGCAGCGTCATCGTGATCGCGATCTCCTCGAGGCTGGCGAGCAGCACGACCGGCACCGCGGCCCGAAACGGCCACTCCGGACCGCCCGCGAACAGCACCACGACGCTCGCGCCCATCACCACCGCCGCGAACTTCACCAGCCAGGTGTGGTAGCTCGTGGTCCGGCGAAAGCGAAGCCATCCGGCGAGCGGCGGCAACACGACGCTCGCGAGCCCGACCGCGAAGAACGGCAGGTTCCGCACGAAGACCTCGGGCAGCGCCCACCACGCGCACAGCGGGACCGACGCGTAGATCGCGAAGTCGCCCAGCGAGTCGAGCTTCGCGCCGAGTGCCGAGGTCTGGCCGAGGCGGCGCGCGAGGTAGCCGTCCAGGGCGTCGGTCGCGAACGACGCGGCCAGCACGGCCGCGACCGCCGTCGGATGACCGTGCAGCGCGAGCAGGATCAGCACCGGCGCCAGCACCAGACGCAGCGCGCTGAGCGCGTTCGGCAGGCTCAGCGCAGGGGCCATGGCCGGTCCTGCGCCCCGCGCGGCGCGGCGCGAGGACATCGTCGTGCTTGATCCGCGACGCGATCCAGGCGTTCGATACACGCATGGACGCCGCCCTGGTCGTGCGCCTGCTCATCGTGCTGGTCGTCGCGAACGCGGCGCCGATCCTCGCGCACCGCGCGCTGCGCGAGCGCCTCGCGCTGCCGGTGGACCTCGGTGCGACGCTGCCGGACGCAACGCCGCTGCTCGGCCGTGACAAGACCTGGCGCGGGGTGCTGGCGTCGATCGCCGCATCCGCCGCGGCGGCCTGGGCGCTCGGGTGGCCTCCGGCGACCGGCGCGATGCTCGGCGCGGCGTCGATGGCCGGGGACCTCTCGTCCAGCTTCGTGAAGCGCCGCCTGCGCCTCGCGCCGGGGCACAGCGCGCCGGTGCTCGATCAGCTTCCCGAGTCGCTGCTGCCGCTGCTCGTGCTCCGCGACCGTGTCGAAGCAGGGCCCTCCGAGATCGTCGCGGCGTGCCTGCTGTTCCTCGCGCTGCACCCGCTCGCGTCGCGGCTCGCCTACCGTCTCGGCGTACGACGCCGCCCGCGCTGACGGGGAGCGTACGCTCACGCGCGCGACAGCCGGTGCAGGGTCGCCTCCGCGGGACAGTTCAGCCGCACGTCCACGATCGAGACGCCGGCGCCGGCCGACGTGTAGCCGACCAGGTCCGCGTGGCGCCACGCGCCCGCGCAGTAGCGGCGCGGGCAGCGCGCATTGGTCATCAGCGGCACGCCGCCGGGGAGGCAGATCTGGCCGGCGTGCGTGTGTCCGCACAGCATCACGTCGAAGCCCGCGTGCGCGGCCTCCCGATACACCTCCGGCGAATGGGCGAGCAGCACCGCGACGTCATCGTCGGGAATGGACTCCCCGGCACGCTCGAGGTTGTGTGAGCGATAGTAGTGCGGGTCGTCGATGCCTGCGAGCCACAGCCGCGCATCGCCGCGCTCGATCGCCACCGCCTCGTTGAGCAGCACCTCGATGCCGAGGTCCTCCATCGCCGGCACCATGCGGATGCTGTCATGGTTGCCGAGCACCGCGTACACGCGCTCGCCCAGCGCGCCGCGCAGCGCGCGCAGCCCGTCGACCGCGGGGCGCCACGGGCCGACGGTGCTCGCGCGGAAGTCGCCGGTGAGCACCACCGCGTCGTGCTGCAGGCCTTCCACGCGGCGCGCGATCGCGGCCGGCATGTCGTCGCGCATGTCGAGGTGCAGATCCGTCAGGTGCAGCAGCGTGAAGCCGTCGAACACCGCCGGCAGGCGCGGCAGCACGATCCGGTTCTCGCGCACGCGCACGTCCACGGCATTGCGCCGGCCGCGGGCGTGCACGCCGGCGAGGCGCAGCACGACGCGGATCAGGCCGTGCACCGAGTACCAGTTCTCGATGTGAAAGAAGTTCGCGCCCTGGCCGAACACGCGCGCGTGGCGCTCCGCCTCGATGCCGAGGCGCTGGCGCAGGTGGCGGCGCGCGATGCGCCGTGCGAGGCGTGCCTCGGTATCCTCGTCGCTGGGGCCCGGAAGGGGATCGCTGGACATCGTGTCGCGCACCGCCGGTTCGGGCGACGCCTTCGTCAGTATAGCGGGGCGCGACGGCCCGGACGCCTCCCGAGGACGCGCTGCGTGACGCCGGCCTGCGGCGGGCGACGCCCGCCGCCCGGGATCAAGGACCGGGGACCCGGCCCTCGAGGCCCCGGATCGGGCGCCGCGAACCGCGGCGAGGCCGCGGCGTCGTGCACCGTCCGCATCACGCGGCGGCTGCGCGTGAAGGACGTCCGATCAGCCTTCGAGCGCGTCGACGATGGATCGGATCTCCGCCGCAGATCCCTGCAGCACCTCGCCGGTGTTGCCGGGCCTGAGTCCGAGCTTCCCGAACGCGGGGACCCGCTGCCAGTCCAGCGACGCGATCTCTCCGGCCGCATGCCGGGCGAGCAGGTTCGCGACCAGCACGACGTCTGCAATGTCCGCGTCGGGCCCGGGATCGCGCTCGACCTCCTCGTGCTCGTCGACGGCGACGCCGACCGCGTCGGGAAAGCCCCACGCGTCGACGATCGCACGGCCGATTCCGACGTGCCATGCATCGACGAGCTCGTCGAGGGCCCCGTCGCCGGCGCACTGCGCGCCGTGGTCCGCGGCGCGCCTCAGGATGTACAGCTTGCCGATGTCGTGCACCAGCCCCGCCAGCATGGCCTCGTCGGGGCGCAGGTGCGGGGTGCGCTTCGCGATCGTGTGTGACAGCGCTGCCACCTGCACGCTGTGCTTCCACAGGCGCCCCAGCGGCGCGCGTAGCGCCGGCCGGGCGGCGGCGCCGGCAAGCTGGCGCATCGCCAGCGACACGGCGGTGCTGCGGATGGTGTCGTGGCCGAGGCGTGCGATCGCGCAGACCAGCGTGGTGATCCGCACCGGGCCCGACCGGTACGCCGCGGAGTTCGCGAGCCGGACGATCTGCCCGGCGAGGGCCGGGTCGGCGCCGATCGCGCGCACGAGCCGCGGCCCCGAGCAGCGTGGGTCCTCCAGGGTGCGGCGCACCTTCTCCGCGGCGTCGGGGAACGACGGCAGCTCGAGCTCGTCCTCCGACAGCTCGCGCGCGAGGCTCTCGACGAGGTCGCGGCTGCGCGTGGAGAGGTCGGCGACGGGCTGGGCGTTCATGAGCGCACCGGAGGCGTGTGGCTTCCCGGTTAGCGGCGATCCGGATCGGGATCTTGAGCGGGCGCCCGGGTCATCGGCCCGGGCTTCTTCCGGACCGGGCGGTTCCCGGGCGCACGGCAGGGGATCCGGCACGCGGACGAGGGCCTCGCGACGCCGTCCGCACCCGCACGGTCGACGGAATCGGCGGCATCTCCCACCGTTCCTCCGGCTAGGGCCCCGGGGCCACGCACGCGACACTGAACCGGCGCCGCGCTGCCCGCCGCGAACCCGTCCTGGATCAATTTCGGCGCCTCGCGCCCGTTGACGACACTTCGCGCCGGTCCTTGAATCGACGATCGCGACTCACACCGAAGGAGACACAGATGCACATGACGGTCCGGTCACTGCTGATCGGGTGCCTCGCCGTGACCCTGCACGCACCGGCAACGGCGGAGCAGCGGCCCGTGGGCATCGGCAGCTCGAAGATGATGCAGGTGGTCGTCGAAACCGCCGACGGTCCCGTGACCATCGAGCGGGTGCAGGACAACGAGGCCGTCATCACCGGCTCCTACGCGAAGATCGCACGGCCGTGTCCGCCCTTCTGCATCCAGCCGATGCAGGTCGCGGACGGCGTGACGACGGTCGGCGAGCTCGAGCTGCTCGATTTCCTTGCCAACGACGAGGGCGTGCTGATCGACGCCCGCACAGAGGACTGGCACGTGAAGGAGACCATTCCCGGGTCGGTGAACATCCCGTACACCCTGGTCGCCGAGCGGCTCGACGAGCTCGGCTGCATCAGGGCGTCGGAGCAGTGGGACTGCGCCGGCGCGAAGCGGGTGATGCTCTACTGCAACGGGCTGTGGTGCGGCCAGTCGCCGATGGCGATCCGCGCGATGATCCGGGAGGGCTACCCGGCGGACCGGATCCTGTACTACCGGGGTGGCATGCAGAGCTGGAAGGTGCTGGGGCTCACCACGGTCGAGGGCTCGCTCTGACGGCGTGCGGCACGGCCAGGTCGAGGATGATCGGCTGCGGGGGCGGCGCGGACACGCCGCGCGGCGACATACCCCGGCGCCGCAGGCAGTGCGGCAACCCGCCGGCGTCCCCGCGTCAGCGCCCGCGGCGACGCTTGCGGCGCTTGCGGTTCCCGTCGCCCAGGGTCTCCAGGTCCTCGGGCCCGCCCCACTTGTCGCGGTGGGCCGCCTCCGCCTGGGCCTGCACCGCCGCATGGCGGTTGGACAGCAGCAACGACGAGGGCGCGCAGACGCGCGCCCGGATCAGCCCCAGATCGCGCGCCGCATCGAACACGCTGGGATACCAGCTCGCCCAGTTCGGAAGGCGCTTCTCCACCTCGTCGCGCAGGGACATGGACTCGCGGCCTCGACCCTCGAGAGACACCCGCGCGGAATGGTAGCCGCTGCGCACACGCCTGATCGCGCAGGCGCCGCCCGCCCGCACCGCACCGGGTGACGCGGGTTGCCCCCTCGCGTCACCGGGCCGGGTCGATGGACTCCAGGGCCCAGGCCGGGACGTCGCCGCTGCTCGGCGGGACGTGCGACCACGGATCGGGCTGCCGGCCCAGGGCGAGCCCGGCATCGAAGGCCGCGCGCATCTGCACCGGGTCGAAGGCCAGCGGATCCTTTCCGATGTTGACGTCGTCCGGAATCGAGACCAGGTTGAAGTCGTAGCCCAGCACGCGCGCGCCGAAGTACGAGCGGGTCAGCGCCGTCTGCATCGACTGGTCCATCATCACGGCCACCGTGGTCGCGGCGACGTCGCCCAGCGCGCGGCGCAGCGCCTCCGGCGGGTGCCGGTCCCGACCGTTCGCAATCAGGTAGACGTTGCCCGGGCCGTACAGCGGCGGGGAAGGCCTGCTCTGCCCCCCCAATCCCGCGATCACCACGTTCGACCTCGCGGCGCCGTCGACGAACAGGTGGCCGTCGATCTCCACCGGCGGAAACACGATGGGGAACGACGCCGAGGCGAGCAGCACCTTGCGGTAGCGCTCCAGGTCGCCCGCCTTCGCGATCGCGGACATGTTCCAGACCCAGGTCTGGCCGTAGTCGACGTTGGTGGTGCCCACGACCAGCAGGCGGTCCTCCTCGGACGCCGCCGCGACGCGCTGCAGCGTCTCCGCGGTGATGTAGCGCGCGATCAGCCTCTGCAGCGGAGCGGTGTCCTTCAGGGAGTCCGCCCCGGACAGGAGACTCAGGATCGGGTTGTCGGTGTAGACGTCGTCCGCGTCGATCTGCGTGTACATCTCCTCGAGCAGCGCGTCGTCGGCCGGCGTGCCGAGAAACGCATGGGTCGCGAGCAGCGCGCCGGTGCTCACGCCGCCGACCGCGTCGAACACCGGGCGCCGGCCGCTCTCGCGCCAGCCGATCAGAAAGCCGGCGCCGAAGGCGCCGTTCTGCCCGCCGCCGGACAGCGAGAGGTAGTTCAGCGCGCGCCCCTTCCTGCGCTCCAGGACGCGCGTACCGTTCTCGGCACCGGTGGAAATCTCGCCGAGGAACGCCGAATACGCCGCCGGGTTCAGCGGGTCGTGCCCGTTCGGCAGCGCCGCGAACACCGCCGGCTGCGTGGACAGCACCCGCTCCGGCGGCGTGCCACAGCCGATCAGCAGTGCGCTCGCGGCGAACCACAGCGCTCTGTACGCGCAGCGCATCATCGGCATCTCTCCCGGCCAGTCGATCAGAGGACGGCCCTCGCGGCCGCGGTCGGGCAATGGTGCCAAGGGCACCGGCAGGGTGTCCAGGGTGCCCGTCCGTCGTCATCGGCAACGCCGGCGACCTGCCGGGTCGTTGCGCGCGCGGCGGTTCCCTCAAGTACCGAGCCGACCCGCCGACAGAGTCGCTGAGGTGCCCCGAGCGGGCGAGGATGGAGTATG
>CBDUCN010000025.1:0-26216 GCA_965365655.1 uncultured Gammaproteobacteria bacterium | reverse complement strand
GCTGCGCGAGCTGTTCGCGTCGATGCTGGACGCGGGGCTGTCCGGGCGCAGCGAGTTGCTGGACGCGCTGGTCGACGAGCTGCGCACCCGGGTCGGTGGAACACACCCGCGGCTTTGGACCGCACCGATCGACGAACGCGGCGCGAGGGCCGTGCTGCGGCTGCGCACGGAAGGGGTCGCGGTCACGCTCGCCGACGTGCTGCGCGACCCGCGGGCCCGCGACGAGCGCCTGGCGTGCGTGGCGCTGGTGCTGCGCGCGGGCGATGGCACCACGGTGCTCCCGCCGCTGTCCCATGCCCTCGAGCCCGGCGACGAGATCCTGTTCTGCACGCGGCACAACGCGCTCCCACTGCTGGAGGCCAACCTGGTCAACGAGGACACGCTGCGCTACCTCGTCCGGGGCACGGAGGCTCCGCGCGGCCACGTGATGCGCTGGCTCGCGGAGCGGCGGGCACGCGCCGACAGGGCGAGGTAGGCGCTGGAGGGGCGGCGCGGGCACGGCGAGAGGTGCCCTTGGCGGCGGCGCGGCGCTCGGCCGTGCTCGATGCGTTGACCGCGGCGCCCCGCATGCGGTCAACTCGCGGCTCACCCGCCCGCCGAGATCTCCGTTCCGTGAGCACCGCCTCCTCGAACCTCGACCGCGACGCCGCCCTCGCCCACCTCGCACTGATGTACCGCATCCGTGCGTTCGAGCTGACCGCGATGGAGGCGCTCGAGGAGGGACTGGTGCTGGGCGCGATCCACCCCTCCATCGGCCAGGAGGCGATTGCCGCCGGGGTCGTCACGCGCCTGCGGCGCGACGACGTGCTGCTGTCCACCCACCGCGGCCACGGCCACACCCTCGCCAAGGGCGCCGATCCGACCGCGATGATGCGCGAGCTGATCGGCCGCGAGGGCGGGTGCTGCGGCGGCAAGGGCGGCTCCATGCACATCGCCGACTTCGGCGTCGGCATGCTGGGCGCGAACGGCGTGGTGGGCGCGAACATCGTGATCGCCGCCGGCGCCGCGCACGCCGTGAAGCTGAACGGAGACGACCGCATCGTGTGCTGCATCTTCGGCGACGGCGCGGTGAACCGCGGGCCGTTCCTGGAAGGCCTGAACTGGGCGCGGGTGTTCGACCTGCCGATCGTGTTCGCGTGCGAGGACAACGGCTTCGCCGCGATGACGCGCACCGACTCGATGACCGGCGGCCCGGGCCCCGCGGCGCGCGCCGAGAGCCTGGGCCTGCCCGCGACCCGGGTCGACGGCAACGACGTGCTGGCGCTGGACGAGACCGCGCGCGAGGTGTTCGACAGGGTGCGCCGCGAGCGCCAGCCCGAGTTCCTGCACATCGTGACGTACCGCCTCAGCGGGCACACCGCGGCCGACCCGGCCGCGTACCGCAGCGCCCAGGAGCTGGAGGCGCGCAAGCTCGAGGATCCCATCGCGCGGCTGCGCGAGGTGCTCGCATTGACCGGGGTGGACGCGCACGACATGGACGCGCTCGAGGGCGCCGCACGCGACGAGATGCACGACGTGCTGGCGGCGGCGCGCGACACGCCGTTCCCGGACGCGGACCTCGCCTTCGCCGACGTGCAGGACGCCGGCGACCCGCGCGTGGACGCGTACTGATGGCCGTCATGAGCTACATGGAGGCCGCGAAGCGCGCGCTGGCCGAGGAGATGCGCCGCGACCCGGCGGTGTGGTGCGTGGGCGAGGACCTCGGGCGCGGCGGCGTGTTCGGCCAGTACAGGGGCCTGGTCGACGAGTTCGGCCCCGCGCGCGTGTCCGACGCCCCGATCTCGGAGGCGTGCATCATGGGCGCCGCGGTCGGCGCGGCGATGACCGGCAGCCGGCCGGTCGTCGAGATGCGCTTCTCCGACTTCGCGCTGTGCGCCATCGACGAGCTGGTGAACCAGGCCGCGAAGGCCCGCTACATGTTCGGCGGGCAGACCACGGTGCCGCTGGTGGCCCGCGAGCCCATCGGCATGTGGCGCTCGTCGGCGGCACAGCACTCGCAGTCGCTGGAGGCGTGGTACACGCACGTGCCGGGACTGGTGGTGGTGTGCCCGGCGACCCCCGCGGACAACTACGCGCTGCTGAAGGCCGCGATCCGCTGCGACGACCCGGTGGTGTACATGGAGCACAAGAACCTGTGGGGCCTGGAGGGCGAGGTGCCCGACGCGGAGCCGGGCGGCGACGCGCTGGCGGCGCTGATCGGCACCGCGCGCCGGGCGCGCGAGGGCGGCGACCTCACGCTGGTGTCGTGGTCGTCCACGGTGCACGAGTGCGTGGCCGCCGCGGACGCGCTGGCCGCGCAGGGCATCGAGGCCGACGTGATCGACCTGCGCAGCCTGTGGCCCTGGGACAAAGGCGCGGTGCTCGCGAGCGTGCAGCGCACGGGGCGGGTGCTGATCGCGCACGAGGCGGTGCAGGCGGGCGGCTTCGGCGCCGAGATCGCGGCGACGGTCGCGGAGCGCTGCCACGGCGAGCTGAAGGCGCCGGTGAAACGGCTCGGTGCGCCGCGCGCGCCCATCGCGTACGCGCCGAACCTCGAGGATCGCGTGCGCGTCACCGCGGCGATGATCGCCCAGGCCGGCGCCGCGCTCGTCGCGGGGTGAGCGCTCGCTTACCGTCACGGCCCTGCGGGACAATGCCGTGACGGCCGCGATGAGCACGGCGCCGTGCGCCGGGGACCGGGAAGGCCGCGCGGTGCGCGGCGTACGACCGGCCGCCGCGGGCGGCGCTCGCACGGGCCGCGGCGCACGGGCTTCCAACAGGGCCGCCGGGGGCGCCACGAGCACGGCCGCCGGGCGCAACGCGAACGCAGCCGCCAGGAACGGCGCGGACACGGCCGCCGGAGGCGGCACGGACACGGCCGCCCGGGGCGGCACGGACAACGCCGCCGCGGGCGGCGCGGACACGGCAGGGCAAGCATGACCATCAGCAACGAGATGACCGGCGGCGAAGCGCTCGCGCGCATGATCCAGGCCCACGGCGGCGGCAACATGTTCGGCATGGGGGGCTTCCAGCTGCTGCCCTTCTACGACGCCGCGCGCCGCCTGGGGCTGGAGCACAACCTGATCAACGACGAGCGCGCGGCGGTGTTCGCCGCCGACGCGTACGCCAAGGTCTCGGGCCGGGTCGGCCTCGCCGACGCGACGCTGGGCCCCGGCGCCACGAACCTGCTCACCGGCCTGGTCGAGGCGCTGAACGCCGGGTCGCCGATGGTGGTGCTGGTCGGCGACGCGAACCGCGACCACGCCGGCAAGAACATGACCCAGGAGACCCGCCAGGTGGAGATGCTGCGCCCGGCGGTGAAGGAGCTGCTGCGCGTGGAGGCGGTGCACCGCATCCCGGAGCTGATGCGGCGCGCCTACGACGTCGCGACCCGCGGCCGGCCGGGGCCGGTGATCGTGGACGTGCCCGAGGACGTCGCGCACGGGACCTTCGGCTTCGCCGAGGACGACTTCGCGCCGCTGGCCGGCGGGCGCCAGGTTCCGGCGCTGCGCTGCCGCGCCGACCGCGAGTCGCTGGCCTCGGCCGCCGCGCTGCTCGCGCACGCGAAGCGCCCGCTGGCGCTGTGCGGCGGCGGCATGCAGATCTCGGACGCGTGCGACGCGATGACCGCGTTCGCCGCGCGCTACAACATCCCGGTCGCGCACACGATGAGCGGCAAGGGCGCGATCCCGTGCGTGCACCCGCTGAACGCCGGGCTGTTCGGACGCTACGACCGCATCGCGAACACGCTGATCGAGGAGTCCGACTGCCTGCTGGTGATCGGCTGCAAGCTCGGCGAGATCGCGACCAAGCGCTACGCGGTGCCCGGCGCCGGCAAGACGCTGATCCACGTCGACATCGTGGCCGAGGAGATGGGCCGCACCTACCGCCCCACCCTGTCGCTGTGGTCGGACGCCCGCGCGGCGATCGAGGACCTCGACGACGCGATGGCCGAAGGCGCCGGCGCGCAGGCCGCGGCGCGCGCGGACTACGCGGCCGAGATCGGCCAGCGCATGGCGGCCTGGCGCGAGAGCGTGCGCGAGCGCCTGGAGTCCGACGAGTCGCCGGTGGGCATGGCGCGCATGCTCACCGAGATCAACGCGCGGCTGCCCGACGACGGCTACCTGATCGCCGACGGCGGCTTCGCCGGCCACTGGGGCGGGCTGCTGTTCGACAGCAAGCGCGCGGGTCGGCAGTTCGTGCCCGATCGCGGCTTTGCGTCCATCGGCTACGGCGTGCCCGGCGCGATCGGTGCGAAGCTTGCGGCGCCGGACAAGGTGGTCGCCGCGCTCACCGGCGACGGCGGCTTCAACATGATGCTGGGAGAGCTCGAGACCGCGCGCCGCATGGGGCTCGCGATCACGATGATCGTCGTCAACAACGCGGCGTCGGGCTACGTGAAGGCGCTGCAGCACCTGATGTACGGCGAGGGCGCGTACCAGTCCAGCGACCTCGCGGAGACGAACTTCGCGAAGGTTGCCGACGCGATGGGCTGCCGCGGCTTCCGCGTCGAGTCGCCGGACCAGCTCGGCGCCGCCTTCGACGCGGCGTTCGCCGAGACGTCGCTGCCGTGCGTCGTGGACGTGGTGGTCACCCGGGATCCCGGCAAGATGCTGCCGGCGGTGGACAACCGCGCCGTGCAGGCGAAGAAGGGCGACCGCGTCGCGTGATCCGCAGCTTCGACTCGATCACGAAGCCCGCGGCGGGCGAGCTCGAGGGCGTGGTCGCCCTCGCCGCGTCCCACGGCGGCGCCTACGCCGCGTACCTCGCCGCGCGCACCCGCGCGCGGGCGGTGGTGCTGCACGACGCGGGCGTCGGCCGCGACGACGCCGGCATCGCGTGCATCGGCTACTGCCAGGCGCTGGGCATGGCCGCAGCCACCGTGGATCATCGCAGCGCGCGCATCGGCGACGCCGCCGACATGCTGGCCCGCGGGCGGCTCAGCTTCGTCAACGACGCCGCGCGCGCGGCGGGCTGTGAGCCGGGGATGGACGTCGCGGGCGCGCTCGACGCGTTGCAGGGCGCCGCGCCGTGGAGCGGCGAGCCGCCCCCGTACGAGGAAGGCCAGGGCGAGATCGTGCTGGTCGAGGGCCGCGAGCCGGTCGTGTACCTGGACTCCGCGAGCATGGCCGCACCGGAGCACGCCGGGCGCATCCTCGCGATCGGCTCGCACGGCGCGCTGCTCGGCGGCGACCCGGCGGCGGCGCTGCGCACCGACGCGCGCGCCGCGCTGTACAACGACGCCGGCATCGGCATCGACCGCGCGGGCGTCACCCGCCTGCCGGCGCTGGACGCGCGCGGCATCGCCGCGGTCACCGTGTCCGCGGCGAGCGCGCGCATCGGCGACGGCCGATCCACGCTGCTCGACGGCGTCGTGTCCGCGGTGAACGAGCACGCGCGGCGAAGCGGTGCGCGCGAGGGCGTCACCGCGGTGGAGTGGGTCGGCGGGCTGCTTCGTCCGGCCTGAACGGGAGCGCCCCGCATGGACATCGGCCTCTTCAACCTCTGCGGCCAGCGCGACACCGGCCAGACCCCGCGGCGCATCGTCGCCGACATGCTCGAGCAGGTCCGCCTCGCCGAGCAGGCGGGCTTCGGCACCGCGTGGTTCGCCGAGCACCACTTCTCGAACTACAGCCTGACGCCGTCGCCGCTGATGATGGTCGCGCACTGCGCGGGCGTGACCACGCGCATCCGCCTCGGCTCGGCGATCCTGATCCTGCCGCTGTACGCGCCGGCCCGGCTGCTCGGCGAGATCGCGATGGCCGATGCGATGTGCGCCGGGCGGCTGGTGCTGGGGGTCGGATCCGGCTACCAGAACCACGAGATGAAGCGCTTCGCGGTGGATCTCGCCGACACCAAGGACATGACCGAGGAGATGCTCGACATCATCGAGGCGTTCCATGCCGGCGACACGGTCGAGTACCACGGCCGGCACTTCGAGCTGCCGCACACGTATCTCGCGCTGCGCCCGACGCAGGCGCGCCCGGACATCTGGATCGCGGGCAACGCGCCGCAGCTCCACGCGCGCGCCGCGCGCAGCGGCTACGGGCTGATGCTGGGCGGCAAGTGGACGTCGGTGGACGAGCAGATCGCGGTCAAGGAGACGGTCGCGGGGCGCTGGCGCGACGCGGGCGGCGACCCGGGCGCAATGCGCTACGCGGTGCTGTCGTACTGCCACGTCACCGACAGCACGGAGGACGCGCGCGCGTTCGCGGACAACGCGCGCTTCCAGATGCGCCTCGCGGCGCAGCTTCGCCACCGCGCGGAGGTGCTGGTCGACGGCCTGCTGCCGGAAGAGGCGCTGGACGGCGAGCCACCGCTCGAGACCTTTCTCGAGCGGCTGATGATCGGCCCGCCGGAGGTGGTCGCGGAGCGCCTCGTGCAGCTCGCCGGGGGGCTTCGCCCGGACCGGCTGATGCTCTACTTCCAGATGGGCAACATGGCGCACGCGAAGGTGACGCGCTCGATCGAACGCTTCGCGGCCGAGGTGCTGCCGCTGGTCGAGCGCGAGCTGGGCCCCGTCGCGCGCATCGGCGGCGCGTGACCCGTAGCCCCGTGCCCCGAAGTCGGAGCGTGCTCGCGCACGTGCCTGCATCGCGGGCCTGACCTTCGGCGCCGATACCCTGCCGCGAACGGGCCGGAGAAAAGGACCAGACGCATTTCCTGTCACGGCGCGCAGTCGGCCCCGACCCGCGCGCGAAGGTGCGAAACGACACTTCCGATTCCCGGCGCACGGTGCACGATGGCGGCGTGTGCAAAGCAGCGCTGGCAGCCGGGGGATTCGGAATGCACATCCGCTACTTCGCGACCAATCGCGCCATGGAGCAGCTCGGTCGCGCCGTCGACGCGGAGCGGCCGCGCGGCGCGCGCATCGGCCTGCAGCGCGGCGGCTACTACCTGGTCGACATGAAGGCGTACATGTCGCACTACCTGACGCTCACGTCGGCCGAGCACATGCCGCCCGACGCCATCATCGAGGATTCGCAGGCACGGATCTTCGGTGAGGAGCTGCTCGGCAGCCCGAAGCTGGGGCGCGTGGTGATCTGCGTGCACGGCTTCAACGTGCACCTGCACGAGGCGCACACGGCATTCTCGACCCTCGTCGACTCCCTGGATCACACCGACGCCCTGCGCGGTCGCATCGTGACCTCGGCGGACGACGTGCGGCGGGCCGGCGACGCTCCGGACGGCCACCTGATCGCGTTCCTCGGCTTCTCCTGGCCGTCCGACGGCTCGGTGCTCAGCTACCGCAGCGACCAGAACGAAGCTGCCACCGCGGGCGCGCCGCTGGCGAACCTGCTGTCGCGCATTCACGTCCTCGGGGAGGAGCGCAAGAAGGCGGGCAAACCCGGCCTGGAAATCGACATGGTCTGTCACAGCATGGGGAACTACCTGGCGTGCTCGATGCTGAGCGCCCTCGTGAACGAGGAGTTCCATGCCATCCGGGGACGGCCGGAATGGTTCCAGCGCGGCAAGCACACGCGCTTCCTCGTCAATCGCCTGATCATGCTCGCGCCGGACGTCGAGCGCAGGCACGTGACCAAGTGCGTGAGCAATCCGGTCGCAGCCGAGCGCGACAAGAAAGACGAGCGGGTGACGTTCTGCGGCAAGTTCTACAGCGGGATCGACAACCTGGTGGAGGTGGCCCACAACTTCTACTCGCGCTTCGATGCGGTGCTCGCGCTGTCTAACGTCGAGAAGGCGCCACGGGAGGCGGTGGCGAACGCGAAGGGCTGGCTCGACCGGGTGACCTTCGGGCTCGTCGACTGGCTCGAGCGCAATCCGCAGGAGCGCTGGGAACAACGCCTGGGCGCGACCCGCCATCCGCCGAACAGCCCGCCGCAGATGCTGTCGCACAACGCGGCCGAGCTCTCGAACCGCGAGATCGGCCACGGCGACTACATCGACTGCGCGCCGGTGGTGATGCGCATCGCCGCAATCCTCGGCGCCGCGCCGGCACAGCGCTGAGGGGCCGCGGCTCCCGGGAGCGACAGCATGACCGATCCCAGCGCAGCGAACGCCGGCCCCCGGTGCGAGGTGGAGATCTACCCGGGAACGGATTGCCCGCGGCCGGCGTTGCCGGGGCGCGCACGCTGCCGGCAGCACCTCGAGCCGGAGCACGAGGCGGAGGCGGGCCGCGGGGAGGCGCCGCGCGCCGACGGCACCGCAACGCACAGCGCCGTGCAGGGCTGGAGCTTCGACTGGGTGGAGCGCCACCACAACGTCGCAATCAGCGCGGCCACGGTGATCGTGCTGTGCGTGGGGTACCTGAGCCAGCACATGTTCCTCGCGCCGTTCGGGATCGATGTCACCGGCTACGCGAAGATCCCCGACCTCTTCACCTTCGCCGCAGTCAACCTGTTCGACGCCGCGGTGCTCATGATCCGGCTGCTTCTGATCGCGGTTCTGATTCTCGCCATCGCGCTCGTGTTCTTCGGCGGCAGCGTCCTGTTCGAGCAGGTCGTGCTGGTGCAGCGCGCGATCGCGCTCGGCAGACGCCACGGCGTCAACCCGATACGCTTCCTGCTCATCAACGCCCTGTACTCCCTGCCCGAACGGGGACCACTGAAGGCGCTGGCGCGGTGGCTGGCGGCGGCTGCGTTTCGGCGCTCGGGCGCAGCGCCGGGCGAGCCGGCAAACGCCGAGCGCCTGCGCGAATGCCGCGAGGAGTTCGAGAAGCTGGGCGCGTCCGGCGCCGCGCTCTGGAACGAGGCGCCCGGCCTCCCGGGGTCGGTTCGCCAGAGCCGGCGTGCGGTCATGCTGCTGCTCGACGCCGCAGTGGGGAAGGTGGCCGGGCTGTTCCGCGACCGCTTCGTAAGCGCCGCGATCGTGCTGGTCCTGAGCATGGCCACGGCGTCCGCGCTGCTCAACTTCGTCAGCGCGCACCTCATGCGCGAGTGCGCGCGCGACGGATCGCCGCCGGCCGCGCAAAGCGTCAGCGGGTGGCACTGCCCCGGTCCGCGCGCCGCTCTGTTCGGGCCGGAGGCGCTGGAACAGCGGGTCGTGGACCTGCTGAAGTGGGTGGTGGGCATCAAGTTCGCGCCCATCGTGCAGGTGCAGCTCGGCAACACCTACGATACCGTGAGGGCGAGCGTGCGCGGCGGATCGGTCGATCGGCTCGTGCACCTCGGCAATGCGGGCGGCGCGACCTTCTTCTTCAATCTGGAGGAGGACAGACCGCAGGTGGTGCCGACCGGCTCGATCACGTCGATCAACTATTACTCCGACGTCGCGGCGCGCAAGTCGCCCAGGCTCACGGTCGACGTCGAGGCGCGCACGCTCGAGGATCGCCTCGCGGGCGTGATCGCGAAGCTGCCCTCCGGAGTCTCCGGCGACGGCGCGACCGTGGCGGCGATCGCGAAGCTCGGAGAATCACTCGCCGGGACGTCGGCCACACTCGACGAGATTCGCGAATCGCTCTCGGCGCTGAAGCCGCCGGCCGTGCCTTCTCCCCTGCGCGTGGAGATCGACGACGCGGTGCAGATGCGCCGTGGCGTCGAGGAAAGGCTCGATCGGGCGCTGCTGGCGCTGGCGGATCTCGCGCAGGCCGTGCGCGCGGGCGGCGCGGAGCAGCGTCTCGCGATGGAGGCCGCCGTGTCGGTGCTGGCACGAATGGCGCTGCAGCTCGAGAAGGGCGTCCCGGTGCCGGTCCTTACGCCCCCAACCAACCCCGCGTGGACCCGCGCCGACGGGACGCTCACCGCGCACCTGCCGGGGATGCCCGCGGGCTGCCGCGACGCGCTGGACGGTGCCTTCATCCCGTTCGAGACGCGCTCTGCCAGCCTGCTCGACGGCAGCCGGGAGGCGCGCACGCGGCGGCGGATGCTGCTCGATGGAGCCGGCGCGCTGCTCGGCCGGCCGTCGCTCGTCGACGGCGGCCCGCGCTTCGTCGTGGTCGAGGCCTTCGCCGGCCGTGACGAGGAGAGCGCAGGCACGCCGGCGCTCGCGTCGGCGCGAGCCGAGGCGGTGCGTCGCGACCTGGAGGCATCCCTCGTCAAGGCCGGCGCGGCACCGCTGCGTATCGTCTCGATCTCGCGGCCGTCCGGCCTCGTCAACCGAGGTTCCTCGATGCCCCGCGCGGCCGCGACACGGCGCGTGCACGTGTACCACTGCCCATGGTCCGTGGCGCCCGCGCTGCTCGGCGACGCACTGGCGGCAGCCGGCTGACGGCGCGCGCGGAGGCCGGCTCTCGACGCAGCGTGAGCACGAGCTGCGACGCCGCCTCGTCGGCGAACAGCAAGAACAAACGCCCGCCTTGCCAGGCCGCCCCGGTATCGAGCGGTGGCGAGCTCATCGCGAGCCATGCGTGAGTTCGGCCGGCGCGAAGCACTTTGACGCACGCTGGCGCGGTTGAGGCAGCCTCGCGCACACCGTCGCGGCATTCAGACTGACGACCAGGACGCGCGAGCGAGCGGGCCTCAGGCGCGCATCGCAAGCGCGCCGACGCGAGAAGCGGCCGGTGGACGGGGTCAGTGTCGGAGCGGCGGCGGTGCCAGCTCCGGGCGGGTCTCGAGGTCGGCTGGGATGCTCGCGATCGTCCGCGGGTCGGTGACGATCTGCAGGCCCCGGGCCGAAGGTCGCTGGCCGCGAGATGGCGGATCGATCGGGCGCGCGCCATCTCCTATACTCGAATGGCGCCTTCGGATGGGCGTGCTGTTGGCGACGCGCCGGTCTACGAGATAAAACGCGGGCGGACCGCTGTCTCGTTACATTGGCCGGCGGAGCATCGGGAGGGCATCGTGCGAACCAGGATATCGCGGCCTGCACCGCTCTCACCGGCCCACCCGCTGCGCGCGACTCCATCCCGACAGCTGTCCGCAGGGACGCGCGCCGCTCGACCTTCCTCTCTCCAGCCCCTGGCCCACAGCTTCGGTTCGATCGCGGTTCATGGCGGGGAAACAGGTCCCGGCGTGCACGACCGTTGGCGGGTGCCAGTGGGGATGCACGGCATGGGCCCGGTCGTGCAGGCGAAGTTCGAGACCGATCTCGAGATCGCGGACGGCGTCCGGACAGCTCTCGAGCCGCTTGCGCAGAAAGACCTCTCCAAGGAGAGGGTCCTGGAGAATCTGAAAGAGGTTTTCGGCGACGACCTGCACCAAATCACGCGCAAGCCGGCCTTCGCACGCGCGCTGCTCTCGCAGATCCGCGCGAAGCAGGAGCTGGAGTGGCAGACCGTGACCGAGGTCGAGGCGCTCGAGTCGACAACGCTCCCCGAGAAGGTCGCCAACCGATTCGAGCTACGCCACTACACGAACAAGGCGTCCCTGACGCTCGCACCAGAGTCGGTCTCCGTGACCCCGCTCTTCGAGAACACCGCCGTCTCCGTCAAGGCGATCGATGACGTGTGCCCCCCTCCATTCGAGGAGTTGTTGAGCTCGGTCAGCCTGGCGACGCTGCAGCCGTCTTCCTCCAGCACATCGGAAGCCAGCGTGCTCTTCACGAACACCACGGGAGGCAGCACGTCCGGCCACACGTCCGCGCTGGACTGGAACCGGATCGGAAACGTCGGTGACACGTTCTACGCCCTGTTCCTGGACGGTAAATCCGCGACCGGGGTGGTGCCGAACTTCATCAAGGACGCCACCTACTACGCCGCGTGGAAGATCCAGGATATCCCGTCCATCTGGGCGTCGTCCGACTGGCTTTCGAGCGCCGGGAAGTCCGGAGAAGCGCTTACTGGATTGAACCTGAAGGGCTTCGAAGGCAGCGCGACGGATGTGGTGTCCAAGATCCTGAGCGACAGCAAGGCCTGGACAGACGAGGACGAGGTCGAGTTCGACGCCGAGAAGGTCAAGCGGTGGCTCGGCTCCTACGAGAACTTCGAGCTCAAGATACACGGGCCGCAGAGCGTGAACGAATGGAAGAAGGCAGAAGGATTCGACGATGCCGCGCTCAAGAAGAAGTGCGTTCTCGCGGACAGGCCTGCGACTCTGGCACCTGTGAACGTTCAGAAGGCCTTCCTGAAACTGTAGCGCCCAGGCATCCGTGCCCGGGCCGTCCGTCTCGCATACCACGAGGCAACGCACACCGGGCGCGGGCGGGAATCGTCCAGCAACCCGGCGCGCTTCGGCGGATCGCCCTGGGGTCGATGTTCGCCATCCTGGCGAATATCGAGTCATTGCGCCGAAGGCGCAGCCTCCGGCTTGCTCCGTCGCGCAGTCTGTACGCGCTGATGCCGCGACCGCGAATCCGTCTCGTGCGGATTCACGACCCGTCCGCCCGGAACGGGCGACATCGCCGCGCTGGCGCCGGCTGACCGGCGCCCGGCTAGCAGGAGTCCGGCGTGCCCGGTGCGATCGGCGGGTGCTCGCGCAGGCTCGCCCGGAAGTCATGGACCATGCGCAGGATGGCACCGCGCACCCAGCTCGCCTCCAGGGCCACGTTCGTCTCCTCCTTCGGGTCCTGGATCAGGTTGAACAGGTACGGCGCCTCCAGCTTCACGGCACCGTCGTTCACCTCCGGCTCCCACACGAAGTGCATCTTCCACTCGCGCCACTTGGCCGCGCGCATCTCGTCCTTGATGTAGAACACGAAGCCTTCGCGGCTCGACCCGGGCCGGCGGCCGCAGAAGAAGTCCATCTGGTCGACGCCGTCGATGACGCGGTCGGCCGGCACCTCGGCGCCCGCGGCGCCGAGCAGTGTCGGGTAGAGATCGGTCACGTGCACGATCTCGTCGCTGACGCGCCCCGCCGGCACCCGCCCGGGCCAGCGGATCATGAACGGCACGCGCAGGCTGCCCTCCATCGCCGTGTGGTAGGTGCCGCGCCAGTAACCCGCGGTGCCGCGCCAGGGCTTGCGGAACTCCGGCCCGTTGTCCGAGCCGAACAGCAGGATCGTGTCGTCGGCGATGCCCAGCGCGTCCAGCGCGTCGACGACCAGGCCGACGTTGTGGTCCGTCTCCGCCAGCGAGTCGGCCATCTCGCCGTGCCCGGTGCGGCCCTTGAACTCCGGATGCGCCAGCGCGGGGAAGTGGAGCTGGGTGATCGGCAGGTACGCGAAGAACGGGCGCCCGGCGCGCGCGTGCCGGCGCATGAAGTCGATCGAGCGCTCGATCGCCTCGCGATCGACGAGCCGCCGGCTGTCGAGATCCAGCACCTGCACGTTGCGCGCCGGCTCCCCGCGGCGCCCCTCCATGATCCAGGGCACGTCCACGGCCTGCGGGTCGAAACGCTCGTGGGCGGTGAACAGGGCCTCGTTCATCGTGCGCGGGAGGCCGTACCACTCGTCGAAGCCGCGGGCGCACGGCAGGCGGCCGGGCGTGTCGCCGAGGTGCCACTTGCCGTGGAGCGCGGTGGCGTAGCCGCGCGCCGAGAGCTGCTCGGCGAGGGTCTTCTCCCATCGCGTGAGGCCCTGCGGCAGGCCCGCCGGCACCGACTGGAACGCGCCGGTTCGGATCGCCTGGCGCCCGGTCATGAGCGCGGCGCGGGTGGGCACGCAGTCGCTCTCGACGTTGAAGTTCAGGAAGCGCAGCCCCTCGGCCGCCAGCGCGTCGATGCGTGGCGTGGGCGCGCCGCGCAGGATGCCGCCGCCGTAGCAGCCGAGCTCGCCCCAACCGAGGTTGTCGGCGAGCACGAGGACGATGTTGGGGCGGGCCTCGGGCAACGGGGCTCCTCGCGCGCGACGCACGTTCGACGGGCGCCAGCATACCGTCGGCTCGCGGTTGCCCGCCAACGGCTCGCGGCGGTCACGGCGACGGGCCTTGTCCGCGTGCTCCGGCGACAGGCTGCTTCAGACGCTGGCCGGGTGCGCGGGCGTGACGCCGGACGCGGTCGCCACGGCGCTCGGCATCGAGCTGCGCGAAGCGACCGTGCGCGCCGGGGGCGACCTCGACTTCCGCGGCACCCTCGCGATTGAACGCGAGGCGCCCGTCGGCTTCCGCGCCGTCCGCGCGCACTACGACCTCGACACCGACGCCGTCGAGAACGAGATCGCGAGCCTGCTGGAGAGTGCGGCGATTCACAACCAGCCAGCAGCCCGGTGCGCGTCGGCAGATCGCGCTTCGGATGCACGCTCCGGCACCCGACCACGACGCGTTCACCCGTCGACAACCGACGGGAAGCGCCGGTGCGCGCGGCGTTGCGGCATCGCCGTGCGGCACGCATCATGGTGCGCAACGGCAACACGGCGAGAATCCCATGGACGCGCAGACGTTGAAGGCGCTGCAGGCGCCGCTCAAGGCGCGCTACCGCGAGCAGCCGCACAGCGCGCTGGTGACGCTCGAGGCCGAGTCGCGCATCGGCGAAGGCGTCACCTGCTCGGTGGACACCGGTGCGGCACTGGTGCGCGCGGGGCTGCACCCGGCCACCGGCGGCGACGGCCTGTCCGCGTGCTCCGGCGACATGCTGCTGCAGGCGCTGGTCGCGTGCGCGGGCGTCACGCTGGGCGCGGTGGCCACGGCGCTCGGCATCGAGCTGCGCGACGCGACCGTGCGTGCCGAGGGCGACCTCGACTTCCGCGGCACGCTCGCGGTGGACCGCGATGCGCCGGTCGGCTTTCGCGCGATCCGCATGTACTTCGACCTCGACACCGACGCCGCAGAGGACGATATCGCGAGCCTGCTGAAGCTCACCGAGCGCTACTGCGTCGTGTACCAGACGCTCGCGAATCCGCCCGAGTTCACGATCGGCAGCGCCCGGACCGGCGCCTGATCACCCCCACCCTGCCAGAGGATCCCGAACATGCCGCGCCTGTCACCTCTTACCGAAGCCGACCTCACGCCCGAGCAGAAGGCGGTGCTGGACGCCATCCAGGGCGGGCCGCGCGGCAGCCGGGGGCTGGTCGGCCCGTTCGGCGTCTACCCGCGCGCGCCCAGCATCGGCCACGAGGCGCAGGCCCTGGGCGCCGCGGTGCGCTTCAAGGCCACGGCGCTGACGGAGAACGTGAAGGAGGTCGCGATCTGCACCGTGGGCGCGTTCTTCCACTCCAAGTTCGAGTTCGCCGCGCACGCCGATCTCGCCCGCAAGGCCGGCGTGGACGACCGCGTCATCGAGGCGCTGCGAACCGGCGCGGCGCCGGACTTCGCGGACGCAAAGGAGTCGGCCGCGCACCGCGTGACCGCGGCACTGCTGCGCGAGCACCGGCTCGACGACGCGCTGTACGCCGAGGCGCGCGACCTGCTCGGCGAGACCGGCATGATCGAGCTGGTCGCTACCGTCGGCTACTACTGCCTCGTGTCGCTGACACTGAACACCTTCGAGATCCCGCTGCGCGACGGGATGACCGACCCGTTTCCCGGCTTCCCGGGCTGAGAGCCCGCGCAACGCGTCACGTCGTCCGCGGCACCGCGAGGCGCGCGTGTACGCGTGCCGATCCTGGTGTCAAATGCGCGCACGGATGTCCTGCACAGCGGAGGAACCCATGTCCGGACTGTCCCCCCGGCACGCCGCGGCGTCGGCGCCGTGAAGGCCCCGGACGTCGCGTGGCTCTGCGCGCGCTCCGTTGACGAGGCCGTCGACGCGCTCGCGCGCTTCGGCGACGACGCGGCGGTGCTGGCCGGCGGGCAGAGCCTGGTGCCGATGCTGAACCTGCGCGTCGCGGGCGCCGGGGTGCTGGTCGACATCAACCGCGTGCCGGGCCTCGACGGGATCCGCGACGCGGGCGATCACGTCGCGATCGGCGCACTGACGCGCTACGCGGCGCTGGAGGCGAGCCCGCTGGTGCGCGAGCACCTGCCGCTGCTGGCGTGCGCCCTGCCCCACGTCGCGCATCCCGCGATTCGCAGCCGCGGCACGCTGGGCGGCAGCCTCGCGCTCGGGGACGCGGCGGCGGAGATGCCGGCCTGCTGCATCGCGCTGGCCGCGCGGCTGGTGCTGCGCGGGCCGGCCGGGCGGCGCGAGGTGGGCATCGAGGACTGGTTCACGGGCCTCTACAGCACCGCGCTCGCCCCGGGCGAGCTGATCGTGGAGATCCGGATCCCGAAGCGCGCTCCGGGCCGCGTGCACGCGTTCCTCGAGCTCGCGCGGCGGCGCGGCGACTTCGCGATCGCCGGTGTGGCCGTCGAGACGGGCCTTCGGGACGGCGCCCTGCACGCGCCGCGCATCGCGCTGCTGGGCGCCGCGGACCGGCCGCTGCTCGCGCGCGCGACGATGGCCGCGTTGGACGGCCGCACCGCGGACGCCCGCACGGTCGCCCCAACGGTCGCAATCGACGACGCGGCGCTCGCCGCCGCGCTCGACGACGACGCGGATCCGCCCGGCGACGCGCAGTGCCCGGCCGGCTACCGGCGCCACGCGCTCGCGGTGCTCACGCGCCGCGCGCTGGCCACAGCGGTCGCCGGCACGTGAGCGAGCCGCTGCGCAGCGCGCCGCTGCGGCTCAGCGTGAACGGCGATGCCGTCGCGGCGGAGGTGCCGGTGCGGCTCAGCCTCGCGGACTTCCTGCGCACGCACCTGGGCCTCACCGGCACCCACGTCGGCTGCGAGCACGGCGTGTGCGGCGCCTGCACGGTGCTGGTGGACGGGGCGCTGGTGCGCGGCTGCCTGATGCTCGCGGTGCAGGCCGACGGCTGCGCGGTGGAGACGGTGGAGGGGGCCGACGCGAGCGGGCGCCTCGCGCCGCTGCAGGCGAGCTTCCACGCGCGCAACGCGCTGCAGTGCGGCTTCTGCACGCCCGGCATGCTGCTCACCGCGGCGGCGCTGCTCGACCGCGACCCGGCCCCCGGGCGCGACGCCGTTCGCGAGGCGCTGTCCGGCAACCTGTGCCGGTGCACCGGGTACCAGGCCATCGTGGACGCGGTGCAGGACGCGGGCGCTCACTGGCCGAAGCGCGGGCGCAGCGCGCCGTGAGCCGTCCGCCCGCGCGCCTGCCGCCGGCTCACGAACCGCCCGGCGCGCCGATCGGCGCGCCGCTCGCGCGCGACCGCGCGCGCCGGCTGCTCGCCGGGCGGGGGCGCTTCGTGGACGACGTCGACGCGGCGCGCACGCTGCACCTCGCGTTCGTGCGCTCGCCCTATCCGCACGCCCGCATCGCGGACATCGACACCGCGCCGGCACGCGCGATGCCGGGCGTGCGGCGCGTGCTCACCGCGGCGGACCTCGACGGCGTCGTCGCGCCCTGGCGCGGCGAGCACCGCCTGTTTCCGGCGCTGCGCGCACCCGAGCAGCACTGCCTCGCACCCTCGGTGGCCCGTTTCCAGGGCGAGGCGGTCGCGGCGGTGGCCGCGGACACGCGCGCGCAGGCGGAGGACGCGGCGGACGCGGTGGACGTGACGTGGGAGGAGCTGCCCGCGGTGACGGAGGCCGCGGCGGCGCTGGCACCCGGCGCGCCGGCGATACACGACGCGCTGGGCGACAACCTCGCGTTCCACGCGGTCGTCGAGAGCGGCGACGCGGACGCGGCCTTCGCGGCCGCGCACCTGGTCGTCGAGCGCCGCTTTCGCTTCAACCGACATACCGGGCTCAGCCTCGAGCCGCGCGGCATCCTCGCCGCCTACGACCCGGCCGAGGACAGCCTGCTGGTGCACCAGTCGCACCAGACGCCGCACCAGCAGCAGGACCTGTACGCACGGCTGCTGGACATCCCCGAGCAGCGGGTGCGCGTGGTGTGCGCCGACGTGGGTGGCGCGTTCGGCCTCAAGCACCACCTGTACCCGGACGAGCTCGCAGCCTGCGCGGTGTCGAAGCTGCTCGGACGGCCGGTGAAATTCGTTGCCGATCGCCTGGAGTCCTTCCTGACCGACGTGCACTGCCGCGACCACGCGGTGCACGCGCGCATGGCCTTCAGCGCCGCCGGCGACGTCCTCGCGATGCAGGTGCACGACCTGTTCGCGGCCGGCGCGTACTCCCAGTACCCGCGCTCCAGCGTCGCCGAGGGCAACCAGATCATCCGCCTGTGCGGCGCGCCGTACCGCGTCGGCGCGTACCGCGCGGACGTGCGCATGGCGTGGCTGAACAAGGGCGTCGCGGGCCACGTGCGCTCGGTGGGTCACCCGATCGCGTGCGCGGTGACCGAGTGCCTGCTCGATGCCGGCGCGCGGCGCCTTGGCCTGGACCCGGTCGAGGTGCGCCGGCGCAACTACGTGCGCGACGACGAGCAGCCGCACGCGAGCCACGGCGGCCTGCAGCTTCGCGACCTGTCGCTCGAGCGCTGCCTGGAGCGCGCGCTGGAGAAGGTGGACCTCGCCGCGTTCCGCCGCGAGCAGACGCGGCTCCGCGCGCAGGGCGTGCACCGCGGCATCGGCTTCGCGACGGTCATCGAGCTGACCGCGATCGGACCCGAGTACTACGGCGACGGCGGCCAGCACATCAGCGCGCGCGAGACCTGCGTGCTGCGCCTCGAGGGCACCGGCGCGGTGCGCTGCTTCACCGGGGCGACCGACCAGGGGCAGGGCATCGACACCGGCATCCAGCAGGTGGTCGCGGCGGCGCTCGGCGTCGACGCCGCCCGCGTCGCGGTCGTGAGCGGCGACAGCGAGGCGTGTCCCGTCGGCGGCGGGTCCTGGGCGTCGCGCGGCGCGGCGCTCGCCGGCGAGGCGGCGCTGCGCGCCGGGCGCACGCTCCGGCGCAACGTGCTCGAGATCGCGGGTGCGCTGCTGCAGGTGCCGCCCGAGACGCTGGATCTTCGCGACGGCGTGGTCGTCGACGCGCCGGGCGGCGCCGCGCGCATGGACCTCGCCGAGATCGCTGCCATCGGCCACTTCCGCCCGCACGCGCTGCCCGACGGCGTGGAGCCGCGCCTGGCCGTCGCGGAGTCCTGGTCGCCGCGCGGGCGGATGTTCCTGCCCGGCAACGGGCTGCACGTGGTCGTGCTGGACGTGGACACCGACCTCGGCACGATCCGGCTGCGGCGCCACCTCGTGGTGCACGACTGCGGCCGCGTCATCAACCCGCTGCTGGTCGCGGAGCAGATCCGCGGCGGCGCCGTGCAGGGGCTGGGCGGCGCGCTGTACGAGGAGCTCGGCTTCGACGACGAGGGCAGGCTGCTCACCGGCACGCTCGCCGACTACCTCGCACCGATGGCCTGCGAGATGCCGGACATCGAGGTGGAGCACGTCGAGACGCCGGGCCGCGACTCGGACCTCGGCGCCAAGGGCGCCGGCGAGGCCGGCACCGCGGGGGTCATGGGCGCGGTGCTCAACGCGGTGAACGACGCGCTGTCGCCGTTCGGCGTCGAGCTCGCCGAGACCCCGGTGACGCCGCCGCGCGTCCTGCGCGCGCTCGGGAAGATCTGACGCCGGCGATCGGCGCCGCCGCCGGCCCGCGGGCGGCGGCTCAACGCGCGAGCAGCGCGCCCGCGGCGGCGTTCATCCACTCGCGCAGGCGCGTCACGTCGCCCGACGCGAGCGCGAGCACCGCGTGCTGCACTCCGGCGTCGCGGTACGCGGCGAGGTCACCCTCGAGCTTCGTCATCGAGGCCTGCGACGGCGGCGCGGCGCAATCCACGTCCAGGCGAAGCGACAGCGCCAGGCGCGCGGGATCGCGCCCCGCGTCCACGGCGAGGCCGCGCAGGCGCTGCACGCCGTCGGCGAAGGCCGCCGGCGTGACGTTCGCCGGGTGCCAGCCGTCGCCGGCGCGTGCCGCTCGCCGGATCGCGGCGTCGCTGGAGCCGCCGATCCACAGCGGCACGTGCGGCGTCTGCACCGGCCGCGGCGAGAAGCGCAGGTTCGCGAACCTGAAACGCCCGCCCGCGTAGGACGGCTCCGGGCTGGTCCACAGGTCCTTCATCACCGCGATGCTCTCGTCCGTCAGCGCACCGCGGCGGCCGAACGGCACGCCGAGCGCGTCGAACTCCTCGCGCAGCGCACCGACGCCCACACCGAGCACGAAGCGCCCGTCGCACAGCGCGTCCAGCGTCGCGGCGTACTTCGCGAGGCCCACCGGGTCGTGGTACGGCAGCACCATCACCGAGGTTCCCAGCGTGATGCGCGACGTCATCACGGCCGCCGCGGACAGCACCGCCAGCGGATGCCAGTACGGGCGATCCTCGAGGCGGTCGCGCACGCGCCCGACGTTGAGCAGGTGGTCCTGGGTCCACACCGACGCGAAGCCCAGGGTCTCGGCCTCGACCGCCAGCGCGAGCACGTCGTGGACGCTCTCCACGCCCCAGTGGTTCGGAATGCTGACTCCGACCTGCATCGCATCCTCCCGTCACGCCGCCCATCGCGGACCTTAGCAGCGCGGCCGTCAGGCCTTGCGCGGCGGCGCCCCCCTGATGTCCGCGTCGTCCTCGAGGAAGTGATCGGTATGGATGGTGATCTGCTCGCCGTCGACCAGCACCACCGCGTACGCGGGCGGCTCGGCGGTGTACGCGATGCGCTCCCCGCCCTGGAAGTCGAGGCGGGTCTGGTGGCTGGTGCCGTACAGGGTCGAGAACGAGATCCCGCGCCAGCGCCCGCAGATCGGGCGGTGCGCGTGGCCGAAGAACAGGTGCTGCACGTTGCGCGCGGCCGTGACGGCATCGGTGAAGGGCGCGGGATCGGCGAGGCCGATCGCGTCGAGCAGGGGCAGCCCGATGTCGAACGGCGGGTGGTGCATGAACAGCAGCACCGGGCCGTCGCCCGCGTCGGCGAGCCGCTCGGCGAGCCACTCCGCGCGGCGCGCGCAGAACGCACCGCCGGAGCCCTGCGACGGCTCCAGCGTGTCGAGCAGGACGAAGGTGACGCCGTCGTGGCGGAACGCGTGCTGCACGAAGCCGTGCCTGTCGCGCGGCGTGTCCGGGAACGCGGCCACGAACGCGGCGCGGTCGTCGTGGTTGCCGGGGATCGCGTGCACCGGCATCGGCAGCGCGGCCAGCGCCTCGCGTGCGCACGCATAGGCTGCCGGGTCGCCGCCGTCGGCAACGTCACCGGTCAGGATGCAGAACGCGGCGTCGCCGTGGCGTTCGGCGATGCGCGCGACGCAGGCGTCCAGGCGCGCCGCGGGGTCCAGGCCGTGCAGCGGGCGGCCGCGGGCGACGAGGTGGGTGTCGGTCAGGTGGATGAACTTCATCCGGCACGGCCTCCCGGGAACGGTACCGGCACACAGTGTGCGCGAGCCGGGGCACCGCACGGTAGCCGGCGCGCGATGCGTCGGCGGCCTGACCCGCCCCTCCGCGTGGCATGCGGCCGCCGACGCGCAGCACGAACCGGCGGGACTGACCCGCTGCCCGTCGCCGTCCGCGGGATGCGCAGCGGGCCGGCCGGCGGCGCGGACGGCCGCCGCGGCGGAGATCGCGGCGGCGTCGCCGCGCTCAGCCCGCGCCGTGCAGCAGCGCCACGCCGACGGCCACCAGCACCGCGGCGAGGATGCGCGTGCGCCCGAAGGGCTCGCGCAGCACCAGCGTGCCGATCAGCGCGGCGAACACCACCGAGGTCTCGCGCAGCGCCGCCACCGTCGCCAGCGCACCCACGCTCAGCGCCCAGATCACGACACCGTGCGACACCAGCGCGAGCCCGCTCGCGACCGCGAGGCGCGAGCGGCCGAGGCGCGTCGGCGGCGCGCCGCGGCGCCGCGCGGCCAGCGCGATCAACCCGATGGCCGGGCCGTTGAGCAGGAACAGCCACACCACGTAGCCCACCGCCGAGGGCGACGCGCGCACGCCGAGACCGTCCACCACGGTGTACGCGGCGACGAACAGGGCCGACAGCAGCAGGCCGCCGATGGGCGCGTGGCCGCGCCACGGCAGGCCACGTTCGAACGCGAGGCACGCGACCCCGCCGGCGGCCAGCGCGAGGCCGGCCAGCGCGAGCGGCGCGAGGCGCTCGCCGGTGACCAGCCACGCGCCGCCGGCCACCAGCACCGGCGCGAGCCCGCGGTACAGCGGGAACGCGTGCGCGAGGTGGCCCGTGGTGTACGCGCGCGCGATGTAGACGTAGGAGCCGCAGTGCAGCGCCACCGAGAGCGCGATGAGCCCGAAGGCCTGCGGCGGCGGCAGCGCGACGAAGGGCGCCGCGGCGGCGCACGCCAGCGCGGTCGCGCCGTACACCGCGGCGATGGTCTGCAGCTGGTCGCCGCCCGCCTTCAGCAGCGCGTGCCACACCGCGTGCGTGAACGCGGCGAGCAGCACCGCCGCGGTCATCCAGGTGTCGCCGGGCCCCATGCGCGCAATCTATAGGCTTCGGGCCGCTTTCGTTTCCCTCCAGGTCCCGGCTCCCTGCCAGCCCGCGCAAGCTATCGGCTTCGAGCTGGTTTCGACACGGGTTTCGGGACGGCCTCGCGCCCCGTTCCCGTGCCGGGCCGATGCCCGCGCGCAGACGCCGGCAACGCTGGCCCGCGTCTGCGGGATCCCGCCCGGGACGGCTACGGGGCCGGTCATCAGCACCGGGTAGATGCGCACCAGCGCCGCGTCGTGCGTGGCCGCGCCGCGCACGACGGCAGCAACCGCCGGCCGTCCTTGCCCTGGGTCAAGGGCACGCAGGCAGCGCGGCCGTTAGCCTGCGTCCGGACACACGTCCCGAAACCCGAGGAGGCACGAGGGTGACGCTAGACGCGCCGGCCAGGGCCCGCGGCGAGCCCGCGCGGGACGGGTTCGCACTGTTCGCGTACGGCTTCCGGCCCTTCTTCCTGCTCGCCGCGCTGCACGCCGGGCTCGCGATGCCGGCCTGGATGGCGCTGCTTCACGGGCTGGACCTGCCCGGCGCGCCGCTGCCCCCGCTCGCGTGGCACGCGCACGAGATGCTCTACGGCTTCGTCATGGCGGCCGTCGCGGGGTTCCTGCTCACCGCGGTGCCGAGCTGGACCGGCGCGCGCGGCTTCGCCGGCGCACCACTGCTCGTGCTGGTGCTGATCTGGCTCGCCGGGCGCGCCGCCGTCAGCCTGCCGACCGGGCTGCCGGCGGGCTGGGTGGCGACAATCGATCTCGCGTTCCCGGTCGCGCTTGCGCTCGCGATCACGCCATCGCTGGTGCGCTCCGGCAACCGGCGCAACCTCGTGTTCGTCGCGCTGCTCGCGCTGCTGTTCGCCGCGAACCTGCGCTTCCACCTCGCGGGCGGCACCGACGTCTCCCCGCTGCGCATCGCGCTCGACTGCGTGCTGCTGCTGACGGTGATCGTCGGCGGGCGCATCACGCCCGCGTTCACCTCCGCCTGGCTGAAGCGCAGCGGCACCGGCGTGTCCATTCCGCGCGTGCCGTGGCTTGACGGCGGCGCGATCGCCGCGGCCGCGGGCGTGCTGTGCGTCGATCTGGCCGCCCCCGGAGGCACGGCGGCCGGAATCGCCGCAGCGCTCGCGGCGGTGCTGATCGCCGCACGGCTGTCGCGCTGGCGCGGGCACCGCACGCTGGGCGAGCCGCTGCTGTGGGTGCTGCACGTCGGCTATGCATGGCTGGCGGTCGGCCTCGCGCTGAAGTCCGCGTCGCTTCTCGGCGCACCGCTGGCCGGCGCGAGCTGGCCGCACGCGCTGACGGCGGGCGCGTTCGCGACGCTGATCCTCGGCGTCATGAGCCGCGCCACACTGGGCCACACGGGGCGCGCGCTGCGCGCGCCCGGACTCGCCGTGGTCGCCTACGCGCTGGTGACGGCGGCGGCGGCGTGCCGCGTGTTCGGGCCGGCCGTCGCACCCGCCGCGTGGACCCTGTGGCTGGGCGCCGCGGCAGCGCTGTGGACGCTCGCGTTCGCGGCGTTCCTGATCGCCTTCGCGCCGATGCTGTGGCGGCCGCGCGCGGACGGCCGGCCCGGCTGACGCCGGCGCGCGGATCCGAGGAACGCGACGCCGTCACACTCCGCGCGCGACTGATCTCCGTCAAGAAATCCTTGACGCTCGAGTAAGAACCTCTCGCTTGTGCGCGCGTTGCCGCAGCCCGAGCATGCGCGCCCCGATGATTCGCATACCGAGAGGACCTTCGATCATGAACATCCGTCCGCGCGCGCTGCGCCCGTCACGGGATCCCATGTCGCCGCCGCTGCCGGCGCTGACCGCGGTGCCGCCGCGGCCGGTGCAGGAACGGCGCGCCGGCGACGCCGCCCGCCGCGCCCTGGTGCGCTGGTTCGGCGAGAGCCCGGCCCAGGCGGCGGTGCCGAGCGACAACTGAGCGGGCGCGGCGCAACGGGGCGCGCCCGGGCTTCGTCCTGACGGCGGTACACGGACGCGCGGCGGAGCCGCGAACCCTGCCGCGCCGCGGCCCGTTTCCATCCGGCTGCAGCACTCCCGCGCGGCGCGCAAGCCAGGGAGCGCGCACGGCCCACGAGCGGCGGGGCGGCGCGGGGCCTGCCGTGCACCCGCCGAACACCCGCCACCGGTGGCATGACGTCGCGGGCTCGTACGGAACCGCCCCGCGAGCCGTTCGCGAGGATCATCCGTCGCGGGGTGCCCTGCCGGCGCTCTCGAGCAGATCCTCGACCCTGTGCGTGCACTCGCCGCACACCACGTGGCTCAGCATCGGCGGGCACTCCGCGATCAGCAGACCGAGCCGCGCGATCGCGTCCTCGGCCTCCAGCCAGCCCATGGGCCCGGACTCGATGCGCTTGCAGAAACTGCAGATGGGCAGCGTCCCGTCGCCACGCACGGCTCGCGGATCGAGCAGCCACACGGGAGAGCGCTTCTCGACGCGGCGCGCGAAGGCTTCGAGGTCGAGCGCACCGTCGGCGGCCGGCGCCACCCGCAGCACCATGAAGCGCCGCAGCGCCGGCGCGTCGCAGCGGAACGGCACCTCGATCGGGACCTCCAGCGCGCGCACCCTGTCGAAAAGCAGCTCGTAGAGGTAGCGGGTCTCGGCGCCGGTGACGTAGTGCCAGAGCGGCTTGCCGACGGTCTCGTCCGCGGCCAGCGCCGGCGCGCCGTTCGCGGCAGCGAATCCGTCCCAGCCGCCGCCGACGCCGACGATGGTCGCGCGCGCGTCGACGCGATAGCTGACGCGGAGCGGCTCGGCGGGCTCGCGCGGCATCAGCAGCTACGCTCCGTCCCGCCCGTCGCGCGGGGGGGACGGCTCGGCCCCGTCCGTCGCGAACATCTTCTCGAGCTTCTGCTCGAGGAGCTCGAACGCGAACGGCTTGTGCAGGAAATCGTCCTCCTGCCCATCCAGCCCGTACCGGCTCAGCACGTACGCGGGGTATCCCGACATGTACAGCGATCGAAGCGAGGGGTTGCGCACGGACAGCCGTCGCACCAGCTCGACGCCGCTCATGTCCGACATCACCACGTCCGTGAGCACGACGTCCACCGGCTTCCCGCAGCGCTCGATGGCCGCGAGCGCTGCCTCCCCGCCGTCGGCCGATACGACCTCGTAGCCGCACACGCGAAGCGCCATCGTGAACGCGTCCAGCAGATCGCGATCGTCCTCGACGACGAGGATCGTCAACGGCCTGCCGTCCGCGTCCCGGACCACGGTCCCGGACGACGCCTGACCATCACGCTCGCACCCGCTCATCGGGAAAAGCCTAGTCCCATCTGCCTGGCCGGGCGTTGACCGGGGTCAGGCGGGGACCCGGGGCCGCGATACCGGACATTGACCGGGGTCGGGTCGACGACGCAGCCCGCGAGCAGGCTGCCGAAAATCAACAGCCCGCTAGCGCTGCCCGCCCGCGACGTCGATGGTCGTGCCGTTGACGAAGTCCGCGTCCCGCGACGCGAGGAACGCGACGACCCGGGCCTGGTCCTCGGCGCGCGGCATGCGCCCGAGCGGGATGTTGGCCAGCACCTGCTCGCGCTGCGCGTCGGTCTTCGCATCCCACAGCGGCGCCACCCGCTCGGTCAGCGTGACGCCGGGGGCGATCGCGTTGCAGGTGATGCCGAACGGGCCCAGCTCGAAGGACAGCTTGCGGGTGAGCGCGATGATGCCGCCCTTGGCGGCGGCGTAGGCGCTGCTGCTCACCAGGCTGAGGCCGCGCCCGGCGATGGACGACACGTTCACGATCTTGCCTGCGCGCCGGCGCTTCATCGCGGGCAGCACGGCGCGGGTGAACAGGAAGGTGCCCGTGAGGTTGAAGTCGACGAGGCGGCGCCACTCGTCCAGCGTCAGCTCGTCGATGGGGCGTGACGAGTTCGCGACGATGGTGCTGCCGCCGACGGCATTGACCAGCACGTCGATGCGGCCGTATCGCTCCTCGGCGTGCCGTGCGACGCTCGCGGCCTCGCCGTCGGCGGTGACGTCGCCCGGTATCGCGTCGGCGCGCCCGCCGGCGTCGCGGATCCCCGAGACCAGCGCGTCGAGACGCCGTGCGTCCAGATCCACCGCCACGACGACGGCCCCCTCCGCCGCGAGGATCTCGCTGCTGGCCCGCCCGATGCCGCTGGCGGCGCCGGTGATGATCGCGACCTGGTCCTGGAAGCGCATGGACGATCCTCGTTGTCGGGACCCGGCCGCCGCCCGGGCTCGGCGCTCACCTCG
>CBDUCN010000024.1:0-26288 GCA_965365655.1 uncultured Gammaproteobacteria bacterium | reverse complement strand
GCGATGTGGCGCCGCCGGGCGATGCGCCGCCGCCGGTCAACGCGCGCCTCCGTCCCCGGCGTCCGGGGCCTGGAAGCCGCCGGAGCGGTAGGTGAGCACCAGCGTGTCGCGATGGCCCGGCCCGCCGGCCCCGTCGGGTTGGATCGGCGTGGTCTCGTGCACGACGAGGGTGTCGTCGAGCAGCAGCGCGCCGAACGGCTGCTCCAGCGTGAAGCGCACCCCGTGCGCGCCCGCGGCCTCGAACACCCGCGTCTCGCCGCCGACGATGCCGCGCCGCGCGACCAGGATCACCGCGACGAAGTCCACTCCGTCGCGGTGCGCGCCCTCCGGGGTGGGCCGGCCGACGCCGTCGGCGGTGTCGATGCGGAACGGGTGCGCCTCGATGAACCAGCGCCCGCCGCGCGGCGTGCGCACGGTCGCGAACAGCGCCCCGAGCGCGCACAGCAGCGGCGCCCACGCGGCGTCGCCCGCGAGCCCGTCGTCGATCGGCTCGAACCAGCGCTCCATGCCGCCGTGCAGCGCGTTGTACGTGGTCGGCTGCCAGTGCGCGCGGTGCGCCACCCGCTCCAGCGCCGGGCGATCCAGCGATTGCACGAAGCAGCCGTGGCGACGGTAGCGGTAGCGCCCGCCGTCACGCAGGAAACGGTCCGGCGGCAGGTCGTCCCAGTACCGGACCAGCGCCCGCAGCGCCGCCTCGCTCTGGCCGGCGAGGCTGGCCAGCGCGCCGTCGGCCAGCACGCAGAAGCCCTGCTCGCGCAGCCGCCGCGCCGCGTGCTCGCGGTCCAGCGCGCGGTCGAGATCAACCTGCACGGCCGCACTCGCGGCGCACGGGAAGCTCGCGCATGACGGAGGTCTCCGAACAGGGGCCCGCAACGCAGCATACAGGCGCGGCGCCCGTCGTCGGGCGGCGCCAGCGCGTGGTGTACCCTGCCCCCCCTTCCTCCGAGCCCCAGGGGATCCCTCGATGAGCAACGACGACCGGGTGGAGCACGCCGGAGGCGGCAGCGATTTCCGCAGCAACGTCAACGACCTGCGCGAGCGGATCGGCGACTGGATCCGTCCGCTGTACAGCAACCTCGCGGAGCGTGTCGCCAGCCAGGTGGAGGCGCTCGAGGGCGCCCCACCCGACGACACCGGCGACGACGAGCAGATCCTGGAGTTCACGCAGCTCCTGCTCCAGGATGCGGTCAAGGCGCGGGCGTCCGACATCCACTTCGAGCCCTGGTCCGAAGGCGTGCGGGTCCGCTTCCGCGTCGACGGGGTGCTGCTCGACACCATGTCGCTGACCACGGAGGTGGGCGGCACCGTGATGCGCCACATGAAGGCGCTGTGCGGCCTGGACCCCGTGCCCGCGGCGCGCCCGCAGAGCTCGAGCCGGATGGTGCGCGTGGACGAAGCGCAGATCGACGTGCGCGCGTCGGTCTCGCCGTGCGTGTACGGGGAGAAGTTCGTGCTGCGCCTGCTCGACGTGCCGCAGCAGGTGCAGCAGATCTCGCGCCTCGGCATGGACGGCGAGTCGGAGTCGAAGATCCGCGGCTGGCTGGAGCACGTCACCGGCACCTTCGTGGTGTGCGGGCCCACCGGCAGCGGCAAGACGACGACGCTGTACAGCCTGCTGCACGAGCTGAAGCGCACCAACCGCAGCGTGGTCACCATCGAGGACCCGGCGGAGTACCGTGTCGAAGGCATCACGCAGATCGAGGTGGACTCGCGTCACAGGATCAGCTTCGCCGACGGCCTGCGCGCGAGCCTGCGCCTGGACCCGGACTACCTGATGCTCGGCGAGATCCGCGACCCGGAGACCGCACGCGTCGCGATGACCGCCGCCGGCACCGGGCGCGTGCTGATGACCACGCTGCACAGCAAGGACGCGGTGGGGGTGCTCACCGCGCTTCGCAACTGGGGCATCGACGACTTCCAGATCGCGTCCGCGCTGCGCGTGGTCGTCGGGCAGCGCCTGGTGCGCACGCTGTGCACGCACTGCCGCGAGGAGGTGGACGCGCCGGACCGTGCCGAGGCCGAGTGGCTGAAGGCCACCGGCCGCGAGACGCCGGACAGGCTCTACCGCGCCGTGGGCTGCAGCCAGTGCAACGACCAGGGCTACCTGGGGCGCACCGGCATCTTCGAAGTGTGGCGCGTCGGCGGCCAGGACGCCGAGACCATCCTCGAGCACGTGCCGGACAACGTGCTGCGCCACAAGCTGGCCGAGCGCGGGCACGTGTTCATGGTGGACGACGCGCTGAAGAAGGTCGCGCAGGGGATCACGGATCTCCGCCAGGTGCGCCACCTCGCGGGCGGCGGCGCGGGGGGCTGAGACTCACGCGCGCGCGGCACGCCGGGCGCCCATCGACACGCGCGGCGGCGGCCCCGTTACACTTCGCGCGCCCGCCACCCGATGAGCTTGCACATGACCACCCCGGACTCCCCCTTTGCCAGCACCACGATGCAGGGCCTGTTCGTGACCCCGCTGTGGATCTTCGATCTCGCGCCCGAGCGCGCGGACACGCTGAACGCCCGGTTGCGACGCGAGCTCGAGCGCCTGCTCGCGCCGCTGCCCGACATCCCGGCGGGCGGCAACTGGCAGAGCGAGCAGAAGCTGCACCGCGTCGCCGAGTTCGCCGAGCTGATGGATCTCGTGCGCGTCGCGGGCCTGAGCGTGGTCGAGGCGCTGCAGCTCGAGCCGGCGCCGCTCGAGATCACCGGCTGCTGGGCCAACATCAACCCGCGCGGCAGCAGCCACCGCGCGCACGTGCACCCGAACAACTTCCTGAGCGGCGTGTACTACCTCAAGGTGCCGCCGAATTCCGGATTGATCACGTTCAACGACCCACGCCCGCAGGTCACGCAGATCAGCCCCCGCGTCGCGACCATCAACCCCCTGAACGCGAACACCCAGAGCGTCCCGGTGATGGAGGGGCGCATGGTCCTGTTTCCGGCCTGGCTGCCGCACGCGGTGCCGCCGAACCCGAACGAGGACGTGCGCATCAGCGTGAGCTTCAACCTGATGTTCTCGGACTTCACCGCGCGGATGGGCCCCCCGCTGTGGTCGGGGCTGCCGCTGAAGGGCGTGGACTGACGGGCCGCCGCCGGCCGCCTGTCGACGGGGCAGGTCTTCGCAAGCCCGTGCCCGGCGCGTGGACGCGCCCGCGCGCGATGAGGCCGTCAGCCTGGCGCTCGGCGGACACCGCGTCTTCGGCGTAGCGGCGCGAGCCGCAGGCCAGCGGGCGATCGGCGGACCCGCGATCAGGCGCGCCGTGCGTCCTCGCGCACCAGGTCCGAGGCCTTCTCCGCGATCATGATCGTCGGCGCGTTGGTGTTGCCCGTGGTGAGCACCGGCATCACCGACGCGTCCACCACCCGCAGACGCTCGACGCCGCGCACCCGCAGGCGCGAGTCCACCACCGCCTCCGGGTCCTCGCCCATGCGGCAGGTGCCGACCGGGTGGTACAGCGTGACCCCGTGGGTGCGGCAGAACTCGCGCAGCGCGTCGTCGGAGGTCACGTCGCGCCCGGGCTTGAGCTCGCGCACGCTGTGCTGCGCGAGCGCGGGCGCGGCGAAGATCGCGCGCGCCATCCGGACGCCGGCCAGCAGCACGTCGTAGTCCGACGGCGCGGACAGGTAGCCGGGGCGGATCGCCGGCGCGGCCAGCGGATCGGGGCTCTCGGCCATGATCGTGCCGCGGCTGTCGGGACGCGTCGGACACACCGCGACGGACATCCCCGGCTCGCGCTCCAGGGTGCCGAAGCGCTGCGGGTCGTGGCTGGCCGGCGTGAACAGCAGCTGCAGGTCGGGGCTCGCGAGACCCGCGCGGCTGCGCGTGAACACCTGCGCGCTGGTGACGCCGAAGGTCAGCGCGCCGTTGCCGGTGAACAGCCAGCGCAGCGCCTCGAAGGCCGCGCGCGGGCCGCGCGAGAGCTCGTTGATGGTGCGCGCGCCGGTCACGCGGTGCGCGACCCGCACGACGTAGTGATCCGACAGGTTGCGCCCGACGCCCGGGAGGTCGTGCACGACCGGCACCCCGATCGATCGCAGGTGCTCGCCGGGGCCGACGCCGGAGATCTGCAGCAGCTGCGGCGAGTTCACCGCGCCGCCGCACACGATCACCTCGCGCGCGGCGCGCGCCTCGGCGGGCGTCCCGCCGCGGCGGTAGCGCACGCCCGTGCAGCGCCGGCCCTCGAAGACCAGCGCGGTGGCCACCGAGTCGGTGTGCACCGCGAGGTTCGCGCGCGACCGCGCCCGCGCGAGATAGGTGCGCGCGGTGGACCCGCGCAGGCGCCCGCGCCGCGTCATCTGCGAGTAGCCCACGCCCTCCTGCTCACCGTCGTTGAGGTCGGCACGAAAGTCGAAGCCCGCCTCCTGCGCGCCCTCGACGAAGCGGTGGGTGATGTCGAGGATCGTGCGGTAGTCCTCGACGACCAGCGGCCCGTCGCGGCCGCGCACCGCGCCGTCACCGCCGGCGTAGGACTCCGAGCGGCGGAAGAACGGCAGCACGTCGTCGTAGCTCCAGCCGCGGCAACCCATCTGCGCCCAGGTGTCGTAGTCGGCGCGGTTGCCGCGCACGTACAGCATGCCGTTGATCGAGCTCGAGCCGCCCAGCACGCGCCCGCGCGGCCAGTGGATTCTCCGTCCGGCGGTGCCGCCCTCGGGCTCGGAGCTGAAGTTCCAGTTCACCGCCGGATTCGAGATGAGCTGCGGAATTCCGGCAGGGACGTGGATCATCGGGTGACGGTCCGGCGGCCCGGCCTCCAGCAGCAGCACCGTGGCGCCGTCCTCGCTCAGCCGGTCCGCCATCACGCAGCCGGCGGAGCCGGCGCCCACGACCACGTAGTCCGCGCCGTGCACCGCGGCGGCGCTCACGGCGCGGCCCCTGCGGCGCCCCCTCGCGCAACGGCGTGCCGGCACGCGTCGTCCATCACACCATCCCCATGCCGCAGTCCACCGCCACGGTCTGCCCGGTGACCGCGGACGCGCACGCGAGGAACAGCATCGCCTGCGCGACCTCCTCCGGTTCCACCATGCGCGCGAGCAGCGAGGACTCGATGCTGCCGCGCTTGCGCTCCTCGGGCCACGGCTGCGTCCACGGGCTGTTCACCAGCCCCGGAGCCACCGCGTTCACGCGCACGTGGGGCGCCAGCGCGCGCGCCAGGTTCTGGGTCAGGTTGATCAGCCCTGCCTTGCTGGCGCCGTACGCGATGCTGCTGCCGCGCCGCCCCAGGCCCGCCACCGACGCGGTGCTGACGATGGCGCCGCGCGAGGCCTTGAGCGTCGGCGCGGCCGCGCGCGCGCAGCGGAACGCGCCGATCAGGTTCGTGGACAGGATGGACTGCCAGAAGTCCTCGGTCATCGCGTCGAGGTCCTCCATCGGCACCGGCTCGACGGTGTTCGACGTGCCGGCGTTGTTGATCAGCACGTCCAGGCCGCCGAGCTCGGCGATCGCGTGCTTGACCATCGAGTCGGCGCTGTCCACCCGGGAGACGTCCCCGGGCGCCGCGATCACGTCGAGCCCCATCCCGGTGAGGCGCTCCACCTGCTCGCGCCCGCGCGCATCCTTCGGCAGGTGGTTGAGCGCCACCTTCGCGCCGCAGCGCGCGAACAGCTCCACCGCCGCGAGACCGATCCCCGACGACGCCCCGGTGACCAGCACCTGCCGGCCGGCAAGATCCGCGTGAAGCATGGGGTCTTCCTCCCTGTATCCGCCACGTGGCGGGGCGTCATGCTTGCACGACCCGGGGCCGCGGTCGATACTCGATCGCCCCCCCGGCGCGGCAGCCGCGGCCGGGACGTCATACCCAACGAGCGCGCCGGCAGCGGATCGGCACGCCAGATAAGGAGGAACCTCACGATGATCACGTCCCTGCGCACGGCGACGCTGGCCGCCCTCGCGGCCGGCGCGCTCGCGACCGCCGCCCACGCCGCCGAGATCACGCTGCCCTCGCAGCTCGCGTGGACTGCCTACGGCACCGGCTCGGCCGGCTACAACCAGTCGGTCGCCATCGGCTCGGCGCTGAAGAACAAGCTGGGCGTGGATCTGCGCGTGCTGCCGGGCAAGAACGACGTCGCGCGCACCGAGCCGCTGCGCCAGGGCAAGGTGCACTTCTCGGCCACCGGCGTCGGCGGTTCCTTCATGGCCCAGGAGGGCGTGTTCGAGTTCGGCAAGAAGCGCTGGGGGCCGCAGCCGGTGCGCGTGCTGCTGTCGAACAACGGCGGCGCGATCAACCTCGCCGTCGGCGTCGCCGGCGACGCGGGCGTGAAGGAGTACTCCGACCTCAAGGGCAAGCGCGTCGCGTGGGTCAAGGGCGCTCCGGCGCTCAACGTCAACGTCACGGCGTACCTCGCATACGCCGGCCTCACCTGGGACGACGTCGAGAAGGTGGAGTTCGGCGGCTTCAGCGATTCCTGGAAGGGCATGGTCAACGGCCAGGTGGACGCGGCCTTCGCGTCGACCAACTCGGGCAAGGCCTACGAGATGGCCGCGTCGCCGCGCGGACTGGTGTGGCCGCCGGTCCACCACGACGACGCCGCCGGCATCGCACGCATGAAGGAGGTCGCACCGTTCTTCAGCCCCAACGTCGCGAGCGTCGGCGCGAACATCGACGGCGGCCCCGGCTACGAGGGCGCCGGCTACGCCTATCCCGTGCTCACCGCGATGCTCGATCAGGACGCCGACCTCGTCTACAACATGACGCGCGCGATGGTGGAGCTGTTCGACGAGTACAAGGGCAAGGCGCCGGGCATCAACGGCTGGCACATCGACAAGCAGGACTACCAGTGGGTGGTGCCGTACCACGACGGCGCGATCCGCTACTTCAAGGAGAAGGGCCTGTGGACCGGCGAGGCGCAGGCCCACAACGACAAGCTGATCGCGCGCCAGAAGGCGCTGGCCGACGCGTGGGCCGCGCTCGAGTCGAAGGGCGTGTCCGACGACGCGTGGGAGGCCGAGTGGGAGAGCGCGCGCCGCGAGGCGCTGAAGGCCGGCGGCTTCCAGGTGGTGTTCTGACACCGCCCCGTCCCGGCTGACGCGGCGGCCGGCCCCCTGCCGGCCGCCGCGCGCGGACACCCGTCACGATGACCACCCCCGCTCCGCCCGCGGACGCGAGCCTGGGCCGCGAACCCCGCGGCGCGGCGCGCTGGCTGTTCGGCGCCCTCACCGTCGCGGCGGTCGCGCTGTCGGTGCACCAGCTGTTCAACCTGCAGGTCTTCGGCATCGTCGTCATCGAGGGCCGCTACCTGTACCTGCTGGCGGCGCTGTTCCTCGCCGCGGTGTTCCTGTGCTTCCGCGCGACCCGCCGCGAGGGCGGGCGCGTGCCGTGGTGGGACTGGGGGCTCGCGGCGATCGCGCTGGCGGTGTGCGGCTACTTCGCGGTGACCGCGGAGACGTCGCTCGAGGAGGGCTGGGAGTACGCAGCGCCGGACGCGGCGCGCTGGGCGTCGGTCGCGCTGTGGGTGCTGATCCTCGAGGCGACGCGGCGCACCGGCGGGCTCGCCATCTTCATCGTCGTCGCGGTGTTCTCGCTGTACCCGGTGTTCGCGGACAAGATGCCGGGCCCGATCTCCGGCTTCGCGCAGCCGTTCTCCGACACCATCCCGTACCACATGATCTCCTCGGAGAGCGCGTTCGGGATCCCGATGACCGCGTTCGGCAACCTGGTGATCGGCTTCATCCTGTTCGGCGCGGTGCTGCAGAGAACGGGCGGCGGCGCGTTCTTCAACGACCTCGCGCTGGCCCTGGTCGGCGCGTTCCGCGGCGGCGCCGCGAAGGTGGCCATCTTCGCGTCCGGCTTCATGGGCTCGATGTCGGGCTCGGTGATCTCCAACGTGCTCACCACCGGCGCGGTGTCCATCCCGGCGATGCAGCGCACCGGATTCTCCGCGCGCTACGCCGCGGCGACCGAGGCCTGCGCGTCGACCGGCGGCGTGCTGATGCCGCCCATCATGGGCGCGACGGCGTTCGTCATGGCGTCGTTCCTGTCGCGGCCGTACTTCGAGATCGCGGTGGCCGCGGCCGTGCCCTCGCTGCTCTACTACTTCGGGCTGTTCGTGCAGGTGGACGCGTACGCCGCGCGACGCGGGCTGAAGGGCCTTCCGCGCGACGAGCTGCCGCGCCTCGGCGCGACGCTCAAGGAGGGCTGGAGCTACCTGTTCGTGTTCGCGCTGCTCATCTTCCTGATGATCGCGTACCGCATCGAGACGCTGGCGCCGTTCTACGCGACCGCGCTGCTGCTCGTGATCAACCAGTTCTCCGCGAAGCACCGCTTCACGCTAGAGAGCTTCGCCGGCATGATCGTCGGCATCGGCCGCGCGCTCGCGGAGCTGGTCGGCGTGCTGCTCGGCGTCGGGCTCATCGTCGGCGCGTTCTCCGCGACCGGCCTCGCCGGCACCCTGGTCAACGACCTCATCTTCCTCGCCGGCGGCTCCACGATCATGCTGCTGGTGATGGGCGCGATCACGTCGTTCGTGTTCGGCATGGGCATGACCGTGACCGCGTGCTACATCTTCCTCGCGGTGGTGCTCGCACCGGCGCTGGAGAAGGCGGGCCTCGATCAGCTCGCGATCCACCTGTTCATCCTCTACTACGGCATGGTGAGCTACATCACGCCGCCGGTCGCGCTGGGCGCGTTCGCCGCGGCGACGCTCGCGCGCACCGGCCCGATGGGCGCCGGCGTGGAGGCGATGCGCCTCGGCGGCGTGATCTACGTCGTGCCTTTCTTCTTCGTGCTCAACCCGGCGCTGATCGGCCAGGGCTCCGCGGGCGAGGTGATGGCGGTGCTGGTCACCGCGCTCGTCGGCATCTGGTTCTTCGGCTCGGCGCTGCAGGGCTACGTCGCGTTCCTCGGCGAGATCGGCGGCGGCGCACCCGGCTGGGTCGCGCGCGCGCTGCTGCTCGGCGGCGGCCTCACGTGCGCGGCGCCCGGCGGCGAGGAGGTCGGGATCTCCCACGCCGCGCTCACCGGGATCGGGATCGCGCTCGCGCTGCCGGGCCTGGTGCTCGCGTGGCGCAACGGGCGCGCACCGGTCCGGGCGGAGCACGCCCGGTCGCCCTGACCCGGCCCGCCTGCCGCGGCACCCGGACCCGGGCCGTGAATCGTGGCCATGAACCGGTGCGCAGACGCGCCCGGTGAGCGCTGCGACGCCCGCATCGCCGCGGCGCGGCCGTCGCGTCAGTACCCCTTCACGCTCTCGCGCCAGCCCGGCGTCGCGACGTGGCGCAGGATCTCGCGGTTCAGCGGCTCGCGAAGCGTGCTCCCGGCGGGCAGCGCGAACGCGTACTCCTGGCGGGTCAGGGTGTGCGGGAGCAGGCGCAGCCCCGAGTCCGGCGCCTGCTCGAGGTGCCACGCGAGCAGCGCGACGTCGTACACGACCGCGTCCAGCTCGCCTTCGCGCAGCGCCGCCAGCGCCGCGGGGAGGTCACGGTAGCCGCGCGGGCTCACGTCGCGCGTCGCGAGGAACTCCGCGCTGGCCGAATTGATGACGGTGCCGGTGCGCGCGCGCGCCAGGTCCGCGGGGTCGCTCACCGAAGCCAGCTGCTCGGTGGTGAGCGACGTCGCGATGCCGGCGGTGAATCCGGAGACGGTGACCACGGCGACGAACATCCACACCAGCGCGACGACGCGCCCGGCGAAGGTGACCGGTGCCTTGTCGCCGTAGCCGACCGTGGTCATCGTCACCGCCGACCACCACAGTCCGGCACCCAGGCCCTTCGCGACGCCGCCGCCGAACTGCTCCGGATTGCGGCGCCGCTCGAGCAGCCACACCACGGCGCCGGTGCCCGCCAGCACCAGCAGCAGCGCCCCCAGCGCACCCAGGAACTGCAGCGAGAGCAGGCGCCGGACCACGCTGAGCACGCCGATGCCCTCCTCCTCGCGCGCGATGATGCCGAGGCCGGTGGTGTGATAGGGATGCGTGAAGTCGAAGCGCCCCTCGCGCTCCGCGGTCACGGTGAGCGCGCCCACTGCCACGTCCAGCTCGCCGCGCTGCACCGCGTCCAGCAGCTCCTTCAGCGGCAGCTCGCGCCAGGTGAACTCGCGGCCCTGCGCCTCGGCGAGGTGCCGCCACAGCTCGACCGCCGGACCGCCGAAGCTCCCGTCGGCCGACTTGATGACGAACGGCGGCGCCTCCTTGATGCCGACGACCAGCGGCGCCTGCGCGGGCGCGGCAACGGACAGCGCGAGCAGCGAGAGGGCCACGGCGAGGCGGCGCGCGGGATACGTCACGAGAGAGCTCCTGCGGCGGTCGCGGCGGCCGCACGCACGGCCCGACCGTCCGGGTGGGTGTGCGGGAAGGCTATCACCGCCGCGCGAGCCGCACGCCCGGGACGCGCGCGTCGCGTGGACGCCGCGCGTCCGCCCCGCGGTCTCCGGAAGGCGTTCACCGCCCGCGGCCACGGCGGGCGCGGCCGCCGCCGCGCCAGCGCGTGGAAGCCCCCTACAGCGGCTTGATCACCCCGCACGCCGCACGCCCGCCGCCGGCGCAGCCCTTCTGCTCGCCGTCCGGGCAGTAGCTGTCGGCATTCACGTGCACGATCACCGCGCTGCCGTCGCCGTCGAAGATGCCGAGCGGCCCCGGCGACAGGCTGATGCGGCTGGTGCTGGTGGTCATCGCGCCGTAGCCGTTGCGGATCTCGATGTTGACCAGATCACCGGCATGGTACGGATGATTGCCGTCGGGGCTGGTGAAGCCGTGGGGGCCCGGGTCGAAGTGGCCCTTCGCGGCGCCGCACGGCGTACAGGACGCGGTCTCGTGGATGTGCACCGCGTGCTTGCCGTCGGGCAGCCCGGACATCACCAGGGTCACGTCGACCACCTTGACGCCCTCGTCCGACGCACGCTCGTGCAGGGTGGCGTGGCCGGAGACGGTCGGGTCGTCGCAGCCGGCCATCGCCGCGGCAGCGGACAGGCCGGCGGCGGCTGCGGGGCTGGCGGCCGCGGCCAGCGTCAGGGCGGCACCGACAAGACTCAGCAAGGGCTTCATGGGGCAGATCTCCTTCTTCCGCGGACGGCTTGGAACCACGCAGACCGTATACGCATTCGCGAGCGACCACCAATGCAGCGCCCGCCGGCGACCCCGGGCTGCGGGCGCGCGGCGGATGGCCGCAGCGCCCGACGCCTGATCTCGATCAAGCGCGGCCGCGACGCGCACTTGAAGCCCGCATTCAGTCTCCTGAATATGGCTCGCAGGGCGCCACCGGGGCGGCCCGCGAACGAGCGAGGGGATTCACGATGACCAAGACACTCCGGCTGGCGATTCTCACGGCGCTGCTCGGCGCCGGGTCCTGGGCACATGCGCAGGACGCGCTCGTCGAGTTCAAGATCATGACCCTGGACACCGCGCAGACCGCCGCCACCAAGACCCTCGAGGCCTGCCGTGCCCAGGGCTACCAGGTGGCGGTCGCGGTGGTCGATCGTTTCGGCAACCTGCAGGTGCTGCTCAAGGACCGCTTCGCCGGGCCGCACACGCCCGACACCGCGCGGCGCAAGGCATGGACGGCGGTCAGCTTCCGCACTGCGACCACCGAGCTCGCGACCCTCACCGAGCCCGGCAAGCCGCAGTCCGCGGCGCGCGACATCAGCGACGCGCTGATGCTGGGCGGCGGCATCACGGTGCAGGCGGGCGGCTCCATCGTCGGCGGCATCGGCGTGTCCGGCGCGCCGACCGGCGAGGCGGACCAGGGCTGCGCCGAGGAGGGCTACAAGGCGATCCAGGCAAGCCTGGAGTTCTGACCGCGCGCGAACGGCCCCGCGTCCCGCGCCGCGCTCACGTCGTCACCGCGCGGCGCGGGAGCGCGCGATCGCGGTGGCGCGCGAGGTGCAGAGGCGTCCAAGAGTGCGGCCGCTTGTGCACGAATGCATAGCGCGCCACGTGGTAGCTCGGGTCGAAGCCGTAGAAGTTGAGGCGCATGCGCGCGAGCTCGTCCTCGCGGTAGCTCTCCAGCGGCCTGTGCGCCTCTGCGCGCGCGAGGCCTGCGCGCTTCGCGGCGAGGCGCGAGTCCAGCCCGGGGTCGGCCGCCAGGGATTCGGCATGCGCCGTGACGGCGGCGGCGAACGCCGCCGCGTCACCGTCCAGCACGCCGTCCAGCAGGCCCGCGGCGTGGGCGCCGTCGGCGTCCATCGGCAGCCGGGCGCGCATGATCTCGCGCGCACCGTCCTCCCCCACCCGCCGCGGCAACAGGTAGCTCCAGTACTCCGACCCGTAGAGGTTGCCCATGTTGCGGTAGTGCGGGTTGAGGACGACGCCGCGGCGCGCCAGCACCTCGTCCGCGGCCAGCGCGAGGAACACGCCGCCCGCGCCGGCGTTTCCGCGCAGCGCAGCCACCGTGAGCACGCCGTCGGCAGTGATGATCGCGTGCGTCAGATCGTCCATCGCGTTGATGTTGCGCCACGACTCGTCGGCAGGACTCGACGCCGCCTCGATCACGTTCAGGTGGATGCCGTTGGACCAGAAGTCGACGCCGCCCATCAGCACGACCACCCGCACGCCGCTCGCGCACGCGTCGCGGAACGCGGCGAGCAGACGCCCGCACTGCGCCGTTCCCATCGCGCCGTTCAGGAAGTCGAAGTGCAGGAATCCCACCGCGCCGCGACGCCGCCACCGGATCTCGCGGAAGGTGCGCCGATCGTCGTCGTGCGCCGGCGGCGGCGCCGGCGGAACGTGGCGCGCACGATCTCCGAGCACGGTCATCGCGGGCAGCTTGATCGCGCCGTCGCCGCGGCCTGCGGGGCGAAGGTGCGTGATCCACACCGCGCCGTCGCCCGTCGCGCGGCAGATGGCGCCGTCGCGGTGCGCGATCACGTCCCCCGGCGCGCCGCGAAGCGCGTCCTCGGGCCACGCGTCGTGGAGGTGGACCTCGGCGCCGAGCAGCGTGTCGCGAACGCCGGGCACGCCGTCCGCGGCACGGATCTTCGCGAGCACCCCGGCGCTGTCGTCGCGCGTCCAGTCGATGCGCCGATCGGCCTGCCGCATCGGCGGGCGGGCCCTCCCGCGCACGGGCGAATCGACGCCGCGGCGGCGCGGGACGCGCTCCCCTGACGCGATGCGCGCGAGCGCGCGCAGCACCCCTCGCACCGCCGCGTCGGTGACCTCGTTGCGGTACAGGCTCGCCTTGCTGGCCTCGCGCATCGGGAACGCGATGCTCTCCCACACCGGCCCGGCGTCGAACGCCTCCACCGCCTGCAGCACCGTCACACCCCACTCACGCTCGCGCTCCTGCACGGCCCAGTCCAGCGCCGACGGCCCGCGGTCGCCCTCGATGCCCGGGTGCACCACCAGCGTGATCCAGCGCGACCACACGGCGTGCGGGATGCGCCGCTTCAGGAACGGCGCGATCACCACGTCGGGCTGCCACAGCCCGGCCGCCTCCACGGTCACGTCGTCGTGGATGTCGAGCTCCACGCTCACCTCGTGGCCGCGGCGCTCGAGCTCCACGAACAGGCGCTGCGTGAGGCTGTTGAACGCGTGACACAGGAGCAGGATGCGCACTCAGCAGATCCTCGGCAGCTGCTCGCCGGTCAGCCAGTCGACGTTGCGCCGCCCGCCGAAGGCCGTCTGCATCTGCACGAAGCAGTTCGCGTCCTCGTGCACCTCGCCGACGACCGCGGCCTGCGCCCCGAGCGGGTGGGCGCGCATCGCCGCGAGCAGCGTCGCGACCTCCTCCGGCGCGCACCAGCCCACCAGCCTGCCCTCGTTGGCCACGTACAGCGGGTCCAGGCCCAGGAACTCGCACGCCGCGCGCACGCCGGTGTTCACCGGCACGTCGTCCTCGCGGATCAGCATGCCGACGCCGGCCTGGCTCGCGACCTCGTTGAGGCAGGTCGCCAGTCCGCCGCGCGTGGGGTCGCGCAGGCAGCGAAGGCCGGGGGCCGCCGCCACCATGTCCGCGACCAGCCCGTTCAGCGCCGCGGAGTCGGAGCGGATGTCGGTCTCGAAGGTGAGGTTCTCGCGCAGCGACATGACCGCCACGCCGTGGTCCCCGATCGGCCCGCTCACCACGATGCGGTCACCCGCGCGCACCGCGTGCGGCGCGAGATCCACGCCGTGCGGGATCACGCCCACGCCCGTCGTCGTGATGAACACGCCGTCGCCCTTGCCCTGCTCGACCACCTTGGTGTCGCCGGTCACCACGGCGACCTCCGCCGCGCGCGCGGCCGCGGCCATGGAGTCGACGATGCGTTTCAGGTCCGAGAGCGGAAAGCCCTCCTCGATGATGAAGGTCGCGGCGAGGTAGAGCGGGCGCGCGCCGGACATCGCGACGTCGTTGACGGTGCCGTGCACGGCGAGAGAGCCGATGTCGCCGCCCGGGAAGAACAGCGGAGACACGACGTGACTGTCGCTCGCCATCGCGACGCGCCCGGGCGGCAGCGCGAAGCGCGCCTGGTCGGCGAGCGGGCGCAGCCACTCGTTGTCGAACGCGCGCAGGAACAGCTCGTCGATCAGCTGCGCCATGGCCTTGCCGCCGCCGCCGTGAACCATCTCCACGCGGCCGCGCCTGAAGTCGATCGGCCGAACGTAGCCGCGCGCGGCGCCCGTGCGCGCCGCGCTCACGGCGCCGACCTCGCGGGCGGCCGTTCCCCTCCGCCCGCCGCGCTGACGGGCGACTGCCCTTCCCCGCGCGCTGCCCTGACGGGCCGCTGTTCCCCTCCGCCCGCCGCCCTGACGGGCCGCTGTTCCGCTCCGCGCGCCGCCCTGACGGTCCGCTGTTCCGCTTCGCGCGCCGCCCTGACGGTCCGCTGTTCCGCTCCGCGCGCCGCCCTGACGGGCGGCGCGACGTCCCGATACCGCCCGTAGGTGTAGTGCGCGGCGCAGGCGCCTTCGGAGGAGACCATGCACGAGCCGATCGGCGTCTCCGGGGTGCACGCGTTGCCGAACACCTTGCAGTCCGCGGGCCGCTTCACGCCGCGCAGGATCGCGCCGCACTCGCAGGCCTTCGGATCGGCGACGCTGAGTCCCGGCACGGCGAAGCGGCGCTCCGCGTCGAACGCCGCGTACGCCTGCTTGATGCGCAGCGCGCTGTACGGGACCAGGCCCAGGCCCCGCCAGTCGAAGTGCTTGCGCAGCTCGAACACCTCGGCGACGAGGCGCTGCGCCTTCAGGTTGCCGTCGCGGGTCACCGCGCGGATGAACTCGTTCTCCACCTCGGCACGGCCGTCGTTGCGCTGGCGCACCAGCATCAGCACCGCCTGCATCACGTCCAGCGGCTCGAAGCCCGCGATCACCACCGGGCGCCGGTACTCCTCGGCGAAGAACTCGTACGGCCGCGAGCCGATCACGGTGCTGACGTGGGCGGGGCCGACGAAGCCGTCCACCGGCACGCTGCCGATCTCGCGCACCTCGGGGGATTCCAGGATGCTCGCGATCGCCGACGGCGTGAGGACGTGGTTGCAGAACACCGAGAAGTTGGCGAGGCCCTCGGCCGCCGCCCGGCGGATCGCGACCGCGGTCGGCGGCGTCGTGGTCTCGAAGCCGATCGCGAAGAACACCACCTCGCGCCCCGGCTCGGCGCGCGCGACGGCCAGCGCGTCGTTCACCGAGTACACCATGCGCACGTCCGCGCCGTCGGCCTTCGCGCGCAGCAGACTCTCGCCGCCGCGCGCCGGCACCCGCACCATGTCGGCGTAGGTGCACAGCGTCACGCCGGGCTCGCGCGCCAGCGCGATCGCGTCCTGCAGCCGGCCCACCGGCAGCACGCACACCGGGCAGCCGGGGCCGTGCACCAGGTGCACGTTGCGCGGCAGCAGGTCCACGATGCCGTAGCGCGCGATCGCGTGGGTGTGGCCGCCGCAGAACTCCATGAAGTGATAGTCGCGCGCCGGGTCCGCCTCGCGGGCGATGGCCGCGGCGATGCCGCGGGCGAGACGCCCGTCGCGGTACTCGTCGACGTACTTCACGCCCCGCTCACTGCCTGCACCTCGGCGAACAGCGCGAGCGTGCGCTCGGCCTCGTCCGGGTCCAGTCGCTGCAGCGCGTAGCCCACGTGCACGATCACCCAGTCCCCGACGCCCACGTCGTCCACCAGCGCGAGTGAGATGGCCTTGCGCACGCCGCCGGTCTCGACCAGCGCCTCGTCGCCGTCGCGAAGCTCGATCACCTGCGCCGGAATCGCGAGACACATCTCAGGCGCACCGCTCGCGGTGCAGGCAGGCCGCGACCCACGCCTGGCCCAGGCTGAGGCCCCCGTCGTGGGGCGGCACCCGCGACGCGCGCAGCGGCGCGAGCCCCAGCGCGCGAAGCTCCTCGTCCAGGCGCAGCGCGAGGCGACGGTTCAGCAGGCAGCCGCCCGTGAGCGCGACCCGGTCGAGGCCCGTGTCCGCCGCGGCGGCGGCCGCCCAGTGCGCGACCGCCACGGCCAGCGTGTCGTGGAACAGGGTCGCGCCCAGGTGCGGCGCCGCGGTGGTCATCAGGCGCCCGAGCAGCGGGCGCAGGTCGAGCTGCAGCGCGTCGTCGATGCGCCACAGGTCCGGGTCCGGGCGCTGCGCCGGCATGCCGGCGGTCAGCGCCTCCAGCGCCATCGCGGCGTCGGCCTCGAAGCGGTTCACCCGGCGCACGTCCAGCAGCGCCGCGGCGGCGTCGAACAGCCGCCCCGCGCTGCTGGTGGGCGGGCAGTTCACGCCGCGCTCGAGCATCTGGCGCACCGCGGCCGCGCCCGGCTCGTCGAAGCGCGCCTCGATGGCGCCGCCATGGCCCAGCGCGTGCAGCGCGCTCGCGCCCATGCGCCAGGGCTCGCGCGCCGCGCGGTCGCCCCCGGGCAGCGCCAGCGGCCGCAGGCGTCCGAGCCGGCGCATCGCGGCGCCGTCCACGTGCAGCAGCTCGCCGCCCCACGCGCCGCCGTCGTCACCGAGGCCGACGCCGTCGAGCGCCACGCCCAGCAGCGGCCCGTCGATGCCTTGTTCCGCCGCGACCGCGGCGACGTGCGCGTGGTGGTGCTGCACCTGCACCAGCTCGATGCCGCGCTCGGCGGCGAAGCGCGCCGCGGCGCAGGTGCTGTGGAAGTCCGGGTGCAGGTCGCAGGCCACGGCCCCCGGCGTCACGTCCAGCAGCGCGAGCAGGTGCTCGACCGCCTCGTCCTGCGCGGCGCAGCTGGCCGCATTGTCGAGGTCGCCGACGTGCGCGGACACGAAGGCCTCCCGCCCCCGCGCGACGCACACGGTGTTCCTGAACAGGCCGCCGAACGCGATCACCGGCGGCGCATCCGCCGGCAGCGCGATCGGCGCCGGCGCGTGGCCGCGGGCGCGGCGCACGAACGTGGTCACGCCCGCGTCCGCGCGCAGCACCGAGTCGTCACAGCGTGCGACGACCGCGCGGTCGTGGACGACGAACGCGTCGGCGATGCCCGAGAGCCTCGCGAGCGCCTCGTCGTCGTCGCGCGCGATGGGCTCGCCGCACGGGTTCGCGCTGGTCATCACCAGCACCGCGTCGTGCGGCTCGTCCAGCCATTGCAGCCCCGCCGGCCGGCCCGCCATCTCGTGGAACAGCAGGTGATGCAGCGGCGTGTACGGCAGCATCACGCCGAGGCGGTCGAGACCGTCCGCGACGCCCGGCAGCGCCGGCGCTTCGGGGCGGCGCGCGAGCAGCACGACGGGCCGCTCGGACGACGCGAGCAGCGCCCGCTCCGCGTCGTCGATCCGCGCGAGGCGCCGCGCCGACGCCACGGAGTCCACCATCAGTGCGAAGGGCTTCGCGTCGCGCTGCTTGCGCGCGCGCAGCCGCGCGACCGCATCCGCGTCGCGGGCGTTGCACGCCAGGTGGTAGCCGCCCAGCCCCTTGACCGCGACCACCGCGCCGCCGGCGAGCAGGGCCGCGGCGTCGAGGAGCGGATCGGCGCCGCGCACCGGCGCACCGCTGCCGTCGAGCAGCGCCAGCGACGGTCCGCAGTCGGGGCACGCGTTGGGCTGCGCGTGGAACCGCCGGCTGAGCGGCGAGCCGTACTCCTGCGCGCAGGGCGCGCACTGCCGAAAGTCCGCCATGCTGGTGCTGGCGCGGTCGTAGGGCAGCGCGCGGGTGATCGTGAAGCGCGGCCCGCAGTGCGTGCAGTTGATGAACGGGTAGCGGTAACGCCGGTCGGCGGGGTCGAACAGCTCCGCGAGGCACGCGCCGCACACCCCGGTGTCCGGCGCGACCCCGGTGTGCACGGCGCCGCCGCGGGTCGCGCGGATCCGGAAGCCGCTCTCCGCGAGCGGGGCGAGCCGGTCGAGGCGCACGTCCTGCACGCGCGCCAGCGGCGGCGGCCCCTCGCGCACGCCGGCGACGAAGCGCTCCACCGCCGGCGCGGCGCCCTGCACCTCGATGCGCACGCCTTCGCCGCTGTTCGCGACCCAGCCCGCGAGCCCCAGGTCCTGCGCCAGCCGGTACACGAACGGGCGGAATCCCACGCCCTGCACCTGCCCGCTCACGGTGAGGTCCAGGCGAACCGTGCCGGAGTCGATGCCGGACCGTTCGCTCATGCAGGCGGATCCGCGGGCGGCGCCGTCGCGGCGGCGTCCGGCGCCAGCGCCGCGACCCGGGCCCGCGACGCGCGCAGCCAGTCCAGCCAGGCGCCCATCCCGTCGCCGGTGCGCGCCGACAGGCGGAGGCAGCCGATGCGTGGATTGACCCGCCGTGCATGCCCGATGCACGCGTCCACGTCGAAGTCCACGTACGGCAGAAGATCCAGCTTGTTCAGCAGCATGAGGTCCGCCGCCGCGAACATGTCGGGGTACTTCAGCGGCTTGTCCTCGCCCTCCGTGACCGACAGCACGACCACCTTGTGGTGCTCGCCCAGGTCGAAGGCCGCCGGGCACACGAGGTTGCCCACGTTCTCGATGAACAGGACGCTGCCGCCGGCATGCGCGGCCCCGTCGCGGGCGAGAGCCAGCCGCTCCAGCGCGTGCTCGATCATGTGCGCGTCGAGGTGGCAGCCCTTGCCGGTGTTGACCTGCACCGCGTGCACGCCGGTCGCACGGATGCGCTCGGCGTCGTTGCGGGTCTGCTGGTCGCCCTCGATCACCGCCAGCGGCATCTCGCCCGCCAGCGCGTCGATGGTGGCCGTGAGCAGCGTGGTCTTGCCCGAGCCCGGGCTCGACACGAGGTTCAGCGCGAGCGCGCCCAGCGCCTCGAAGCGCGCACGGTTGCGCGCCGCAAACGCGTCGTTGTGGGCCAGGATGTCCCGCTCGATGCGCACCATGCGCGCCTGGCTGAGGCCCGGGGCGTGGGCGCGCGCGGGGCCCTCGCCAAAGTGCAGGTCCGCGTCGTCCCGTTCGTGGCCGGGCGCGTGCCGGCGGCCATCGCGGCGACCGTGATGCTCATCGCGATGATGATGGTGATGGCCGTGCCGGTGCGGATGGTGATCGCCGTCGCCGTGCGCGTGACCGTGGGCATGGTGCCCGCCGTCGCCGTGCGCGTGACCGTGGACATGGTGATCGCCATCGCCGTGCGCGTGACGGTGGACATCGTGATCGCCATCGCCGTGCGCGTGACCGTGGACATGGTGATCGCCATCGCCGTGCGCGTGACCGTGCGCATGATGATCGCCGTCGCCATGCGCGTGACCGTGGCGATGCGGGTGCGCGGGGACCCGCGCGACGCCGCCGTGCCCGTGCGCCCGGCCGTCCACCGTCACCTCGCCGGCGCCGCACCCGCACACGTCACACATCACTCCACCTCCAGTTCCTTGATTCGCATCTCGTCGCCGCGAACGATCTCGAGCGGGAAGCCGCCGCAGCGCGGACAGGGATCGAAGCGCTGCGCCACCTCCACCTCCGACCCGCAGGCGGAGCACCAGGCCCCGCCCGGCACGCGCTCGATGTCGAGGCGTGCGCCGGCCGCGAGACTGCCCGCGGTCACGACGTCGAAGCCGAAACGCATGGCCTCCACCTCCACGCCGGCGAGGCGGCCGATCTCCAGGCACACCCGCGTCACTCGCGAGAAGCCCTGCACCGGCGCCTCCGACTCGATGATGCGCAGCACGCTCTCGCACAGCGACATCTCGTGCATCAGGCCGCCACCGCGTCGATCTCCAGGTCCACGCACGGATCCAGCGCGGCGGCTGCGAGCCGCGCCCGGCAGCTGGCCTGCGCGGCGTCCGCGGCGGGCCGCCCCACCAGGCCCGTCACCAGCGGTCCCATCGGGTGGAAGTTCCACTCGGGGGGCGCCAGCGTGCGGTAGCAGGCCACCCGCTCGCCGTCGACGCTGACGCGGTGCGCAAGCCGTCCACAGGCGGTTTCCAGCACGGCGAGGCCCGACCCGTCCGCCGGGGCGTACCGCATCGCATTCGCGCCGCGAACCTCCGCGCCCGCGAGCAGCGCCCGCATCTGGCGCGGGATCCCGGCCAGCTCGAGCAGGCGCGCCGTGACCCGCGCCAGCACGCCCGCCCCGACGCGTCCTCGCGCCGCCGCGACCACCGGGTGCCGCCACTGGCGCGCGAGCGGGCCGGTCTCGAACACCGTCCCGGACCAGTCGGGCCGGGCCGCGAAGCGCTCGCCGTCCTCGCCGAGCCGCCGGTGCAGCTCCACCACGTCCAGCTCGGGCATCGGCGGACAGTCGGAGGCCCCGGTATCCGCCAGCCCCGCCCCGCGCAGCGCGCCCGGCAGCCAGGCGAGACCGCCGCCGCCGCGCAGCCAGCGCTCGAAGCCCAGCTCGTCCTCGATGCCCGTCAACGGCTGGCTCATGTCGCCCAGCAGCGCCGCGGCAAGCTCCTTCTCCAGCGCATTCACGATCGCCTCCGCGCAGCCCGCGGCCAGCGCACCGCGGACCGGCCCCGCGTGCCAGCGCACGGTGTCGGCAGGCACCAGCGCGAGCAGCGCGTCGACGGTGATGCGCAGGCCGCGCGCCGCCTTTGCGTGGTCCGGCTGGCCGAGACGCGCCGGCCAGTCGATCAGCAGGCGCTCCGAGTGCTCGCGCAGCATCTCGCCCAGCACCGAGAGGCCTCTCCCGATGCGACGGGCGGGGTCCGGAGGCTCGACGCCACACGCGGCCTCCAGCGCCTCCAGCGCCGCGATCGACTGCGCGCGGCCGCAGACCGTGTACAGCCCGTCCGCCATCGCGACCACGTCGTCCGGGCGGCGTCCGACGAAGACGCGGCACGCCGACACCGTTCGCGACGACGCGAGATCGACGCGCTGCACCGCGCCGTCGCGCACCGTCAGGCCGACCCGGATGCTCCCCTCGCCGGACTGCAGCTGCGCGGACAACCCCGACGCTCCGTCAGGCCCGGACCGGCAGCCGGTGCCGGGTCCCGGCCGCGCCCGGACCGCCGACGCGCAGCGCCGGCGCTTGCGTGCAGCGCACACCCGGCTGCCACCCGGCGGCGCGAGCCGCGACGTCGAGCCCGGCCCGCGGAGCGGCCGGTGCCAGGGCGGTGTGCAGGGCTGCCAGCGCGGTCTCGTCCTGACCCGGGGATCTCACACGGCGCATCGTTGCAGGTCCCTCCCGTCGGTTGCGTTGCGCGGCGCTCCGGGGCCGTGCCGGGCGCGTGGGCCCGCGGATGTCCACATCGCGATCAATTACCCCTACAAAATCCATGCCGTGTCAGCACTGCCTGGAAGAATTCCCCGTGCGCCGCGGGGTGGCGCTCGCCATCCGTGAGGCCCGGGAACCCCGCGTGTCCCGCTTCCGGAAATCCGCCGGCCGTCGCGGAAAGAACCTTTCCAACTCCGGGAACGGGGCGCCCGCGAATGCACACAATCGGTGCACGGCGCAGCCCGTGCATGACGCACCCACGCCCCGGGTCCGGGCTGCGACCGACGAGCGCGGCCGCGCCCCGTCAACGGACTCACCCGGCGCCGGGTGCTGCGGCCGATGGACGCCGCCGCTCCTGGCGCTCCGCCGCGCTACGTAGGGCGCGGAAGCGACCGGCGGCCTTCTCCGCAGCCCGCCCATCGAAGCCCTCGCGCGCCGATGCGCACGTCGACTTCCCCCGTTTCGACGATCCGCGGGCACGTGTCGCACGGTAACCCCGGCCCTGCCCCACGACGAATGATCTGGATCAACGGCTCCCCCGATTCGGGTCGCCATCCGCGGAGCCGGCCCGGCGCAGCGCGGCGCGGCGCAGGGCCTGCTCGCGCCAAGCGATGTAGAGACCGCTGCCGACGATCATCGCGGCCCCGACCCAGGTCCAGACATCCGGCAGGTCGCCGAACAACAGCCAGCCGAGCGCCGCCGCGCCCAGCAGCTGGCCATACGAGAACGGCGACACCACGGACGCCGGCGCGTGCTGCAGCGCCTTGACCACGAAGAAGTGACCCAGCGCCGCGAAGCCTCCGATGGACAGCAGCGCGACCCAGCCGCGCACGCCTTCGGGCGTGACCCAGAACCACGGCAGCGCGATGCTGGTGGCCAGCGTCCCGACCACCGCCATCCACGCGACGGAGGTGTGCGGCGGGTCGGTGGCTGACACCCGCCGGGTGAGGATCTGGTAGAACGCGTACATCACCGCGGTGGCGAGCACCAGCGCACCGGCCGGATGCACGGCGCCTGCGCCGGGCCGGATGATCACCAGCGCGCCGGCGAATCCGAACGCCGCCGCGCACAGGCGCCGCCACCCCACCTGCTCGCCGAGCAGCGGGATCGCCAGCACGGTGACGATGATGGGCGACGTGAAGTTGATCGCCGCCGCGGTCGGCAGCGCGATGTAGCCGAGCGCCGTGAAGTAGCACGCGGTGCAGCCGAGCAGCAGCGCCGAGCGCGTGACCTGGATGCCGGTGCGCCGCGTGTGCAGCAGGCGCGTGCCGTGTCGCGGCGCGAACACCGCCACGACGAACAGCAGATGCACCGCGTAGCGCGCCCACACCACCTGCACCACCGGGTGCCCGTCCGCGAGCAGCAGCTTCGCCGCCGCATTGAGGAACGGCAGCACGAGCACCGCGATGCACATGAACGCGATGCCGCGCAGGGGGCCGGACGGAGCTGCCGTCATGGCGCGGGCAGCGGGGCGCGGGTCGACGCGGCGAAGGGCATGGCGGTGCGTACGGTGGACCGGGCGGTGGCGCTACGGACCGCGCACCGGCGCGCGTGCCCGCAAGGAGGCGGATGACGCCCATTGTCGGATGCGGTGCCGCGGATCGCCATCGCGCGTGTGTAGATTGTGCGAGATGCAACCACGAGGACCGACGGTGGATGACGCCGACGCCGCCGCGCGCCGCCTAGCGCGCGCCCGCGGCTACCCCTACGCGATCCCGCAGCAGTCCTACGTCTACAGGGATTCGGGCCCCGGGGCCTTCGATCCGGATCTCACCCGCACGCGCACGCCCGTGCTCGCGATCGGCTCCAACCAGTCGCCCGAGCGGCTGGCACAGAAGTTCGGCCACGACGCGAGCCACGTGATCCCGGTGCAGCGCGCGCGGCTCGAGGACTTCGACGTCGTCTACTCGGCGCACGTCGCGAGCTACGGCGCCATCCCGGCGATGCTGCAGGTGAGCCCCGGCGCGCGGGTCGCGGTCGCGGTGACCTGGCTGGACGACACCCAGCTCGAGATCATGCACGAGACCGAGATCGCCGCCGCGAACTACGGCTTCGCGGCGCTGGAGGACGTGCGCGTGCACCTGGATACCGGCCAGGTCGAGGAGCGGGCCTTCGCGTACGTGAGCAGCCGCGGCCACCTGGCCCACGACGGCGCCCCGGTCGCACTGGCCGCGATCGCGTGCGAAGGCCGACGCTACCCGGCGCTGTCCACCGCCGAGATGCTGGAGCGCGTGCGCGCGCGGGTCGCGCCGGATCTCGACGCCGACGCCTTCGTGCACCGGCTGGTCGACGATGCCGGCTACCGCGCGGAGGTGACGCGGCGCATCGCCGAGGACGCGGTCGCGTTCGCACATCCGTTGCGCATGCTGCGCTGAGGGCTCGTGAATCGTTCGGCCGCCGTCGCGCCCCGGGCGCGGACGGCGCGTCACGGCCCGCGTGCGGGACGGTGGTAGCCTGCTGTTCCCGCAGAGGCATCTCCATGACTCCGACCCGCCCGGCGCTGCTCGTCGCCCTGCTCCTGATCGCCGTCGCGCCGCACGCACGCGCAGACGGCGGGCTGGGCGCCGCCGCGGCGCTGGGCGACGCGTCCACGGTGCGCTCGCTCGTCGACGCCGGCGCGGACGTCAACGAGCGCGACGCGGCCGGATTCACCGCGCTGCACCGCGCCGCGCACAACCGGCACGCAGACGTCGTCGCGTATCTCCTGGCGCACGGCGCGAAGGTGAACGCACTCAGCGCGGCCGGGCTCACGCCGCTGCACGAGGCGATGGACGTCGCCGTCGCGCGGCTGCTCCTGGACGCGCACGCCGATCCCGCGATCAACACGAAGTTCGCGGGCACGGCCCTGCACACGGCCATCCTGCGCGATCTGGACGACGTCGCGCTGCTGCTTCTCGACCGCGGCGCCGACCCGGCGGCGCACGGCCCGTTCGGCAGCACGCCGCTGCACTATGCGGCGGGCAAGGGAGTCGACGCGCTGGTGCGGCGCCTGCTCGACGCCGGTGCGCCGGTGGACGCGCGCAACGGTCTCGGCTTCACGCCGCTGCACTGGGCCGCAGGCGAGGGACGCGGCGAGGTGGTCGAGCTCCTGCTCGAGCGCGGCGCCGCGATCAACGCGCGCAGCGCGCGCGACACGACCCCGCTGGACACCGCGAGGCGCAAGGGACATCCCGCGATGGTGGAGCTGCTGCACTCGCGGGGCGGCGTGAGCGCGAAGGACCAGCGCCCGTCCTGAAGCGCATGCGCGGCCCCGCAGCCGCGCCGCGGACGCAGCCGGGCCCACCGCGGCCGACACGCCGCAGCCCGCCGGGCTGCGCGCTCAGCCGGCGACGAAGCCGAGCCCCTTGTCCACGACGTTCAGCAGCGGCTCCCGCGCCGCGTAACGCCGCAGGTTGTCGCGGAACTGCGCGGCCACCACCTCGCGGTAGTCGTGCACGTCACCGGACATGTGCGGCGACACGATGAGGTTCGGCGCGTCCCACAGCGGGCTCTCGGGCGGCAGCGGCTCGTGCTGGAAGACGTCCAGCGCCGCGCCCGCGATGCGCTCGCCGCGCAGCGCGTCGAGCAGCGCCTGCTCGTCGATCAGCGCTCCACGCCCGACGTTGATGAAGCGCGCGGTCGGCTTCATGCACGCGAAGCGGCGCGCGTCGAACAGCCCGCGGGTGGCCTGCGTCAGCGGCGTCACGAGCACCACGTAGTCGGCGTCGCCCAGCGCCGCGTCGAGCGCGTCGTTACCCAGCACCTCGTCGAAGTCGTCGTCGGCCGCGCGCGCGCGGCGGCCGACGCCGCTCACCGCGAAGCCCGCCGCGCGCAGCATGCGCGCGATCGCGCGCCCGATGCTGCCGACGCCGATCACCAGCGCACGCCGGCCTTCCACGCGTTCCGCGGTCCGGTAGTGCCAGCGCCGCTCGGCCTGCGCGGCGAGCGTCGCCGGGAAGCCCTTCGCCATCGCGAGCACCAGCCCGAGCACGTACTCGGCCATCGGACGATCGAACGCGCCGCGGGCGTTGGTCACGACGACGTCGCTCGCGACGAGCTCCGGGAACAGCAGTGCATCGACGCCGGCTCCCGTCCAGTGGATCCAGCGCAGGCGCTTCGCGTGCGCCCAGGCGCCGCGCAGGTCGTCAGCACGGAAGTTCCAGCCGAGCAGCACCTCGGCGTGCGGGAGGCCGCGAGCGAGCTCGTCGGCGCTGACCGCGCAGCGAAACACGGCCAGCCCGCTCAGCGCGTCCAGCCCGGGAACCTCCTGCGTGCTTGCGGCGCCGTGCACCAGCACCTCGATGGGATCGCTCACGTGGCCACAGATCTCCGTGGTGCACTGCAACGCGACAGGACTGCGTCACAGTTCGACGGGAACGACTGTAACAATCCTTGCAATGGACGCGGGCGTATGCCACAAGAAATTGACGAAGGTATTACAACAACGCGCCCCGGTGGACGAGCCAGCCGCGACGCAGCGGTGCGCCCGCCGCGACGACCGGAGGTGCGAGGCCAACGACGAGGAGGATGTGATGAGGGATCGCAGCGGCCCGCGTGCGGGCCCCGGCGCAGGGATCGTCCGCAGCGCAGCGTGGCTGCTGCTGGCGGCGACATGGCCTTTCGCGGCCGCTGCGCAGTCGGAACGCATCGCGGCGTCAGCGTCCGGGGACGCGGTCATGCCGCACATCGAAGCCGTGCTCACCGACCCCGACGTGGCCGGCGCGATCGCGGCGTGGGGCCTGAGCACGGCCGACGTGCGGCACGACATCGCCGCGCTCAGCCCGCTGGAGCGGGTCCGCCTCGCGTACGTGCTCACCCGGCGCTGGCGCAGCACCGGCACGCAGGGCGAGGCCGACCTGCAGGCGCAGTTCCTGGTCACGATGTCG